>VAYX01000089.1 GCA_005885325.1 Actinomycetota bacterium
GCCTTCGAGGTCGACCGGCTGGGTGCCAACCTCGCCTCGATGTTCCCCGACATGCCCTGGGGTGACCCTGCGCTGGCGGCCGGGGAGGAAGCCATGCCGCTGTCGGCGACTGTCGACGCTATGGAGCGGCTGCACGATTACGAGGACCTGGACCGGTCGATGCGGGGGGACTACGCGGGGGCATCGCTGGAGGACGTCGACGAGGAAGCCCTCCGTCGCACCCTGGGCGAGCAGGCGGCGCGCGATCTCCGGAGGCTCAAGCAGATCGAAAGGACGCTGGAGCAGGCGGGGCTCGTGACCAGGCGTGAGGGGCGGCTCGAGGTGACGCCGAAGGGCGCGCGCAAGCTGGGCGAGCGAGCGCTGGTCAAGGTGTTCGAACGGCTGCGCCGGGACCGGGAGGGAACGCACGATGCCCGGGAGGTCGGCGGCCTGGCTGAGCCGACCGGTTCCACCCGGCCCTGGACGTTCGGCGATACCGGCCAGATCGCGGTGCAGCGCACGGTGTTCAACGCCGTGCTGCGAGGCGGACCCGGCGCCGACGTGCACCTGGTCCCCGACGACTTCGAGCTGGTCGACGCGGAGCAGCGGACCGAGGCCGCCACGGCCTTGCTGCTCGACCTGTCCTTCTCGATGCCGCTTCGGGGCCACTTCGTCCACGCCAAGCGGATGGCCCTGGCCCTCCACGCACTGATCGAGGGCCGATACCCGCACGATCGGCTGTACATGATCGGGTTCTCCGATTACGCGAGGAGGATGGAGCCCCAGGACCTCACTGCGGCGGGCTGGGAGCGGGTCTACGGCACGAACATGCAGCATGCGTTCAACCTGGCCGGGCGGCTGCTGGCTCAGCACCCCCGGGCCACGCGGCAGGTGATCATGGTGACCGACGGCGAGCCCACGGCTCACCTGGAGGGCGAGGAGGTGTTCTTCTCCTGGCCGCCCGTCCCGCGCACCATCCAGCTGACGCTGACCGAGGCGCTCCGGCTGTCCCGTGCGGGCGTGACCGTGAACGTGTTCATGCTGGAGGACTCGCCGGGGTTGATCCGGTTCATGGAGCGCCTGGCCAAGCTGACGGCGGGCCGCGTGTTCCTGATGGACGACCGCGAGATCGGCGACTTCATCGTCCGGGACTACGTGTCTCGAAAGACGCAGTAGCTCGATCCAGCTCGGTCAGGTCCGGGCCGCCGTGTCCCACCACAGCGTCACCAGCCGTTGCCTCTCCGGTCCGGCCGACCAGAGTCCCTCGTGTTTCGCCAGGCGGTCGCCCAAGGCCTCCGCGACCTCGTCATCGCGATCGGGCGTCAGGCACAACCTCCGACGGATCAGCCCGACCGCGTCTTCGCGCCGCTCGAACCCGCCGCCCCGAGGTGGTGTCGTGACGTCCTCGCGCTCGACGTCGAACCCCCACTCGCGAAGAGCCTCCTCGGCGACATCGGCGGTCGGTTCGGTTGGACGCTGGAGGTCGTGGAACCGGAGCCACAGGTCGCTCATCCACGCCAGTGGATGCGTGGACGTGATCTCGATCACCACGCGCCGGCGAGCGTGCTCGTGCAAGGCTCGCACGAAGGGCTCGAGCTCCTGCACGTTGTACAGGACGTGCGCGCACACCACGACGTCGGCGGCGACGACCTCGGCTGCGACGTCGGGCCACCGGCCGAGCGCCGCCACGGCCTCGACACCGGCGGCCGCCGCGGCTCGACGGAATTCCTCAAGCATGGCCTCGGCGCTGTCGACGCCCGTGACCCGAGACGCCCGCGCCCACAGGGAAACCGACGTGGCTCCCGCCCCCACGCCGACGTCCAGGACCGTGCCACCGGCGGGCAGCGCCTCCGCGGCCCGAACGGTGGTGGTTGACGGTTGACCGGTCGTCGCCCGTTCCGCACGGGATCGGAACAACTCCGGGGGAAAGGTCCAGGGCGACTCCGGGGCCCGCGACAGGATCTCGTCGGGGATGGCCCAGCTCGCGAGCGCGAGCGCCCATCGCTCGGAAGCGTTCACGGACTGGTGGGGGGTGAGTCCCGCTCGGCCATGACCTCGTCCGTGTGCTCCCCAAGGACGGGCGGTGGGCGACGGACCGGCAGGAGCTCGCCGGAGAGCCGGATGGGGTTCGCCACCAGGCGAAGCGTTCCTCGGGCAGGGTCCGGCACGTCCTGCACGACGGCCAAGCCCTCGATGGAGGCGAAGACCTCGTCGAGCCGCCGGACGGGAGCGCACGGCACGCCCGCCCGCTCGAAGGCGCGCAGCCAATCGTCGGACGACTTCGTCCGGAAGACCTCCTGAAGCAGCGGGATCAGCTCGGAGCGATTCCGAACGCGGTCGTCGTTCGTGGCGAACCGAGGATCCTCGGCCAGCCCGGGCCGTGCGATCACCTCGCACGTGCGCCGGAAGAGCTTGTCGTTTCCGGCCGCCAGGATGAACGGCCGGTCGGCGGACTCGAAGAGCTGGTAGGGAACGATGTTCGGGTGCTCGTTCCCCATCGGGACTGGAACGTCGCCGCCCAGCAGATAGTTGGCCGCCTGGTTCACCAGCGCGGCGAGGCTCGCCTCGAACAGAGAAACGGTGACCTTCCGTCCGCGGCCGGTGCGCGCCCGGCCGAGGAGCGCGGCCTGGATACCGTTCGCTGCGTACAACCCGGCGATCACGTCGAGGAGCGCGACCCCGACCTTGGTTGGCTCGCCGCCCGGATGGCCGGTGAAGCTCATGAGCCCGGAGAGGGCCTGGACGATGATGTCGTACCCCGGGCGCGATGCTGCGTCGCCGTCCTCGGAGAACGCGACCAGGGAGCAATACACGAGGGTCGGATCGAGCGCCGAGAGGGACGGATAGTCCAGGCCGAAGCTCGCCATGAGCCCGGGCCGGAAGTTCTCGACCACCACGTCTGCTCCCACGGCCAGATCGCGAGCCGCCCCCCGTCCCTCGTCCGTCGAGAGGTCGATGACGACCGATCGCTTGTTCCGGTTGAGCGAGAGGAAGTACGCGGCGTCGTCGTCGCCGACGAACGGCGGACCCCATCGCCTGGTGTCGTCGCCGGTCTCGGGGCGCTCGACTTTCACCACGTCGGCGCCGAGGTCGGCCAGGATCATGGTGGCCAGGGGCCCAGCCAAGACCCGGGAGAAATCCACCACTCGCACCCCGGAGAGCGGTGCGTCGAAAGCCTGAGGACCGGAGAGCTCGTCGCGGTGGCCTGACACAGGATCTCCACCAACGAGGGCTAGGGGGCAACGATGGAGCCGCCGGAACCCGAAGGTTCCAGCGGCTCCATCGCGATGTATACACCGGCCGCGGCGAATGGGTCAAATCCCGGCCCCGGCCCGGTGCTGGCGGAGCCTCGACCGGCTGGCGGTCCGGCCCGGAAGTTGCCACGATAGCCGCGTGAACCAGGAGAGCCTGGAGCGGGCGAACGCCTTCCTCGCCGCAGTGGCGTCCAGGGTGGGGCCCGGCGAGGCGCTGGAGGTGAGCCCGGCGGACATCGCGCGGGACATGGGCCTGCCCGAGCCGCTCGCCGCGGCTCGGGCCGTCCGGGCGTTGCTCGCCCGGCGCCGCCTGGAGATGGTGGACGGCAAGTACCGGCTCGTTGATCCCAGACCGATCGAGCCCGGCGAGCGGGAACAGGTGCCGCGGCCCCGCAAGCCCAGGTCAACCCGGTCATCCGCGGATGAATCGGGCCCCCCTTCCCGTCCCACGTATTCGGAGATCGGTCGCGAGGCCATCGAGCGGATGATCGAGCTCGGCCGGGAGGTCGCCTCGCTGCGGGCCGGCCTTCGCACCGCCCGGGAGGAAGCCCGCGAGTCTCGAGAGGGGCGGGACGAGGCAGAGCGACGGGCGCAGGCGCTCGCCAGCCGGGTCAGGGATCTCGAGGCCCGGGCCGAGATGGCCGAGTCGAACCTACGGACCCTCCTGACGGCGGCACGAGCGTCCGGTCGCGAGATACCGGTCGGCGACACCGAGATGGAGGCCATCCTCGGCGTCCTGAAGGGCGACCAGGAGGAGCGGGAGCGCTCGGCGAACGCCTGACCGATCGACGACGGCGTCGGTGGATCGGTCAGCGCTTGGGTTGCGACGTCGACATCGCCTGACCCTCGCCGACAGTGACGGCGGCGAGGTGGCACGCGGCGAAGTGCCCCGGACGAAGCTCCATGAGGCCGAGGTCCTCTCCCCGGCATCGGTCCTCGACCCCCGCCGCTCGGGCCGCGCCCGTTGCCACCTCGGGGCACCGAGGGTGGAACCGGCATCCCGGCGGGATCCTCGTGGGGTCCGGGGGTTCCCCGGTGAGGATGGGCCGGTCCAGCCCTCCCGCCTCGGGAACGACGTTCAGCAGCGCCTTCGTGTAGGGATGCAATGGCCGGGTCAGGACGTCCTCGGCCGGGCCGATCTCGACGATGCGCCCGAGGTACATCACCGCGACCCGGTCGGCGATGGTCCAGGCGAGCCCGAGGTCGTGCGTCACCACCAGGATGGCCAGGCCGAGGTCGTCGCGGATCTGTAGGAGCAGACGAAGGATCTCCCCGCGCACCGACGCGTCGAGGTTCGACACGGGCTCGTCGGCGACGAGCATCACCGGATCGAGCACGAGGGCTCCCGCGATCACCACGCGCTGGCGCTGTCCGCCGGAGAGCTCGTGGGGGTAGTTGAGGAAGAACCGCTCAGGGGGGCGCATCCCGGCTCGGGAGAGGGCGCGAGCCACGAGCTGCTGCTCCGTCTCGCCGTTCGGCCCGTGGTGGATCCGATGGATGCGCAATCCCTCGGCAACCGACTCGTAGATCGTCTGACGCGGGTTGAGCGCGCCGGTGGGGTCCTGGAAGACCATCTGCACCTTCCGGCGGTAGGCCCGCAGGCCCTTGGAGATCTTCCTGCCCTCGAAGAGGATCTGGCCTTCCTTCGGTGGCTCGAGGCCCATGATCGCCCTGGCGGTCGTGGTCTTGCCGCATCCGGACTCGCCGGCCAGGGCGAGCACCTCCCCCCGGCGTAGCTGCAAGCTCACGCCGTCCACGGCCCTGGACTGCGTCGCCTTGCGCCCGAGGAGGCCCGCCCCCAGGCCGATCCGGCCGGCGAACGTGACCTTGAGGTCGCGGACCTCGAGCAACGGTGGGGCAACCTCCCGGTCCGGGGCCTGCTCCGTGGGGGGCATCCGCTCGCTCACGGGCCGGATCCGGGGGTCCGTGCGGCCTCCAGCACCGGCTTGGCCGAATCGACCAGGAGGCACGCGGCCCGCCACCCCGGGCCCACGTCGAACAGTCGTGGGTCGATGTGCGGGCAGGCTTCGAATGCCAGGGGACATCGCGGGTGGAACGTGCATCCGCCGGGAAGGTCCTGTGGGTAGGGCGGATCCCCGGGCAGGCCCGAGGGGGCCTTTCGGAACCTCCCCTCGCCGATCGCGGGGAACGCATCGGCCAGGGCCCTGGTGTAGGGGTGCGCCGACTCGTAGAACACGGACTGGGCCGGGCCTTCCTCCACGATCCGCCCGGCGTACATGATGGCCAGCCGATCGCACACCTCGATCAACACCGACAGGTCGTGGGTGATGAACAGCATGGCCAGTCCGAGGTCTCGTTGAAGCTCCTTCAGGAGCTTCAACACCTGCGCCTGGACCATCACGTCGAGGGCGGTGGTCGGCTCGTCGGCGATGATCAGGCTGGGGTTGCAGGCCAGGGCCATGGCGATCATCACCCGCTGCTTCTGACCACCCGAGAGCTCGTGGGGATAATCCTTGATCCTGCGAGGCGGCAGGCCCACCTGCTCGAGCAGGCCACCCACCCGAACATGAGCTTCCCTCTCACCGGCCTGGTGGTGGATGAGGATGGCCTCCTCGATCTGCTCGCCGACCCGCTGCACGGGGTTGAGCGCGTGCATGGCGCCTTGGAACACGATCGAGGTCTCGGTCCATCTCACGGCCCGCAGGCGTCCCGGCCTCATGCCGAGAACGTCCTCGCCGTTCAGCAGGATGGAGCCGGTGACCTCGGTCCCGGTGGGGAGGAGTCGCAGCAGGGCCCCGGCGATCGTGGACTTGCCGCAACCCGACTCGCCGGCCAGGCCCAGCACTTCTCCCGTCCCGATCTCGATGTCCACGCCGCGCACCGCCGGGACGGGCCCTCCTTGCGTCCGGTAGTTCACGAAGAGGTCGTGGACCGAGAGGAGGCTCATCGCGCCCTGAGCTTGGGGTTGAGGATGTCGTCCAGCGCGTAGCCGATCATCGTGAACGACAGCACCACCAGGACGATGGCAAGGCCGGGCGGGACCACCCACCACCAGTTGCCGGCGAACGGCGCGCCGGCCCCGAACGAGTTCTCCAGGATCGTCCCCCATGACGTGTGCAGCGGGTCGCCGAGACCCAGGAACGAGAGCGTGGACTCGTAGAGGATGGCCACCGCAACGGTGAGCACGGTGTTGGCGAAGATCAGCGGGCCCACGTTCGGAAGGATGTGCCGGGTGACGAGATGCCAGTCGCTCGCGCCCAGGGCACGGGCTCGCTCGACGTACGGACGTGTCTTCAACGACAACACCTGAGCCCGGATGACGCGAGCGGCGCTCGGCCACGACGTGATGGCGATGACGAAGATGACCGTGTAGAAGGACGGACCGAGCAGGGTGGCCAGCACGATGGCAAGCGGGAGGAACGGGATCACCAGGAACCAGTCCGTGAGCCGCATCAACACGGTCTCTCGCCAGGCCCCGTAATAGCCGGCGATCAACCCGATGGTGACGCCGATCAAAATCGTGATCGCCGTGGAGACCAGCCCGACGATCATCGAGATGCGGGTCCCCCAGATGGTGAGCGTGAGCACCGAGCGCCCCAGGTCATCGGTGCCCAGCGGGTACTTCAAGGAGGGTGCATGGAGTTGTGGACCGGTGGAAGGGCAGGTGGGATCGAGGCCGCAGGAGCTGGCGAGGAGCGGGGCGAAGATGGCCACGAAGACGAAGAACCCCAGGATGATCAGGCCGGCCATCCCCATCGTGTTCTTCCGGTACTCCCTCCACACGCGCTTCGCGGCGGCCTTGCGGCGGGCCCGCGCGATCTGCTTCGGTGTGCGGGGCGGTTCCTTCACCTCGATGTGGACGTCCGGGGCGGTGGCGACGGGCTCGGTCGATGTGGGCCGTGGTCGCATGGCTCAGGCCGCCCGCACGCGGGGATCCAGGTACGAGTACAGGAGGTCCGCGACGAGGTTCGCGACGATCACCGAGGCGCTGAACAGGAGGAACAGACCCTGGAGGACCGGGAAGTCGCGCGCATCGACGGACGTCGCCGTGAGAAGCCCGAGGCCCGGCCAGTTGAAGATCAGCTCGATCGTGATCACACCCGAGAGCACGAACCCGAGCTGGAGGATGGTCACCGTCATCGTGGGGAGGAGCGCGTTGGGGACCGCATGTCCGTACAGGACCCGATTCTCCCTCACCCCCTTGGCCCGGGCGGTGATGATGAAGTCCTCGCCCAGGGTCTCCAGGAGCGAGGACCGCATGATCAGCGAGTACTCTCCGAGATAGGAGAGCGTGAGGACGAAGAACGGCAGCACCATGTGGTTCAACACGTCCACGACGTGGGCCATCCCCGTGTAGCCGGCGCCGGTTGTCTCGTACCCCCCGGTGGGAAACAGCGCAGGGAAGGGCCCGACCCCAACGGCGAACGCCATGATGATGAGGAGACCGAACCAGAACTCAGGCATCGAGTACGTGAACAGGGTGAACGCCAGCATTCCCTGGTCGTACTTGCTCCCTCGGCGCCACCCCTGGCGGATCCCTATCCAGATGCCGAGTGCCGTCGAGGCGAGCGTCGACAGCCCGATCAGCAGGATCGTCGGCCAGATCCGCCCCGCGATCACCTGGGAGACCGGGAGGTTGTAGAAATACGAGTACCCCAGGTGTCCCTCGAACGTCTCCTTCACGTAGTGGACGAACTGTTGCGGGAGCGGGAGGTCGAGCCCCAGTTGGCGCTGAAGCTGCAGCACAGCTTGGGCCGAGATCCCCGAGTGGCCCCGAAGGAGCTGGGTCACCGGGTCGCCCACCGCCCGGAACAGGAAGAAGTTGAACGCCAGCACGAACGCCAAGGTGAGGATCGCCTGGAGCACCTTCGAGATCAGGTACCGGCGCGTGCTCACCCTGGTCGATCGCTCCCTGTGCCGCTCACCCGCCTCGACTCAGACGCGGTCCTCGTCACTTATTCGGCGCCGTCCCAGCATGATGCCCCCGATGACGACGGCCAGCCCGACCACGATGGCGATCCACACCCAGCCCGGGATCCCCTCGCTCTTCGCGGCGCTCGCTCCCTCACCGGTCACCGGCCGGATGCCGATGAACCCGAACGGGCCCCACGTCGCGAGGAGGTCCCCCACACCTTCCGGCTGGGTGGTGTACCCGGTGAACCGGTCGGTCCGGTAGGCCTCCAGGTAGTTGGTGTAGGCGAGCATGATGTAGGGCTGCTGCTCGTATAGGATCTGTTGCATCTGGTGGACGATGTCGACGCGAGCTTGCGTGCTGGTCGCGGTGAGCTGCTGCTGGTAGAGCTGGTCGTACTGCGGGTCGCAGAAGAAGCTGTCGTTGTTGCCGTAGACCCCGGGCTTGGGAGCCCGCTGCTCGCAGGTGAAGATGCCGAGGATGTAGTTGGGGTCGGGGTTGGGAAACCAGCCCCAATGGAACAACTCGTAGTCGCCCGACTCGATGATGGTCGTGAGCTTGCCCGAGCTCACTGCGAAGACCTTGACACCGACCCCGATCTGTTCCAGCCACGACTTGACGAAGGGCGCGGTCTTGATCGTGTTTTGGTCGGACGTCCGCGTGTAGTAGCGGAGGACGACGTTCTCGCCCGTCTTCGGATCGTTCACCACCCCGTCGCCGTCGGTGTCCGTGTACCCGGCAGCCGTGAGGTCGGCCTTGGCCTTGTCCAGGTTGAAGTTCAATGCCTGGTCCGCCGGGGGATCCCAGTTGCCGGTCGTGGCGCCGGGCTGCACGGGCGAGTCGGCCACGGTCGCGTAGCCGCCGTACACCTTGTCAACGAGCGTCTGCTTGTCGATGGCCTCGGCCACTGCCCGCCTGAAGGCCGGATCCGATGTCGCGTGGATCCCGTCCCCGTGCGGGACGAATCCGCCCGCCTTGTCCGTCTGGAATGCTGAGCCGCTGTTGAACGCCAGCTCGTCGAACAGGGGGATCTGGGCTCCCCAGGTCTTGATGTTCGGCTTGGTCTTCAACGAGTTCAGGATGTTTGCGGAGTCGAAGAAGCCGAAGTCGATCTCGCCCCGTTGGAGGGCGGCGGCCATCTGGTTCTCGTCGTTGAAGACCTTCTCGATGATGACGTCGACATGGGGTTCCAACCCGACCTGCGTTCCCCAGAAGTTGGGGTTCCGCTCCAGGCGAACGAAGTCCCCAGGCTTCTGCTGCGTGACCACCCATGGGCCGCTTCCGACTGCCGGGACGTTCTCGAACTTCTTCGGCTCGTCGATGGTGCTCCAGATGTGCTCGGGGAGGATGAACTCGTACATCCACACGGATTGCCCATTGAACACCGAGGTCGGCTGGTCCGTGTGGATGACGAACGTCGCGTCGTCGGTGGCCTCGGCGGACTTGAAGATCGCCAGATCCGCGGAGTAATTGCTGATGTTGCTTTCCTTGTAGAAGTTCAGCGTCCACGCGACGTCGTTCGCGGTGAATGGCTGCCCGTCCGACCACTTCAATCCCGACCGCATGTGGTAGGTGAACGACATGTTGTCCGAGCTCGTTTCCACGCTGGTCACGATGGAATGCTCGAGGTCGGCGCCGAAGTCCTTGGTGGCGAACTCGATCGGCAGGTTGTACTCGAGCGACCAGATCGTGTAGTCGATGCCCAGATAGCCGACGAGGGGGTTCATCGAGCTGTTGGGGGCGGTGACCCCGTAGATGAACGTGCTCTTGCCGGCGGGACTGGGTGTCGCACTCTGTGCCCCCGCGATCCCCGCGAAGCTCGCCGTGGCCAGCATGACCGCGGCGACCAGGATCCCCGTGCCCCCGACCCAGGGGCCCTTTCTCCGTCCGTTGAGGCTCATCGCCCGCCACCCCCCGTCGTCGACTGCCCTCGTTACCTGAGTACGAATGGCCGAGGCTCCCGGGTTCCCCTCCGGGCCCGGTGGCGACCGCCGGCCTCCCCGAACACGGCCGTCGGCGCCCCCCTCGTCGCGCGTGTATAGCACGGTTGGCCTTCGAAGCTCCAGGCAGCGGGCGGGCCGCCGAGGTCGGTGTCGCGGGGTGACCAGTGGTCATTCAGGGACGTTCGGAAGGCTCCCACCGCACGGGCAGAGGCTTGGAACGCAGCTCCCGCACGAACGCGACGCACTCGGAGACGGCGGCCTCGAACAGCGACTTGCCTTTTTCTGCCGTTGCCTTGGTCGCGTCACCGTGGACTCCCGTGCGGCTGATGGCGTTCCACCACGGCATGAGCTTGAGCGGCCCGTCCGACCAGTCCATCCAGGCGTTGGAGCCTTCGGGAAAGGAGTTCTCGTCGACGGCTTTGTCCATGTCGACGGCGCCAGGGTCCAGGTGGAGGTAGATCGAGGTCTCGAGCTCGCACGCGTGTCCCATACCGCCGAGCTCGGATTCGCGGACCTCCTCGATGACCTTCATGGACTCTCGGCTCGTGAGGTAGAACGCCGCCGCGGCCAGGACGTCGGGGTGGTCCAGGGCGACCAGCCGGGCGGCCATCTCCACGAGTGGGATGTTCGAGCCGTGGCCGTTCAGGTACAGGATCCGCTTGAACCCGTGGCGGGCGAGCGAGGTCCCGATGTCGGTGCAGTACCGGACGAACGTGTCCCATCCGATCGTGATGGGGCCGGGGAAGTCCATGTGGTGCGGCGTGTAGCCATGGATGATCGGCGGCAGCAGCATGACCTCCTCCGGGATCTCCTCGGCGGCACGTCGGCAGATCTCGCTCGCGATCCTGGTATCGGCGTCGAGGGGCAGGTGCGGCCCGTGGTCCTCGAGCGTGCCGGCCGGGATGAGGCACACCCGGTCCTCTGACGCCGCTCGCCGGACCTCGGGCCATGTCAGACGCTCGTAGAGGAGCGGCGTCGTCCAGGTCACCGAGGTTCGCGCCTCCTCACGCCACGCCCGTCAGGTCGATCTCCACGTAGTCGTTCTGGCACGGATTCCCCGTGGCCACCCACAGCCGTGAGGCCTCCATGTCGGCAACCATGGAGAACATCACCGCCGAGGCCTCGTCGCCCTCGGCCGGGTCCGGGTGCAGGCAGATGGCCTCGGACCCGGAGCCGTGGTCCCGAAGGATGTCCATGACCCCTTCCGGGGTCGCCGGACGGCGCTCGGCCAAGAGTTCGTCGAGCCGAGCCAGCCGCGACCTGCTCCCTTCGGACGGCTCGACCCCCAACGCGGCCAGCCGAGGGTCGAGGTAATGGTTCGTGTGGGCGCCGGGACCGTCCAGGACCGCCACCTCTTTCCCCGTCGTCTCGATCGTGACCGAGTCCCCTCCGCGGAAGGCCAGCACGTGGCCGTATCCGCCCGCGCGGGATGCCGTCCCGGCTCGCCGGACGGCGTCGTCGCGGTCGGCCGCCTCGAGCGAGTGCCGGGACACGAGCACGCGCGGCACTCCGACGTGGTCGTCCAGGGCCGTCAGCGAGCCGATCCCCTGCGCCGCGCCGTTGCCGTTCACGCCCACCGCCGGAAGGCAGGACACGATCGTCGGGGACGCCACGGCCACCGAGCCGTCGTCCGGTACCTCGATCACCACCGCGACGTTGCCGAGGTCGCCCGCCAGCCATTGCTCGTTGTGCCCGAGGAGCGTGACCCCCGGCGCGGTGACGGTGAAGCTGGAGCACCGCTCGATCCTGGGGGCCGCCGCCGGCCTCGGATCCCTCGGCTCCTTCGTCGGAAAGCGGCCCTCCTTGCGTTGCAGGAACAGCGTGCCTCCTTCGGGCGCCTCGAGCAGCGGCTCGAGCTCCTCGAACGCGTTCACCGCGAACAGCTCGAGGAACGGCACGGTCGCCCCCGCCGACATGCCGTTCAGCGTGCCCATGAACTGTGGGAACGCCGCCTCGGCATACACGAGGTACGGCGTGAGCAGCTCCTGGAGCTGTGGGGTCGAAACCCCACGGCGCGACATGTAGCGCCCGTAGAAGTCGATCGACTCGTTCATCAGGTCGCGGAGCTCCCGGCCGATGCGCTGACCCCGCTGGACCGGGTTGCCCTCGGCCCGGACGATCCGAAGCTCGCTCATGCTCGGGCCGCCTTCGCGATCAGCGCGTCGAACACCGCCTGCTGTGCGGGGTCGTGCTCGGCATTGTCTTCCGGATGCCACTGGACACCGAGCATCCATCCCCGTTCGCGCTCGAGGGCTTCGACCAACCCGTCCTCGGACCAGCCGGTGGCGGATAGGCCCTCGCCCACGCCGTCCACCCCTTGATGGTGATGGGTCGAGCAGGACAGCACCTCCGCGCCGGCCGCCTCAGCGATTCGGCTGCCCGAGGCGAGCTTCACATCGTGACGAGCCAGGTCCTCGCCGCTCGGGGTTCCGTGCTCGAGGTACTCGGGATGGTCGGGGAGGTGCTGGATCAAGGTCCCACCGAAGGCCACGTTCATCACCTGCATACCTCGGCAGATGGCAAGCGTCGGCATCCCGCTGCGGTCGGCATGTCGGAGGAGCCCGATCTCGAAGCCGTCGCGATCGGGCTCGAGGCCGTAGATCTCGGAGTGCGGCGGTTGGCCGTATCGGGAGGGCTCGACGTCTCCCCCGCCCACCAGGAGCAGGGCCTGGAAGGGTTCGAGCACTTCCTCGATCGGCGTCTGGTCCCCGGGCAGGAGGAGCACCGGACGCCCGCCCGCCCTCCGGATGGCGTCGATGTAGTTCTCCGGGACGCCGTATCCGCCGACGTTCCAGAACGAGACCCGGCCGGGCCGGAGATGGTAGGCGACCACCGCGACCTGAGGGATCTCCATCGTCCCGCCCGCTACCGCGTCGCCCGTCGGACCACGTCGGCGAACCGGCGGAACACCTCGCGCCCCCGCTCCTCGTGTGCCGCCATGTGCTCCTTGGCTTCCAGGCGGATGTCCTCGGAGGACTTCCCCCAGGTGGCCTCGAGGTCCATCAGCGAGTCGGCCTCGTCCAGCCACGCTTCGAGCTCGGCGCCGTCGACCTCGAAGTGGAACTGGATCCCCCAGGCCAGGTCGCCCACCCGGAAGGCCTGGTGCGGCACGTCGTCGGCGGTTGCCAGGAGCGTGGCCCCCTCCGGAAGGTCGAAGGTGTCCTCGTGCCATTGGAACACCCGGTCGCCGTCGGTGAATCCCGAGAGCAGGGCGTCGTCCGAGGCGGCCTCCGTGGGATGCACGGGCTGGAAACCCACCTCGCGCCGAGCAGCCTTCATCACCGGGCGATCGAGCGCCCGGGCCAGGATCTGCGCGCCGAGGCAGACGCCGAGATAGGGGACGCCGGCCTTCACGGCCTCTCGCGTCAGTGTGCGGTCCTTGAGCAAGAACGGGTACCGATCGACCTGGTCCGCGTTGACCGTCCCTCCGAGCATCACCACACCGGCAACCTGGGAGAGCTCCGGGAGCGGCTGCCCCTCGAACGCGTCGACGAGCAGGAGCTCGGCGCCGGCAGATCGAAGTGACGGCACGGCCACGCCATAGGTCTCGAACCCGTCGTTCCGCACCAGGAGCAGAGGCTTCACGCCTCCGAGTTTACCGGCAGCGCTGAAGGGCCTCGCGCGCTGCTGTGGCTCAGCCGCGCTCGAAGTACCGCGAGAGCTCCCAGTCGGTCACTGCGGTGTTGTCGAAGATGATCTGCTCCTGCTGGGCCGTGTTCAGAAGGTGCTCGAAGACGAAGTCGCCGAAGGCCTCCCTGGCCACCTCGCTCTTGCCGAACGCGTCGATGGCCTCGTGCAGCGACGAGGGGACCCGCGGCACGTCCTTGGCCTCGTATGCGTTGCCCTCGAACATCGGAGGGCACTCGATCTTGTTGCGGATGCCGTGGAGTCCCGCGGCGATCGTCGCCGCGTAGGCCAGGTAGGGGTTCACGTCGGCCCCCGGGATCCGGTTCTCCACGCGGTTGCCCCTCCGATGCCCCACCACCCGGAACCCGCAGGTCCGGTTGTCGTGGCTCCACACGATGGCGGTCGGCGCCCACGAACCCAGCTGGTACCGCTTGTAGGAGTTGACGAAGGGCGCGAACATCCATGCCATCTCGCGCGCCGTCGACATCAGGCCGCCGAGGTAATGACGGAAGGTCTCCGACATGTGATGGGGGTCCGCCTCGTCCCACATGAGGGAGTCGGATCCGTCCTCGCTCCACAGGCTGGAGTGCACGTGGCAGGACGACCCGGCCTCGGCCATCGTCCATTTCGCCATGAACGTCAGTGCCGCGTTGTTCAGCGCGGCGATCTCCTTCGCGCCGTGCTTGTAGAGCGCGTGGCGGTCGGCGGTCTCGAGCGCGTCCGCGTACACGAGGTTGATCTCGTGCTGGCCCTTCCCGAACTCACCCTTGGAGAACTCGACGGGGACCCCGGCGTCGTCCATCCCGTTCCGGATCTGGCGGATCAGCCACTCGTCCTTCGTGGTCTGGAGCATGTGGTAGTCCATGATGTAGGTCGACGTGGGGTGCAGGTCCTGGTACCGCTTG
>VAYX01000090.1 GCA_005885325.1 Actinomycetota bacterium
GAAGTGGTATCCAACGTTCGAGCAGGACGGCGCCCGCAATCAACAGGTCTGGAACAGCGAGTCGAACCCGAACGAGGTCACCACCCTGACCGAGTGGGAATCCCACGATCAGATGATGGAGTCCTCCGAGAAGTGGGGGGATCCGTTCCAGGAGGACGCGGGAACCGTGGGCCTGGAGTGGGAGACGAGGATCTGGCACCGAGTGCTGTGAGCGGGACGGCGCCGAAGGGGTCGAAGCTCACGCGGGACAGCCCGATCGAGAAGCGCGCGCCCGAGATCATCCGCATCCTGTCGGCGACGTATCCCCAGGCCAAGGTGGCGCTCAACTTCTCCACCCCGCTCGAGATGCTCGTCGCCACCATCCTGTCGGCGCAGTGCACGGACGAGCGCGTCAACCAGGTCACGGCGTCGCTGTTCCAGAAGTACCGGACGTGTGAGGACTACGTGAAGGTGCCCGAAGCCGAGCTCGCGGCCGACATCAAGCCCACCGGATTCTTCAACCAGAAGACCAGGGCCATCCGTGGGGCCTGCCAGCGGATGATCGATGTCTACGGGGGGCAGGTCCCCGACACCATGGAGGACCTCCTGACGCTGCCGGGCGTGGCCCGCAAGACAGCCAACATCGTGCTCGGCAACGCCTTCGGGAAGGTGGAGGGGATCGCCGTCGACACCCACGTGCGCCGGCTGGCCGAGCGCCTGGGCTTCAGCACGGAGAAGGACCCCGACAAGGTCGAGCGCGATCTGATGCGTCTCGTCCCGAGGGAGAAGTGGTTCCCGTTCACCTACGTCCTGATCGACCACGGACGAAGGATCTGCACGGCTCGCAACCCGAAGTGCGAGATCTGCCCGGTGAACCACCTGTGCCCGTCGAGCCGGGTCTAGGTTCGAGCGCCACCGATCAGCCCAGGGCGGCTATCCGTTCGGCCGGCCCGATCTGGCGCATGGCCCTGCGCTCCTCCTCGGAGGTACCGCCCCACACCCCCGAGTCCTGGCCGGTGGCCAGGGCCCACTGGAGGCAGTCGGGGCGGACCGGGCACATGGCGCAGACGGCCTTCGCCGCCTCCGCTTGGGCCAGAGCGGGCCCTGTGGACCCCACGGGGAAGAACAGCTCGGGGTCGACCCCGATGCACCTGGCCTGCCGGACCCATTCCATGCCCTACCCCCACCCGCGGACGACCGTTCGGGGCCCTGCGGGCGAGGGGCCGAGCGGCGCCGAATATACTCCGGCCGGTTTTCCACAGCAATGGCTGAACACTCGTTCAACGAAAGTGCGTTCCCGGTGGTGGTCGCCCACCGTGGCGCCTCCTCCACGCACCCGGAGAACACCCTGGCCTCATTCGAGGCCGCGCTCGCCCTCGGGGCCCCGGTCGTCGAGCTCGACGTGCGGTTGTCGGCCGACGGGATCCCGGTGGTGCTCCACGACCCGGACCTGTCCCGGACCACCGACGGGTCGGGCTGGGTCCACGAGCTGACCTTCGAGGAGATCCGAGCCGCAAACGCAGGGACGGTGGAGCGGCCCCAGCGGATCCCGGCGTTCCGAGAGGTGCTGGACGCCGTGAGCGGGCGGGGAGGCTTGGCCGTCGAGATCAAGAACATCCCGGGGGAGCCGGCTTACGACGACGAGCGGGAGGCGATCGTGGAGGCGGCCCTGGCGGAGGTGCAGGCCAGCGGGTTTCGGGGACCCGTCCTGGTCATCTCGTTCAACCCGCGCTCGATCGCCGCGTCCAAGCGGCTGGCTCCGACCCTGCCGACGGGCTTCCTGTTCACCCGGGCCGTCGATCCCGATGCCGCCTTAGCCCACGCCCTCGACGCGGGTCACGAGTTCGTGTTTCCGGGGCACCGGGCGCTGGTGCCGGCCGGCCCGGCCTTCGTCGAGCGGGCCCACCGGGCGGGCGTGCGGGTGGGCACGTGGACGGTCGACGACCGGGAGACCTTCGGCTTCCTGCTGGATTGGGGGGTTGACGCCGTTGCCTCCAACGACCCGGCGATGGGGCTCGAGGTCCTGGCCGGCCGGCCAGGCTCAGGCAGTGGGTGATGGGGCTCACCGTCGGCGACGGAGAGGGCGTTGGGATCGGCTCGACGGTGAAGGCGAGCGTGGCGGGGCGGGCGAGCGCGCCGTTCGGCGCGCTGCCCCGGATGACCACCTGGTAGACGCCGGGGACGTCCGGCTGTGAGGGAGGTCCGATCGCGGGCCAGACCACCTCGAGCGCGTCCCCCGTCTGGTCGGGGAAGCTCGCGATCTCGTTCCCGGACGGGTCCAGAACGGAGACCGACCACGTCATCGAGGTCGAGCCCTTTGCCCGGATCCTGATGTCCACCGGTTGGCCCGAGACGATGGCCGAGGTGGACAGGCGGGGGTTGTACAGCTTCGGCAGGCCGGTGGTGGCGACGCGGGTCCGGATGCCGGGGAGCATGGCGTACAGGATGATCCCCGGGCAGTCGGTGATACCGGTGTCCCGGTGGCCCGAGATCGTCCGCAGCTTCACCTTCGCCCCCGCGGGATATCGCGTGGTGTCACCTCCGCCCGAGGTCATCACGGTCCGTGCCGATGGGTTGACATGGGCGACGTCGAGGCGCCAGGCGAGCAATCGTTCGAGCGCCCGGACCGCGGGCTCCGGCGGCCGAACGTAGTCGAAGGTGCCCATGACCGAGACGGAGAACGCGCCCGTGTTGAACCCCATCTGCGCCGCGCCGATCACGTTGTTGGTGACGCCGCCGGAGCGGCCCTCGAAGACGTCACCGAACCGATCGACAAGGAAGTTGTACCCGATGTCGCACCAGCCACGGCCGTTCGTGTGGTACGCGTAGATGCCCCGGACGACGTCGTCGGCCTGGGATTGCGTGTACGAGTTGGAGCCCGCGGTGTGGTGGACGAACCCCATGCTCAGGAAGCCGGCCAGGAGCGGGGTGCAGTTCATCAGCTTGGGATCCGCGCCCCACTGATCGCGCGAGATGATCCGGGGACGGCGGGTCGATCTCCTACGGCGACCGGCCCGGCGTCCGCGGGTCCCGTTCCCGGGCCCTCCGCCGTGCCCGAGCTGTTGATGAACAGGACCCGGACGTTCCCCACGACCGCGGCCTTCGGAAGGTCCATCGAGAACCGGACGCACCGTGCCTCGCCGGTCCAGGTGTAGGAGGACCCCCGGAGGCCGCTCCGGTACTCCGCGGTTCCGGGGTCGGGGCTTCCCTCCTCATCGATCCGGATCGGGCGACCGAGCGAGGATCCGTCGGGACCGGCTGCGGCGACGGTGGTCACGGCCCGTCCGCCGGACTGCTCCCAGGTGAAGGCCAGCCCGTCGAACCAGATCGGTGCGCACTCCCGGATGCGGGCGGTTCGCATCGCCGTCGCGGCGCGAAGCTCGCCGTTCGGCGTGAGCGCACCGGCGGCGCCGCCGGTTCGCGGCAGGAGGGCCCGGATCTCGACCGGGACGGAGCGGAGCACGGTCTCGGGCGCCGCGCGGCTCGCCGCGAGGGGCACGAGTCCGAGCGCCGCGCTCGCCGTCACGACGACGACGAGGGCACGCACGGCCCTGCGGGCGGGATTGGATTCGGCCATGGGCTGGAACGGAACGTCCCTTCTACAGCGGGATGTGGGTAAAGGCAACCACCCTGGTCGCGCTCTACCATCGGCCCGCGATGCACGAGGCCTTGAGGGACCGCCGCGGCGACCGAACCTCCCCATCCTTGTTGCTCGCGTGAGCGCGCGAGAACTGGCCGCGATCCGCCGGGACATCGTGGCCTGTCGGGCCTGTCCCCGACTGGTCGAGTGGCGCGAGCGAGTGGCGCGCGAGAAGGTGCCCCGGTTCGCGGACCAAGAGTACTGGGGGAGGCCGGTGCCGGGGTTCGGCGACCCGGCCACTCGCATCCTGGTGGTGGGACTGGCTCCCGCGGCCCACGGCGGGAACCGCACCGGCCGCATCTTCACCGGGGATCGCTCGGGTGACTTCCTGTACGCGTCCCTGCATCGAGCCGGGTTGTCGAACCAACCACAGTCGACGTCGCGGGACGACGGCCTGAAGCTCCGCGGCGTCTATCTCGCATCGGTGAACCGATGTGCGCCGCCGGGGAACCGGCCGACCCCCGAGGAGCGCGACACCTGCCTGCCCTACCTGGTCCGGGAGCTCCGAGCGCTCGACCAGGTCCGGGCCGTCGTAGCCCTCGGCGCCTTCGCCTGGGACGGCGTCCTCCGAGCGTTCGCAACGTTGGGTCACCGGATGCGGCCGAGGCCCGCGTTCGGACACGGCGCCGAGGTGGCGATCGGCCCGTACGCGCTCCTCGGCTGCTTCCACCCCAGCCAGCAGAACACGTTCACCGGCAAGCTCACGCCGGCGATGCTCGACGCGGTGCTGGCCAGGGCCAAGGCCGTCGCCGGCCTCGCGTGAGGCTCAGCCCTCGTCGTCCTGGTCGACCCCCCGATCTCGCTCTCGGCGCTGCTGCGCCAGGAACCGGCGGATGAGTGGCAGTCGGTTCAGCTCCAGGATGAACAGCACGAGGAGGGTGGACAGGATCCCGGAAAGGAACGCCCCGGACCCGATGAGGACCCCCACCGCCGCGACGGCCCATGCCGATGCCGCGGTGGTGAGCCCGAGGATGCCGCCGGTGGCCTCACGGAAGATCAGCCCCGCGCCCAGGAAGCCCACGCCGGTGACCACCCCGGCGATGACCTTCTCGGCCGACGCGGGGAAGCCCTCGACCCCGATGGCAGTGAACCCCGCAGCGCCCAGCGCGATCAGGGCAAAGGTGCGCTCTCCGGCGGGCTTGCCCCTCCATTCCCGCTCGAAGCCGATGGCGTAGCCGAGGCCGGTGGCCAGGGCCATCCGGCCGATCAGCGCCCACTCCGAGAACTGGAGCATGGGGCAAGGCTAGCCCATGGGCATGGATGATCGTGGAAGGCGGTTACCCTGAGAAGCATGCGTCGCCACGGCATGTTCCCCGCGCCCGTTCCGGACCAGGACCGCCGCCCCATCAGGAGGCAGACGGTCCGCCGGGTGATCGGCACCTTCCGTCCGTATCGGGGGAAGGTCGCGTGGGTCGGCCTGGCCATCGTCGTGACCTCCGGCCTCGGCGTGGTGAACCCCCTGCTGATCAAGCGGATCTTCGACCACGCGTTGTTCGGCAACCCTCCGGGCCAGTGCGACGGCGGGGCATGCCCCAACCTCCACACGCTGTACTGGAGCGTGGCGTTGATGGTTGCCATCCCCATCGTCACCGGGATCATCGGGATCGGGCAGACCTACCTGGCCAACCTGGTGGGGCTGCGGGTCATGCAGGACTTCCGGAACGCGCTGTACCGCCATCTCCAGTTCATGCCGCTGCGGTTCTTCACGGCGACCCGGACCGGCGAGATCCAGTCGAGACTGGCGAACGACGTCGGCGGCGTGCAGACGGTGGTCACCGACACGGCCTCGTCCATCCTGTCGAACGTCGTGGTCATCACCAGCACGGTGATCGCCATGCTCCTCCTGTCGTGGCAGCTCACCGTCCTGTCTCTCTTCATGGTCCCGTTCTTCATGTGGCTCACGTACAAGGTGGGGAAGGCCAGGCAGAAGGTGGCCACGGTCACGCAGCAGTCGCTGGCCGACCTCACGTCCATCACGGAGGAGACGCTCTCGGTATCGGGCATCCTGCTGTCGAAGGCGTTCGGCCGCCAGCGCCACGAGATCGACCGGTTTCAGGGTGAGAACGAACGGCTCACCGGCCTCCAGATCCGCCAGACGATGATCGGCCGGTCGTTCTTCGCGGTGATCGGCACGATCTTCTCGATCACGCCGGCACTCGTCTACCTGGTCGCCGGATGGGTGCTTTCTGGTGGAGGCGCCGCCGCCGCAGCGATCACTGGCGGGACGATCGTCGCGTTCACCACCCTCCAGTCGCGGCTGTTCTTCCCCATCGGTTCCATGCTCCAGGTCTCGAGCGACGTCCAGACGTCGATGGCGTTGTTCGACCGGATCTTCGAGTACCTGGACATGGACCACGACATCGCCGACGCGGCGGACGCGGTCCCCTTGCCTCCGGAGCAGGTCCGAGGCAGGGTGCAGTTCAGCGACGTCTGGTTCCGCTACGAGACGCCCCCAGAGGGTGTTCCGCCGGTCTCCCCGTCCGACCTCGGCGACGGGCAGCGCGCCCCGCGGGAATGGACCCTGGAAGGGGTCACGCTCGACATCGAGCCGGGGCAGCTCGCGGCCCTCGTCGGGCCGAGCGGGGCCGGCAAGACGACCATGACCTACCTGGTGCCGCGGTTCTACGACGTGCAGGACGGTGCGGTCCTGATCGACGGGGTGGACGTGCGCAACCTCAAGCTCGAGTCGCTCGGCGACCTGATCGGCATGGTCACGCAGGAGACCTACCTGTTCCACACCACGGTCCGGCGGAACCTCCTGTACGGGAAGCCCGACGCCACGCAGGAGGAGCTTGTGGCCGCGGCGAAGGCGGCGTTCATCCACGACCGGATCATGGAGTTGCCGGAGGGCTACGACACCGTCGTCGGCGAGCGCGGGTACAAGCTCTCCGGTGGCGAGAAACAGCGCCTGGCCATCGCCCGGGTGGTCCTGAAGGACCCGCGGATCCTGATCCTCGACGAGGCCACGTCGAGCCTGGACACAACCTCCGAGCGCCTGGTGCAGGAGGCGCTCCGCCCGCTGATGCGAGGACGCACCACCGTCGCCATCGCCCACCGGCTGTCGACGATCCTGTCGGCCGACGTGATCTTCGTGGTGGACCGAGGAAAGATCGTCGAGCGGGGCACGCACCGCGAGCTGATCGAGCGAGGCGGCCTGTACGCGCGGCTGTACGAGCAGCAGTTCCGGGGCGGCCTGATCGAGGCGGAGTGCGAGGACGGCGTGGTGCTGTCGACCGGCGAGGTCGTCCGGACGGCGAGCGGGCCAGGCGAGGGATGATCGTGAGAACGGGCGCCTACGCGTCGAGGCGCTTCTCGTAGCCGAGCAGGACGAAGCCGTCGGGGAAGACGCGGTCGTCCAACCGTTCGAAGCCGAGCGCCTCGTACATCGACTGCGCGGCCCGCATCCGCCGTGTCGTGTTGAGGGTCAGCCGGTGCTTGCCGGCCCGGCGTGCCTCCTCGACGCTCGCGTCCATCAGCATGCGGGCGATCCCTCGCCGCCGGGCGTCCGGGTGCACGCCCAACATGCGGAGGTGCGCCTCCTCGGGCGGGACCGGGGGCTCGCCCTCTTCCGTTCGACCCTCCAGCTCCAGTGTCGCCGAGCCCAGGATCCGGCCGTCCTCCACCGCGACCAGCACGACGGTGCGCCCCGCGCGGTCTCGAACGTCGGCGATCCGGTCCAGATAGTCGTTCCAGTCGCCGTCCTCCGGGCGAACGAACTCCCGATAGGCCAGCGCCGTCACGCGTCCAGCCTCATCGTATTCCGCGGGCAGCGCCCGGCGAACCTCGATGGCCATGGCGAAAGGCTATCGTGCCGGCTCACGGTCAAGGGGATTGACGGCCTCTGCTTCCTCCAGGGAGGATGACAGAGTGGCCGAACCCGATACCGTGCGGCTCCTCCTCGAGGGCCACCGGGCCCTGGCGGCCGAGCTGCTGTCCAGCCTGGAGGAACGGGGCTATCCCGACGCCCGGCCCGCGCACGCCGCGGTGTTCATGAACATCGACCGGCGCTCGGGGACCCGCCTCACCGAGCTCGCCCGCCGGGCCCGGATCACGAAGCAGGGCATGATGCTGATCGTCGACGACCTGGAGAATCGGGGATACGTCCGCCGTGTTCCTGACGTGGAGGACGCGAGGGCCAAGGTCGTCCGGCTGACCGCGCGAGGCAGGCGGTACGTGGCGGAGGCCCGCCGGGCGGTGGCCGCGCTCGAGGCCCGGGCCCGCCGCGAGCTGGGCGATCGCCGGTACGAGGCCCTTCGGAGCTCCCTCGAACAGCTCGTGGGGATGGGTGGCGAGGTGACCGAGGAGTGAGCCGGCGCTAGACGCCGATGGTCACGTTCAGCAGCTTCCCTACGCCGAAGGTGACGAGCGCGGCTCCGCCTCCGATCAACATCATGCGGAGGCCGGACAGGTAGAACGGCCGGCCCGTGAGGATCGACATCCCGGCGCCGATCGCGAACAGCGCGGCCAAGGCGAGCGCGGCGGAGGTCATGACGGCGCCGTTGCCGCTCCCGAACAGGAACGGCACCAGCGGGATCGCGGCGCCGGTCGAGAAGGTCGCGAACGACGAGCCCGCCGCCGCCCACGGCGACCCCAGACCCTCGGCGGGATCCAGGCCGAGCTCTTCCCGGGCGTGGGTGTCGAGCGCCACCTGCGGGTCCCGCATGAGCTCCTCCGCCAGCCGTGCGGCCAGGTCCTTGGAGATGCCCTTGCGCTCGTACAGGAGCGCCAGCTCCGCGCGCTCCGCCTCGGTGTCGGAGCCGATCTCGTGAGCCTCCAGATGGATCAGCCGTTCGAACACCTCGCGCTGCACCCGCATCGAGACGTACTCGCCGGCGGCCATGGAGAACGCGCCGGCCAAGAGCCCGGCCACGCCGGCCAGGACGATCACGTTGTTCGACACGCCCGCGCCGGCCACACCCATGATCAACGACACGCTGGACACGAGCCCGTCGTTCGCGCCGAAGATGGCCGCCCGCAGGGCGCCCGACTTGTCTGCGGTGCGCTGCTCGGTGGCGATCGGCCCGGGGTGCGGAACGATCCTCCATTGCCGTCCACGGACCCGGCGGACGATCGAGGAGAGCATCGAGACGCGGGCCTTGGTCTTCAGGTCCTCCGGCGAGAGGCCAGAACCCATGTCGACAGGCTACGAGATGGCAGAAACAGGGGCTCGTGTGCGTGTTTTCGTGCTCCACGGTCCACTAGGGTGCGCGAGCAGGGTCCGGGGGAAGGGGGTAGCTCCATGCGAACTGAGACCTCGATGTTCGGAGCCATCACCGGGGTCTGGTGGCTCTTCCTCATCACCGGTATCGCCTGGCTGATCATCGCGCTCATCGTACTGCGGTTCGACGTCACGTCGATCACGACCGTCGGCGTGTTGCTGGGGATCGTGTTCATCGTCGCCGGGCTGAACGAATTCATGGTCGCGGTGGTCCGGCGGGCGTGGAAATGGGCCCACACGGCGCTGGGGGTCCTGTTCCTGATCGGGGCCATCCTGGCCTTCGCCCACCCGCGCCACGCCTTCTGGACCCTGGCGTCGGTCCTGGGGATCCTGCTCGTGTTGAAGGGGAGCCTCGACATCATCGCCTCGACGGCGACCAAGGACCTCAACGAGCTGTGGGGGCTCGGCCTGGTGGTCGGCATCCTGGAGGTCCTCCTGGGGTTCTGGGCCTCGCAGCAGTTCTTCCCTGCTCGGGCTGCGCTGATCCTGATCTGGGTGGGATTCGCCGCGCTGTTCCGCGGCATCATGGAGATCGTCCTGGCTTTCCACATCCGCAACCTCCACAAGGCCCTGACGAGGTAGCGTCACCCCGCCAGCGTCGGCCGGGTGGAAGCGAACCGCTCGAGCGGGACGGGCGGGCGTTCGCCGGTCGCGAGGTCGGCCAGGATCCGCCCCACGAGCGGCGTGAACTTGAAGCCGTGGCCGCTGCACGGCGAGCCGATCACGAGCGGTCCCCGCCGGTCCAGCACGAAGTCCTCGTCCGGCGTGTTCGTGTACAGGCACGTGTCGGTCGCCCCGGTCGGTCGGTGCGGCGCGAAGTGGCCTCGCGCGTAGTCGGTGACTCTCGCCACCCGATCCGGATCCGGGTCGAAGGAACGCTCGTCCGGGTTCACGGCCGGCCCCGACTTGTGCAGGGCCACCTTGAAGTCGCCGGGCTCCTCCGGGTTTGGGACGACGTAGGGGGTCTGAACCGGGTCCACGGTCCAGTCGATCACGGTCGGCAGCGGCGACGGCTCATCCAACGCGAAGTAGGTCACCTGCTCGAAGCTGGGGACGAGACGGCTGGGCAGTCCGGCGTCCGACAGCAGGTCGCCGGCCCACGGCCCGGCGGCGATGACCGCGACCGGCGCCCGATACGTCGAGCCTTCCGTGTTCACCTCGACCCCGTCGCCGTTGGTCGTGACCCGCTCGACCTTCGTGTTCTGGAGGATCCTGGCTCCACCCTCGGCCGCCAGGCGGGCCTGGGCCTTCACGGTGCGTTCCGCCATGCACACGCCACCGTCCTCCTGGAGGAAGATCTCCGCGTCCGGCTCGAACCGAAGGGCCGGCCACCGCTCTCGGACTGCCTGTGGCTTCAGGTACTCGAAGCGCTCACCCGCGGCCTCGAGCGCCTCCGCCGTCTCCCTGCCGCCGGCTCCAACGTCCAGGCCCCCCGTCGTGACCAGGAGCGTCTCGCCGGCTTTCCCCTCCAGGTCCCGCCATTCCTGGAGGGCCCGCCGGGCCATCCGGACGTAGTCGGGGTGGTGATAGGCGACCCGGAAGATCCGCGTGGGGCCACCCGAGCTTCCCTTCGGATGGCCGATCTCGAATCGCTCGAGCAGGAGGACGCTCCGCCCCCGCTCGGTGAGTGAGCGGGCCGTCGCCGTCCCCATGGTCCCGCCCCCCACGACGATCGCGTCGAAGTCCTGGCCCACGCCGCCGAGCCTACCGGGCCTCGATGGTCTCGATCCTCGCCGGTCCGATCGTCGCGGCCGTGCCGGCCACGCGCACGGTCGCCGGTTGCCGGGAAGAGGGGTTCCACAGCCGGACCTGGAGGACTCCATCCTTCCGGCGAACGGTCGAGAGCACCGCGTCCCCGTCCACGGCGAGGAGCGAGCCGCTCGACGGCAGCGTGCCGGCTCCCGTCGTCGGGACCTCGTGCAGGGGGAGGGCGAAGCGTTCCCAGTCCGCCATGAGCCCGTCGATGGTCGCGCCGGCCGCAAGCCCGAGCTCGAACCTCGTCGCCCCGGCCATCTGGGCGTCGGGGGTCGGCACGTCAGGCCCGGCGGCGAACGGCCGGGTCGCCAGGCGCTGCTTGCTGATCGTCCCCACGCACCGCAGGAGCGTGATGGCCAGCTCGCCTTCATCGACCTCGTACTCGAAGACGCCCTCGTGGAACGCGGCGATCCCGCCGGCCAGGACGACGTGGCGGGCCGGCCAGGTGGGCGACGGAGCTTCCAGCTCACCGCCCTCCGAGAGAAGCCCCCGCTCGACGAGCTCGAAGGGCGAGCCGGCCAGGGAGCCCTGCGCCGGCTGGGCCAGCCGGACGTGGATCCGCAGGCGATGGTCGGGGCGCCGGTTCTCGATCTGGCCCGACAGCCGGACGAAGGGCTCTCCTTCGTTCCGAACGACATGCATCCGAACCGCGAGCCTCTCGTCGAAGACGGCCTCGACCTCGTTGCTTCCGGGGGCCACCGTCCATGCCGGGCTCCGGGCCCGCTGGCCCTGTTCCTCGTAGCAGAAGTTGTACAGGTCGCCGACGTCGGGCTCGTCTCGCAGGGTGAAGGCGATCTCGCCGGCCGTCATCCAGCCGTCGTGCTCTTCCGCCTCGACCGGCGCGGGTGAAGCCGCCGGCCCGGCCTCCACTCGCCATCCGAGGCCGGGCACGCCCTCGCGCTCGAAAGGAGAGGGGTTGAACCGAAGGGTCCCGGACTCGCCCACGCGCGACCCGAGCCCTTCGAGCGCCCTCGCGATGATCGCGTCCCCGATGGCCCGCGCCTCCGCGTATCGCGCGTCCACGTCGTGGGCCACCTGATCGTGCGAGCACCCGCACACCGAATCGTGCGCACCGTTCCACAGGAGCAAGGTCCACGCCCGGTCCAGCTCCTCGACCGGCCAGTCGAACCCCGGGACCAGGGCCGCGAGCGGCTCGGCGTACCGCTCCACCAACGCCTCCACCCGTCCTCGCTCCCGCTTCTGGTCCGCGCGGGCCGAGTACACGTTGGGGAGGAGGTGCGCGCGGGCCGACGAGCGGAGCTCGCCCCGCCACGAGGGCAAGCCCTCGCTCGGCCGCGCGTCGAGATGCTCGAGGAGGGAGCCGATCCGAACCGTCATCCCCGGGAGGTGCTCCTGCGCGATGGCCAGGCGTTCCGGAAGCGTGGCGTCGGGCCCGGTGTGATCGGCGCCGACCGTGATCAGCATCCGCTCGGATGCCAGGAACGGCGCCACATGCTCAGCCTTGCGCCGCAAGGATGCCGCCAACTGCTCGGGATCCTTCTGCTGCTCGATGTCCCAGCCGAGCGAGTATCCGAACGCGAGGTACTCCGCGAGCACGCGGCTCCCGTCCGGAGCCTCCCACCAGAACTGGGTCCGGTCGATCTCCCTTGCCACTCCCCGCCACACCACGGCCCGGTCGATCCCTTCGTGGGCCAGGATCTGCGGCATCTGTCCGACGTGGCCGAACTGGTCGGGCAGGTATCCCACCATGAGCGGACGGCCCAGCGCTCGCGCCCGGGCGAGCCCTCGCTCGAGGTTGCGGAGGTGCGACTCGCCCGAGACGAGGAACTCGTCCATCTGGGTCACCCACGGACCCACGGACAGCCTTCCGTCCTCGGCCAGACGCCGGATGTCGGCTTCGCGCTCCGGGCGAACGGCGAGGTAGTCGTCGATCATCGCGGTCTGTCCGTCGAGGTGGAAGTGAGGGAACCCGGCGTTCCCCAGCTCGACCAGCGTGTCCATCATCGCCACCAGGCGCGCTCGGAACTCGTCGAACGGGGCGTACCACTCGCGGTCCCAATGCGTGTGGGGGACGAGCGTGATCCGGGTGGGGTCCACGGCGCGAGAGTGTCCCACGGGGCCGGGCCGCGCGGACCTCAGTCCTCCCGCGACCCTCCCCGTCGCCTGAACCTGGCGATGAGCCTCACCCGTCTCGACCTCGTATGCGGCGCCACCACCGGCTCGGGCTCCATCGTGAGCTCGGTCTCGACCACCTCGTGCCGAGTGAGATAGCTCGACACCGTGGCCTGGATCACGGCGGCGGCCGGAAGCGCCATGAACGCGCCGAGGACGCCGGAGATGGCCGCACCGGAGAGCGCCGCGAAGAAGGCCACCGCGGGATGGAGCTGCATGGTCCGGGCCGTGATGCGGGGGCTGAGGAGGTAGTTCTCGATCTGCTGATAGACGACCACGTAGATCAGGAAGATGAGCGCGGACCAGGGGTCGGAGAGCAGGGCCACGAGGAGCGGCACGGCCGCGCCGATGTACGTCCCCACCACGGGGATGAACTGCGACACCAGGCCCATCCACAGCGCCAGCGGAAGCGCAAAGGGCACGCCGAGGAGCGACAGCGCGATGCCGGCGACGAACGCCGAGATCGCGGCGAGCAGCAGGCGCGAGTAGAGGAACCCTCCGGTCTTGTCGATGGCGATCTCCCAGGCGTCCAGGATCTCGCGCTGGCGCCGTGGGGGAAGAACCGAACACACGGCACGGCGAACCCGGGGCCCGTCGGCCACCAGATAGAAGGTGAACAGCCCGATCGTGAGGACCTGGAACAGCAGGCTGAGCATGAACGCGCCCACCGAGGCCAGGCTCGACGCGATGCGGCTGACGGCAAGGTCCGCGTTCCGGAGGCGATCCAGGATCTCGCTGCCGGTGAGCTCGATGTTGAACCACCGCTTCGTGTAGACGCTCGCCTCCTCGAGCCACGAGGGAACCCTCGTCACCAGCTGCTGCACCTGGTTGATGACGAGCGGCACCATCGCCGCGACCGTGACGAGGAGGATGGCCGCCAGCCCGAACAGCACGACGCCCGTCGCGGCGCCCCTCGGCCACCCGCGCTTCTTCACCAGCCAGTTCACCGCGGGCTCCAGCGCGAAGGATAGGAACAGCGCGGTGATGAGCCAGAAGATGACGTCCCGAAGCCTGCGAACCAGGAGGAGGGCGGCGTAGGCCGCGAAGGCGGTGAAGACGACGAGGAGGAGCAGCCGCGGGATCCACGGCGGCATCCGATCGGATCCCGCCTCCGCCGGGGGCGGTCCTTCGCCCGGGGCCGGGGTCTGTTGGATCTCGGTGCTGGTTGCCACGGGCATCGGCTCCCGGGAGGCTTCGTTCCAGGGTATCGGCCGAAAGGCGCCGGTGCACGGACTCGCCGGTGCACTTCCGAGCGCCCGGGCTACGATGGCTCCATGCGACCCGAGGCACAGGGCAAGACCGGACGGCCGACGCCCACGCGCAACAAGCCGAGGCGCCCCCGAGACGAGCTCGGCCGGCCTCAGCCGTGGGATGCCGAGAACCGCCTGGACCTGGAGGACTTCGACAACCTCCCGCTGGAGGAGAACCATCGCCTGGGCCGCGAGCACTTCAACGCCGGGAGGTTCTTCCCGGCACACGAGGCCTGGGAGACGGCATGGAAGCAGGCCCGCGACACCGACGACGCCGAGTTCTTCAAGGGGCTCTCGCAGCTCGGGGCTGGATACGTCCATCTGCTGCGGGGGAACCGCCACGGGACGATGCAGCTCCTGCGGCGGGCCGCTCGGCGGATCGCCCGATATCCCGCGGACCACTTCGGCGTGGACACGGCCGAGGTCAGCCGCAAGGCGGAGGAAGACGCCACCGCGGTCGAGCGAGGCGAGATCGAGCCTGGTGAGGACGCCGAGGTCACCGCACCCCGGGTCTAACGCCCGGTTGACTGCCGCTCTCCCGTCTGCGCACCATTAGGCTCGATATGACCTCCTCCACCTCGGACGGGGCCCCCCAGGAGATGGAGTGGAGGGGCCGAACAGGCCCGTTCACCATCCGGGTCAACCCCGGCGTCTTCGCTCCGAGCCACACGAGCCGCTCGATCGCCGAGGCCCTCGAGATCGCGCCGGGCGAGACCGTGATCGACGTCGGCTGTGGGAGCGGGGTGCTCTCCTTCGTGGCCGCCCGGCTCGGCGCGGGACGCGTGATCGGATGTGACCTATCCGAGCCCGCGATCGAGGTGGCCGACGACAACGCCGAACGCCTCGGTCTCAAGGACCGGGTGGAGTTTCGCGTGGGGAACCTTCTCGAACCGGTCAGGGGACAGCAGGCCGACGTCATCATCGGCGACGTCTCGGGGATACCCGACGAGATCGCTCGGGTCTCCGGGTGGTTCCCGGACGGGCAAGCCGGCGGACCGACGGGCGCCGAGCTCCCGGCGGCGATGCTCGAGAGCATCCGGGATACCGGGTGCCTGGCCCCCGGAGGGCGGCTGTACCTGCCGACGGGAACGATCCAGGCGGAGAACCGCATCCTGGAGGTGGCCCGGCGGATCTTCGGTGCCGCCAACCTCCAGGCCATCGTGTCGCAGGAAGGGATCCTCGACCTTCACGCTCGGGGCAGCAGGTTGCTGTGGCGGCTGCGGGTATGGCGGTGCGTGCTCCCCACCAACAGCTCCGCAGAGATCGTCTCCAGCTAGTCGCCGCCCTCCTCGCCGCTCGAATCGCCCACAGGCCCGGCCCCGTCGCCGGCCTCCACGTTGACCACAGCCTTCACCCAGTACCCCGCCTCTCGCAGGCGAGCCCCGCCGCCGCGGTCGATCGCCAGGACGACGATGCCGATCTGGCACCCCGCCGACTCCAGCGCCCTCGCCGCCCGAAGCACCTGCGCTCCTGTGGTCGAGACATCCTCGATCAGGCCGACCTGCGCACCCGGCGGGGCGTGCCCCTCCACCTGCGACATCGTCCCGTATGGCTTCGGTTCCTTGCGCACGACGGCGAGGGGCAAGTGAGTCTGGAGCGCAACGGCCGCCACGAGGAGCGTGGCGGCTCCCTCGGGCGCAGCGAGGTGCGTGATGCCGTCCGGGAGCAGCGCCGCCACCGCGCGCGCCAGCTCCTTCAAGAGCGGGGGGTCGGTGAGGAACCGGAACTTGTCGAAGTAGACCGGTGAGCGCTTGCCGGAAGACAGGACGAAGTCGCCATGCAGCTCGGACGCCGCGAGGAGCCGCTCCGCGAGGTCGTCGGACATCGCGGGTAGCATAGGCGTCCGATGGGCCTGTACCGGGCGGTGGCCCGCCCCCTGTTCTTCTCGCTTCCACCCGAGGCCGCCCATCGATTGGCCCAGTCCATCCTTTCGCTTCCTTTGCCGTGGGAGCGGATCGGCGGAGCGCCGGAGGATCCAGGGCTTCGCACGTCGCTCGCCGGGATCGAGCTGTCGAACCCGGTGGGCCTCGCCGCCGGGTTCGACAAGTCCTGCCGCCATCTGCACGCGCTCGGACGCCTTGGGTTCGGGTACGTGGTCGGCGGGACGATCACCCGCGATCCCCGTCCGGGGAACGCCAAGCCCCGGATCGCTCGGTACCCGCGACGCGGTTCGATGACCAACGCCATGGGCCTGCCCAATCCGGGAGCCGAGGCGGCCGCGCGCATCCTGGCCCGATCCCCGCGATCCGGGCCGCGATTCGCGAGCATCGCCGACGAGGGCCCCGACGAGGTGATCGCCTCCCACGGGCTGCTCGAGCCCCACGTCGACGGCTTCGAGCTGAACGCGAGCTGCCCCAACGTCTCCTGGGGCCGGGACCGTGACAACGAGGGCCATCTGGCCCTGCTCATGCGGGAGCTCGGCGCGCGGCGAACGAGGCCGCTGTTCGTGAAGCTCCCGCCCTTCCGGAGCGACGTCGAGCGCGAGGCGGTGCTGGCGCTCGCGCGCATCGCGCAGGACGGCGGCGCCGACGGCCTCACCTGTTCCAACTCCCGGCCGGTGTCCGACCGGCACCTCTCGGTCGGTGCCGGCGGGCTCTCGGGCCGCGAGCTGTTCCCCGATACCGTGCGGATCGTCGGTGAGGTGCGGGCGGCGACCGGGGAAGCGCTCCCCATCAACGCCTGTGGCGGCGTCTTCTCCGGGGCCGACGCGTTGGCCTGCCTCGACGCGGGCGCCGCGACCGTCCAGGTGTACACGGGGTTGATCGACGGAGGCCCCCGGGCGGTCGGCGACATCGTGCGGGGGTTGTCCGAGGCCCCCAGGGGGCGGTCCCTTGCCCCCGCGCCCCCTCCCGGTCAAGATGGCACGCGTCCCGGCGGGCTTCGGAGGGAGTTTGGCGCAACCGCAGGTGCAGGTGAACGACGTCCAGGCCCCACGGGCGGCCCGCGCGGCCGTCCGGCTTGAGGGGGTTCGCAAGCGCTTCGGTGAGGTCGTGGCGGTCGACGGCGTCGACCTCGACGTCACCGAGGGCGAGTTCTTCTCCATCCTCGGGCCATCCGGCTCGGGAAAGACCACCTGCCTTCGAATGATCGCGGGGTTCGAGGCACCAACCGAAGGGCGGGTGTGGCTCGGTGGGCAGGACGTGTCCGGCCTGCCGCCGTACGAGCGGGACGTGAACACGGTCTTCCAGGACTACGCGTTGTTCCCGCACATGACGGTGGGCGAGAACGTCGAGTACGGCCTGCGGGTGAAGAAGGTTCCCCGGGAGGAACGAACGAAGCGGATGGCCGATGCCCTGCGCATGGTTCGGCTGGAAGGCTTCGATCGGCGGAAGCCCGTCCAGCTCTCGGGCGGCCAGCGCCAGCGCGTCGCGTTGGCCCGGGCATTGGTCAACCGGCCCAAGGTGCTGCTCCTGGACGAGCCGCTCGGGGCGCTCGACCTCAAGCTCCGCCAGGCCATGCAGATCGAGCTCAAGCAGATCCAGCAACAGGTGGGCTTGACGTTCATCTACGTGACCCACGACCAGGAGGAGGCGCTGACGATGAGCGACCGTCTCGCCGTCATGAATGCGGGGCGAGTCGAACAGGTCGGGACCCCGGTCGAGGTCTACGAACAACCGGCCACGGACTTCGTGGCCGGTTTCATCGGCGTCTCCAACCTCTTGGAACGGGGGGGTCGCCATTTCACCGTTCGCCCCGAGAAGATCCGGATGCTTGGCGAGGGCGAGGCGCCGGAACCCGGAGCGCACGTCGAGGGGGGAACGGTCCGAGACGTCGTCTACGTCGGGATGGTGACCCGCTATGTGGTCGAGCTCGACGACGGGGGTGAGCTCGCGGTGATCAGCCAGAACTTCGAGTCCGCCGAACAAGTGCTCCAGGCCAAGGGCCGGCTGGTTCGCCTGGCCTGGAGACCGGATCAGACGGTGACCGTACGGCAGCAGACCGAGGGACAACCTGATGAAGAGGGGGTGGGTGCATGACACGCACGGGAATGGGAGCGGGTCGGTGGCCGGCGCTTGCGGCGTTGGGAGCCGCGCTGATCCTCCTCACCGCAGCTTGTGGTGGAGGAACCGAGGGTAACGGCGGCGGAGGCGGAGGAGGCGGGGCCGGCCAGCCGCCGACCGCCAACATGGCGCCGCCGACGTCGGTCGGCGCGGGGGAGGGCAAGCTGGCCCTGATCGCCTGGGAGGGCTACGTCCAGCCGCTGTGGACGAAGACGTTCGAGACCAAGACGGGCTGCGACGTGAGCGCGAAGTATGCCGGGTCCTCCGACGAGATGGTGACCCTGATGGCCGATGGCGGCGGCGGCCAGTACGACATGGTGTCGGCCTCGGGAGACGCCTCGCTCCGCCTGATCTACGGTGGGGACGTGAGGCCGGTTAACGTCGACCTCATCCCGGACTGGAAGAACTTCATCCCGCAGCTCCAGTCGCCACCGCACAACACGATCGATGGAAAGCACTACGGCATCTCGCTTCAGTGGGGCCCGAACACGCTGATGTACAACCCGCAGGACTTCCCGACGGCGCCGGACAGCTGGAGCGTGATCTACGACCCCAAGTACAAGGGCAAGATCACCGTTCCAGACAACCCCATCCAGATCGCCGACGCCGCGCTGTACCTGAAGGCGACCAAGCCCGAGCTCGGGATCACCGACGTGTACGAGCTGACCCGTCCACAGCTGGACGCGGCCGTCGCCCTGCTCAGGCAACAGCAGCCGCTGATCCGGAAGTACTGGGGCCTGGCCTCCCAGGAGATCTCGATGTTCAAGAACGGCGACGCGATCATCGGCGCGTCGTGGCCGTATCAGGAGAGCATCCTGCGATCCAACGGCGTCCCCATCGCCTCGACGATCCCCAAGGAGGGGGCCACGGGCTGGGCCGACACCTGGATGATGGCCACGAACGCGCCGCACCCGAACTGCGCCTACCTGTGGATGCAGTACATCAGCACGGCGAAGGCCCAGGCCCTTCAGGCCACGTGGTACGGAGAGACACCGGCGAACACGAAGGCGTGCCCGATCATGGATCAGCTCGACAAGGGCTCGTGCGCCGTGTATCACGCGAACGCTCCGGCCTCGTACTTCGACTCGATCTCGTTCTGGAAGACGCCCATCGCCGACTGCGGGAACGGTGAGACGAACTGCATGCCGTACTCGGAGTGGCAGCAGGCGTGGACCACGGAGGTGACGGGCTAGCCCCGGCGTGGCCAGCGGCACCATCCAGACGTCGGCGCCGAGGGGGGCGGGGGCCCGCATCTCGGCCGCGCTGTGGCGGCGGCCGTGGGTGCGGGCCGCCCTGCTCCTGACGCCGCCCCTGGCCTGGTTCGTCTTCATCTATCTGGCCTCGCTGGGCATCCTGTTGATCACCGCGTTCTGGAGGATCAACAGCTTCACCACGAACATCGAGCGGGTCTGGAACCTCGGCAACTTCCGGACGCTGCTCGAGAACGCCACGTACCGGGCCATCATGCTGCGGACGATCGGCATCGCGGCGCTCGTGACCGTGACCGATGCCGTCCTCGCGTTGCCGTTCGCGTACTACATGGCACGGGTGGCCTCCCGGCGGGCGCAGACCGCCCTGTTCGTCGCGGTGCTGGTTCCCCTGTGGGCCAGCTACATCGCCCGCGTGTACGCCTGGCTGCTGATCTTCACCCACGACGGCGTGCTGAACTGGGGTCTGGACAAGATCGGGCTGGGGCCGGTGACCCTGGCCTACACGAACACCGCGATGTGGATCGTGTTCTCGTACCTGTGGTTACCGTTCATGATCCTGCCGGTCTATGCGGCCCTGGAGCGGATCCCCGACTCGTACCTGGAGGCCTCGGCGGACCTCGGGGCTCGGGGAGGGCGGACGGTCGCGAAGGTGATCCTGCCGCTCGCGCTCCCGGGCATCGTCGCCGGGTCGATCTTCACGTTCTCGCTGACCCTCGGCGACTTCATCACGCCGTTCCTGGTGGGGGGAACGGGCTCGAGCTTCATCGGGAACGTGGTGTACGAGAACGTCGGCGTGGCGGGCAACATCCCGTTCGCTGCGGCCTTCGCCATCGTCCCCGTCGTGATCATGGGCCTCTACCTGCTCGGGGCGAGGCGCCTCGGCGCGTTCGAGGCGATGTGACGGTGGAGACCATGTGGACCCGGCTGGCCCTGCGGATCTGGACGGCCCTGGTCCTGGCGTTCCTGTTCGCCCCGATCCTCATCATCATGCTGTACGCGTTCAACACCTCGACCATCCAGAGCTGGCCACTTCCGGGGTTCACCTTCAAGTGGTTCCCCGAGACGTGGAACGATCCGGAGGTTCGCGACGCCCTCCTGCTCTCGATCAAGGCCGGACTGATCGCCACGGCCATCGCGCTGGTGCTCGGCTCGGCGGCGTCGTTCGCGGTTCACCGGTTCCGGTTCTTCGGCCGCGAGGTCGTTTCGTTCGTGGTGGTGCTGCCGCTGGCGCTCCCCGGAATCATCACCGGCATGGCCCTGAACTCGTTCTTCAACTTCAACGGGATCAACCTGTCGCTGTGGACCATCGTCGTCGGCCATGCGACGTTCTGCATCGTGATCGTCTACAACAACGTGATCGCCCGGCTGCGCCGCACGTCGTCGTCGCTCATCGAGGCCTCCATGGACCTCGGCGCGCACGGCTGGACGACGTTCCGCACGGTCACGTTCCCCCTGCTGTCGACGGCGCTCGTCGCCGGGGCCCTCCTGGCCTTCGCCCTGTCGTTCGACGAGGTCATCGTGACCACGTTCACCTCGGGCGCCCAGAACACCCTGCCCCTGTGGATCTTCGGCGCCATCCGCCTGGGCCAGCGGCTCCCCGAGGTGAACGTGGTGGTGTTCTTCGTCGTCCTGTTCACGGTCATTCCGGTCACGATCGCGGCGCGGCTGACCGGCGGGGGCGGCGTCACCCGGGCGTCGGCTGCGGCGGGGCAGGTCGCGCAGAAGGACGAGTAGGCGCTACAGGTACGCGCCCGGACCGCCCTGCGGCTGTGGCGGACCCGGAGGCGCTCCGGCCGGAAGGCCTCGCCGGCGGAGCTCCTCGAACTGGGCTCGGGCCGCTGCCTGCTGGGCGAACAGGGCGGCCTGGATCCCGTGGAACAGGCCCTCCAGCCATCCGACCAGCTGCGCCTGGGCCACCCGGATCTCCGATTCGGTGGGGACGGCCTCCATCGGAGGGACCAACTCGGCCAGCTCCTGCTGGAGGTCGGGCGACAGGACCTCGCGCAGCTCGTCGAAGGAACGGAGGTAGATCTCGCGCAGGCGCGCCCGCCCAGGTTCGTCGATCGTGGCCTGCCGCGTCTCCTCCAGGAGTTCCCGGACCATGGTGGCGATCCGAAGGAGCTTGGCCGGCTCGGTGATGGCCTCCTGCGGTCCCGGGGATCCCTCCGGCGCTTGGGGTGCGGAGGGGACGTGCTCCTCCGAAGCCTGTCCGGTCGTCTGGTCGGTGTCCATCGGCCCCTCCACCCTAGCAACCGGCGGGCCGAAGGTGGTGGCTTATCGGCCGAGGGCGGCGAGCTTTCGGAACATGAGGGCCTCCGCGAGGGCCGCCCGCTCGACCTCGCCCAAGTCGACGCTCTCGTTCACCGAATGGAGCGAGGAAAGCTCGTCGGAGGCTCCGAACAGGAGCACGGCGATCCCCGGGAACGTGCGCGACAGCAAGGGGACGAGCGGGATCGATCCGCCGCTTCCCATGTCGACGGTCTCCCGGCCCCACGCCTCGGCCATGGCCTCCCGAGCGGCCCCGAACACCTCCCCTTCGGCCTGGACGGCGAAGGGCTCGCCCTCGCCACCAGGTTCGACCTCGAGCTGAGCGCCCCACGGGGCGTTGGCCTCCAGATGCGATGTCAGGGCGTCCAGGGCTTTCTGCGCGTCCTGTCCCGGAGGGATGCGCAGGCTCACCTTGGCCCGGGCCACCGGCACGAGCTGGTTCGACGCCTCTCGGATGCGAGGGGCGTCGATCCCGAGGACCGAGACGGCCGGCCGGGTCCACAGGCGCTCTGCCACCGAGCCCTCGCCGATCGAGGCCACGCCGGGAAGGACTCCCGCCTCCTCGCGGAAGCCGTCCTCGGGGTAGTCGACCCCGTCCCATGGTCCCGACGCCAGGCCGGAGATGGCCACGTTGCCGCGATCGTCGTGGAGCGTGGCCAGTAGGCGCGACAAGGCGCTGAGCGCATCCGGGATGGGGCCGCCGTACGCGCCACTGTGGACGGCCTTGCGAAGGACCCGAACCTCGACCCGGCAGTCCACGACGCCGCGCAACGTCGTCGTGAGGGTGGGGATGCCACGGCGCCAGTTCCCGGAGTCGGCCACCACCGCCACGTCCGAGGCGAGGAGGTCACGGTGGCCCTCGATCAGGAACGGCAAGTTGTCCGTGCCCGCTTCCTCTTCCCCTTCGATGAGCACCTTGACCGTGACGGGCGGGGCCCCGCCGAAGGCCTTCAGGGCGGCCGCATGCAGCACGATCCCGCACTTGTCGTCGGAGGTGCCGCGCCCGTACATCCGTCCGTCCCGGACCGACGGCTCGAAGGGGGGCGTGTCCCATTCGTCCACCGGACCCTCGGGCTGGACGTCGTGATGCGCGTACAACAGGACGGCCGGCGCGCCCGGGACGGCGGGCGTCTCGCCGTAGACCGCTGGGTGCTCACCGGTCGGGAGCTCGATGAGGTGGACGCTCGAGAGCCCCGCGGCCGCCAGGATCTCCGCGGTCGCCTCCGCCGAATCGCGGACCGGTTGCGGTTCGTACCCGGGGAACGCGATCGAGGGGATCCGAACCAGCCGTTCGAGGTCGGCCCGGACGCCGGGCATCTGCCCGGCAACGATTTCCCGAAGATCGTCGTCCATGCGCGTGCGAACGATACCGTACGTTCGGCGAGTCGGGTTCGGGGTGGGACGGGCTAAGGGTACAGCCGCTCGATCGCCCAGCTGCCGTTGGATCGCCTCGTGTACCGGAACCGGTCGTGGAGGCGATGCTCGCGTCCCTTCCAGAACTCGACCGCCTCCGGTGCCAGGCGATACCCGCCCCAGTTCGGGGGGAGTGGGACCTCGTCGCCCGGATAGCGGGCCTCGATCTCCCGGTATCGGGCGTCGAGCTCCTCCCGGGAGCTCGCGACCTCGCTCTGCCGGGACGCCCACGCGCCCACCCGCGCCTCGCGGGGCCGGGTCCGGAAGTACTCCTCCGATTCCTCCCGGCTGGTCCTACCGACCGTCCCGCTCACGCACACCTGCCGGTCGAGCTCGCGCCAGTAGAAGGCCATCCCCGCCCAGGGGTTGGCGTCCAGCTCGCGCCCCTTGCGGCTCTCGTAGTTCGTGTAGAACACGAAGCCGCGTTCGTCGAGCCCCCGGAGCAGCACGTGCCGGACAGAGGGACGTCCGCCGGCATCGACGGTCGCGAGGGCCACCGCTTCGGGAAGGCGGATCCCCGCGTCGCGCGCGTCCTCGAGCCAGACGCGAAACTGCGCGATCGGATCGGGGTCCAGGTCGCGCCTCGAAAGGGGATCACGTGTTCCAGGGGCCTCTGCCACCGCTGCTCCAAGGCGGACAGTAGCGGAAGTGCCGATGCAGCGGGGCAGGCGGGTTCGAGCGGGTTCGGCCGTGGACGTATCCTGGGCTTCCGTGCACATCGATTGGTCCATCGCGCTCGCCTCCGTGATCGTCGGGTTCACGGTCGGGCTCACCGGCATGGGCGGAGGCGCGCTCATGACCCCCATCCTGCTGATCTTCTTCGGCGTCAACCCCACGGCGGCCGTCTCCTCCGATCTCGTCGCGGCGATGGTCATGAAGCCCGTGGGCGGAGGCGTCCACATTCGCCGAAAGACCGTCAGGTGGGAACTCGTCAGGTGGCTCTGCCTTGGCTCGATCCCGGCCGCGTTCGTCGGCGTCCTGCTGCTTCATGCCAGCGGCGACAGCGCGGTCGTCGAGAACACGACGAAGATCCTCCTCGGCGTGACGCTCATCCTGGCCGCGGCCGCCATGGTCTTCAAGGCGTCGCTGCAGGCGCGCCGCAGCGCCGAGGCCCGAGCCGGTCGGCGCGCTACGCTCCGGCCCGGTGGATCGATCCTCGTCAAGATCCCGATCACGCTGCTGATCGGCGCCCTCGGGGGTCTCCTCGTGGGTCTCACCTCGGTCGGCTCGGGCTCCATCATCATCGTCTGCCTCATGCTCACGTACCCGACGCTCCGGGGATCGCAGCTCGTCGGCACCGACCTCGTCCAGGCCGTCCCTCTGGTCACGTCGGCGGCGCTTGCGCATATCCTCGTGGGAGATTTCGAACTCGGCCTCACGACATCCATCTTGATCGGTGCGCTCCCGGCCGTGTACGTCGGTGCGCGGCTGTCTTCCAAGGCCCCGGAGGGGGTCATCCGTCCCGCCATCGTGCTCGTCCTTCTGGCCTCGGCCCTGAAGCTGCTCGGGGTGCCCACTCTGGTCCTCGGCCTCATCCTCGTGGCGGTGGCTCTCGTGGGACTCCCGGTCTGGGGGGCGATCGACGCCGCCGCACACCCGCAGAGCATGTGGGACCGCGCTGGTTTGAGTCGGCGGCGGTGGATCGGCTGGCAGGCGTTCGGCGCGCCGATCGGGATCGGGTTCGCCGTCGCCGCCGCCTATTTCACCAGGACGCGCGGGCGTCTCGTTCGGGCGACGGTCCCATCTGACGACGACGGGACCGTCCTGACCGAAGCTCGCGAGGCAGGCGTCCCCTGAACGAGTCTGGCGTCTTCGAGCGCATCGTCGTCGCCGTCGACGGCTCACCGCAAAGTGAGAAGACGATCGCCGTCGCCGTCGATCTCGCTCAGCGGTACGGCTCGGCGGTGATCGTCCTCCACGTTCGCGAGTACGAGCGATACGAGGGGTCCGACGTCGACCTCGGTCCGCCCGTCCCTGCGGAGGATCTTGTGAACGGTGTTCTGGCGACGTTCCGTCAGGGGGGCGTCGAGGCTCAGGGAGAGATCCGCCGGGTGAGTTCCGGCGACACCCATCAGCAGATCATCGAGGTCGCGGCAGCGACTAAGGCGGACCTGATCATCCTCGGTTCGCGCGGCATGACCGAATGGAAGAGCCTGCTGCTCGGCGGTGTTGCGAACAAGGTCGTGCACCACGCCACCTGCCCGGTGCTGCTTGTTCGGTAGGAGCGGCGACCACTGATCCCGAATGGGTGCCCTCGGCAGGACTCGAACCTGCGCACCCGGCTCCGGAGGCCGGCGCTCTATCCGCTGAGCTACGAGGGCGTGCGTCCCCGAGTCTAGCAACGCCCTCTGGCGGGGGGTCAGAGGTGCTGGTCTGGGGCAAAGCCTTCGCTATCCTGCCTTCATGGAGGGTCGGGCCAAGCCGCGGATCCTGATCGTCGACGACAATGCGGTCATCATCCGGCTGCTCCAGATCAACTTTCGACTCGAGGGCTTCGAGGTCGATTCGGCGTCCGGCTGGGAGGAGGTCTCCCGGGTTGTCACGGAGCACGTCCCCGACCTGGTCATCCTCGACGTCATGATGCCGGGGATCGATGGCTTCGAGATCCTCCGGCGGCTGAAGGAGATGCCCGCCATGCTGGACGTCCCGTGCATCTTCCTGTCCGCTCGGGCACAGGACGAGGACCGAACCCGCGGCTACGCTCTCGGCGTGGAAGAGTACGTCACGAAGCCCTTCGACCCGTCGCACCTGGTCGAGATCGTCCGTCGGGCGCTCGCCCGCAAGACGGCGCAGGCCTAGGCGCGCCGCCTCGCCGCCGATGATCGAGGACCGGCTCGCGCGCATCGTCCGCCAGGCTCTGGACGGGGCCCGGGACGAGCTGGGGCTCTCCGGCGACCTCCCGGAGATCGAGGTCGCCCCGTCGCGCCAGAAGGAGTTCGGCGACTTCTCGACGAACGCGGCGCTCGCGCTGGCCCGGCGGGTGGGCGCGAGCCCCCGGGACGTGGCCGAGGCTATCCGGTCGCATCTGCCGGCCGACGACCTGATCGAACGGGTCGAGGTGGCGGGACAGGGCTTCCTCAACTTCTTCGTGCGGGCCGACTGGCTCCGCGACGTGCTCCGCGACGCCGTGGCCCGGGGCCCCCGATACGGATGGGCCGAGCCGAACGGCCGATCCGTTCAGGTCGAGTTCGTCTCGGCGAACCCGACCGGCCCGCTGCATGTCGGCCACGCCCGCAACGCGGCGCTCGGCGATGCGCTCGCCCGCCTCCTCGAGGCGGCCGGGTGGCGGGTCGAGCGCGAGTACTACTTCAACGACACCGGCGGGCAGATGGACCGGTTCGGCGCCTCGGTGGAGGCCCGGTACCTGCAGCTCCTGGGGCGCGAGGCGGAGGTGCCGGAGGACGGCTACCACGGTGACTACATCGTGGACCTCGCAAGGGACATCCTGAAGGAGCACGGCGACGCCTTCGCGGACGTTCCGCCCCAGGAGCGGATGGCCAGCCTCCGCGACGAGGGGGCCCGGCGGGTCCTCGACGGCATCCGGGCCACCCTGGACCGGTTCGGCGTGCGGTTCGACTCCTATATCTCCGAACGGCAGCTCGCGGAGTCGGGGGAGATCGATGCCGCCGTCCGGCGGCTTCGCGAGGCGGGGTACGTGTTCGAGTCGGAGGGCGCCGTGTGGTTCCGGTCGACGGCGTTCGGCGACGACAAGGATCGCCCGCTGATCCGGGGCAACGGGGCGCACACGTACTTCGCCGCGGACTGCGCCTATCTCATCGACAAGTTCGCCCGGGGGTTCGACCGCATGATCTATGTGTGGGGGGCCGACCACCACGGGGACGTCGCCCGGGTGAAGGGGGCCGCCAAGGCCATGGGGTTCGATCCGTCCGCCCTCGAGATGGTCATCTACCAGTTCGTGTCGTTCCTGCGGAGTGGCCAGCCGGTGACGATGAGCAGGCGGGCGGGCACCTTCATCACGCTCGACGAGCTCATCGACGAGGTGGGGACCGATGCCGCGCGGTTCACCCTCCTCATGCACTCGAACGACTCGCCGATGAA
>VAYX01000208.1 GCA_005885325.1 Actinomycetota bacterium
TCCTTCTCTCGCTTGCCCATCGCGTCGGACTCCCTCGCAACGATCCGGTCGGCGGGCCAGCCTACTCCGACGGCGGCGGCGGTGTCGAAGCGGCGGCCGGGATGTCACCGGCTCGCGCTAGGGTCGCGGCGTGGAGGCCCGCTTCGTCGATCTCGCCTCCCCCGCCCGCCGGTTCGCCCACGGCCAGGCCCTCGTCCGCCAGGGCCAGGTCCCGGACTGCCTGTTCCTGGTGCGGGCCGGAGTGGTGCGACTGGCGGCCGCCCTGCCGAGCGGCCACGAGGTGGTCGTGGGCATGCTCGGATCGGGGGACGTGTTCGGGGAATGCGCGCTCCTCGGTGACCCCTCACCGGTCGAGGCCCGGGCGGCGGGCCCGGTCCAAGTAGAGGCCTTGCCGCTGACGGCCCTCCAGGCCGTCTTGGAACGCAACCCCGGCACCGCCACCGAGCTCCTGCGGTTGCTGGCCTCGCGGCTGCACCGGACGACCGGCGCACTGGAGGAAGCGCTGGCCCAGGACGTCCCCACGCGCCTGTGCCGAACGCTGTGCGAGCTTGCCGGCCGGCACGGCGTGCGCGACGGCCGCGGCGTGCGGCTGGCCCTTCCCATCACGCAGGAGGACTTGGGGCGGATGATCGGCGCGTCCCGCGAGACCGTGAACCGGACCCTGGCCACGCTCATGGCGCGCAATCTCATCCGGACCGAGGGACGCCGCTACGTCATCCCCGACGTCGATGCCCTGGCTCGGGCCTCGGATCGGGAGGCGACGAAGAACGCTTGACAGGGCGAGGGTCGCCTTGGTGAGCTTGGGCATGGACGAGTACGGGCCCTCCACGTACGGCGACCGCATCGCCGACGTGTACGACGCATGGTTCCATCCGCCCTCGGACCCCGGCGCGGCGGTCGACTTCCTCGCCGGGCTGGCGGGCTCGGGCCCCGCGCTCGAACTGGCCATCGGCACGGGACGCATCGCCCTTCCGCTCGCCGAACGGGGAGTCGAGATCCGAGGGATCGATGCGTCCCAGGCCATGGTGGCCAAGCTTCGCGAGAAGCCGGGCGGCGCGGACATCCCGGTCACGATGGGCGACTTCGCCGACGTCCCCGTCGACGGCCGGTTCCGGCTGGTGTTCGTGGTGTTCAACACGCTGTTCGCGCTGCTCACGCAGGACGATCAAGGACGATGCCTGCGGAACGTGGCCGAGCACCTCACCGACGATGGCGTCTTCGTCGTCGAGGCGTTCGTGCCCGACATCGCTCGCTTCGACCGTGGCCAGCGAGTCCAGACCCACCGGGTGGAGCCCGGCCGCGTGTTCCTCGACGTGTCGATGCACGACCCGGTGCACCAGCGGGTGAGTGTTCAGCTCGTGGTGTTCGAGGAGAGCGGGTTTCGGATGTTCCCCGTCGAGCTCCGATATGTCTGGCCATCCGAGCTCGATCTCATGGCCCAGCTGGCCGGGCTTCGGCTCCGGGAGCGCTGGGGAGACTGGAGCCGCGAACCGTTCACCGGTGAGGGGAAGCACATCTCGGTGTACGAACGAGCCCCGGCCTAGCCGGACTCCTGGAGCACCGCGAGGCTGCACGGTCCGCACAGGAGCCCACGGCCCTTCACGGGTCGCCCGCACCGGACACAGGTCCGGGGCTCGAGCAGGGTCCACCGAACCGCGCCTGCGGTGGTTCTCCGCTCCGCGCGCCCTTCGTTCTCCAGTTTGAGCAGGTGGGCCAGGACCGACCGGGCGGCCAGTGGGTGCAGATCGGCCGGGTGATCGCCGTAGATGGCCGGGACGATCTCCTCCGGCGTCCGCACCCCGGACGCGAGCGCGGCAAGGACCTGCTCCTCCCGAGCGGCCCGATGCTGAACGTACTCCTCCAGCTTGCCCGGGGCGTCGAGCACGACGGGGCCGTGTCCCGGATAGATGACGCTCGGGGACAGCTCCCGCATCCGGCGGAGCGAGCGGAGGTAGGACGTGAGGTCGCCCTCGGGCGGGTCGATCACGCTGGTCCCCCGCCCGAGCACCGCGTCTCCGGTGAACAACGAGCGGTGTCGTTCGTCGAAGTACGCGATGTGGTCGGGAGTGTGGCCGGGCGTCGCGATGGCGCTAAGCACGACATCACCGACCACGATCCGCTGCCCGTCCGTCAGGCGCTTGGCGCCCTCGGGCGGGCGCGCGGCGTAAACGGGCGCGCCCGTCGCAGCGGCGAGCGCTGCCGCGCCGGGAGCATGGTCTGGATGGTCGTGGGTGAGGAGGATAGCCGCGAGGTGGCCCGCCTCGCGGGCCACCTCGCGCAGGTGGCCGGCATCGTCTGGCCCCGGGTCGATCGCGATGGAAGGTCCATCACCCACGATCCACGTGTTCGTGCCTTCGAGCTCGCGGATCCCCGGGTTCGGGGCGAGGACGCGCAGGATGCGCATCAGTCCGGTTCGACCTGGGGAACGTGAAGCGCGAGCACATCGTCGATCGTCTCGCACGTGGCCAGCGCTTCCATGGTCTTCAACGTCGGCCAGTACAGTTCACACCGCCCCTCGGCGAAGTCCCGAATGACGTCGGCCGGCCGGGCCCACCAGGCACGCTCGGCCTCGGCGCCGTCCGGGTGCGGCTCCAGTCCCGGAGGGGCGTCAACGGCGAAGAACCGGGCGTCGAACCGGACCGGCACCTGTTCGGGGGCGACCCAGTGCGAGATCTCCCGAAGGGCGTCGGCAGGCGGGGGCGCGGCGTGAACCACCGAGAGCCCGCGGTCGTCCCCGCCCACCGTGACCAGGCCGGCAGCCGTCAACGCGAGCCCGGCCTCCTCGATGAGCTCTCGGACCGCGCAGGCCCGGCCGGACTCGGCCGAGGAGCCGAACCACCGCGAGGCCAGCCCCCCGTCCTGCGGCTCGACCGCCCCGCCGGGGAACGCCAGGTATCCGGGGAGGAACCGATGCTCGCTCCCTCGCTTGAGCACCAGCACCTCCACGCCGTTCGCACCCAGACGGGCGGCGATCACCGTCGCCGCCGGCCGAGGCTCGGTCGGGCCATCGGATCCCATGGTGGGGATTCTGCCAGGTGGAGGTGGCCGGCCACGCTCGCCACCAGCCGAAACGGTCCTCGTCCCTGCCGATACGCTGGTCATGGTGAGCGCTGAGGTCGAGACGCGCATCCGACATGCCATCGAGGAACGAGGGCCGATCTCGTTCAGCGAGTTCATGGACCTCGCCCTGTACGGGCCCGGCGGCTTCTACGACCGGCCGCCCGTGGGTCGAACGGGACACTTCCTGACCAGCCCACACGTGCACCCGGTGTTCGCCGAGCTCCTCCTGCGCGCGGTCCTCGACCTGCGGGAGCGTCTGGGTCGCCCAGAGTCCCTTTCCATCGTGGAGGTGGGCGCGGGCGACGGGACCCTCGCGGCGGGAACGGAGCGCCGGCGCTCGCGCTTCGCTCGCGCAGCTGCCGGTGCGAGTCGTCGAGGATCTCGGCGATGCCGTCCACACCGATGCAACGGTGGTCATCGCCAACGAGCTCATGGACAATCTCCCGTTTCGAAGGATCCGGGGGACGAGGGACGGCGTGGTCGAGATCCGGATCGACGCCGGCGGTAAGCGCTTCGTCGAGGTCGACGTGCCGTGCGACGCGACGATCGCTGAGCTCGTCGCCGAAGACGGGCCCTCCCTCGCTCCGGGCCAGGAGGCGATCATCCCAACTGGTGCGCTGCGGTTCGTGGACGAGCTCGCAGCGATCCTTCGACGAGGCTACGCCCTCCTCATCGACTACGGCTCCCCGGGCGGTTCCTCGGGCGAGGTCCACGGCTATCGGGACCACCGGGTGGTGGCGGACGTCCTTCGCGATCCCGGATCGACGGACATCACCGCCGGCGTCGATCTCGAGGCCA
>VAYX01000209.1 GCA_005885325.1 Actinomycetota bacterium
CGAGCCCGCCGGCGCTGGAGGTCGATCACCTTCCCGCCCGCGCGATGGCGTCCATCACCCGGACCACGCGGACCATCTGCTTCACGTCGTGGACCCGCGCGATGTGGGCCCCCCGGCCAACCAGCCAGGCCACGGCCCCGGCAGTCCCCTCGACCCGTTCGTCCTCCGGCAGGTCGAGGAGCGCCCCGATGAACCGCTTCCGGGACGGGCCGACCAGCAGCGGCCGGCCCAGGTCGAGCAACGCATCCACGTGGTGCATCAGCGTCAGGTTCTGATGTAGGTCCTTGCCGAACCCGACGCCCGGATCGATGCACAGCCGCTCGGGGGCGATGCCGGCGAACTCCGCGGCCTCGATGCGTTCCCGAAGGTACTCGTGGACCTCGCCCACCACGTCGTCGTAGTGGGGTGCGACCTGCATGGTCTTCGGCTCACCCTTCATGTGCATGAGGACCATCCCGGCGCCGGCCTCCCGGACCACGGCGAACATCTCCGAGTCCCTGGCCCCCGAGATGTCGTTCACGATCAGCGCGCCGGCGTCGAGCGCGGCCCTGGCCACGGCCGGCTTCCGCGTGTCGACCGAGATGGGAACGGGGACCTTCGCGGCGAGCGTCTCGATCACGGGGACGACGCGGTCCCGCTCCTCCTCGGGCGAGACCGGATCCGATCCCGGGCGGGTCGACTCGCCGCCGACGTCGATGAGGTCGGCGCCCTCGTCGACCATCTCGATCCCACGGATCACGGCAGCGCCGTGATCGAGGTACAGCCCCCCGTCGGAGAAGGAGTCGGGCGTGACGTTCAGGATGCCCATGACGAGCGTCCGCTCGCCGCAGTCGATCTCGACGTCTCCGACGCGCCAGATGGGTTCGCGACTCACGGATCCCATGCTAGCCCGAAGGCGCGTACCGGCCCCGAGCGCCCTACGTGCAGTCGTTCACGAACATGCTCCCCGAGGTCGTCGTCCAGGGCTCCGTCTTCTCGCTCGTCGAGGTGACGACCAACTGGTCGCCCTGGAGGACCATGGTGGTCCGGTGAACCAGCCACGGGTCGGTCGAAGGATTCCCAGTGGCTTCCGCATGGATGGACACGAGCTCGCGGGCACCGTCGGAACGGATACGGCACTCGACCGGGCTCTGCGATGCGGAGTCGAACCCTCCACCGAGGATGGCGGGGCCGGGCTTCACGAATGGTCGATCGTCCGGCCCCGGGATGATGAGTGGATGGATCCCGCCGGGGTCGACTCGGAAGAACTCCACGAAAGCGGCCGCGGCGCCGGGTCCCACGTCGATGGCCAGCTCGTGCCGCCCGTCCCCGTCCAGATCGGTCGACGTGAACACCCCATCGCATGTTCCGCCGCCGCAGTACCTGAAGGCTCTGTCGAATCCCGCTCCTGACTCGAAGCGCACCTCGATCCGCAGGTACGGCGAGACGTCCTGGTGACATGTTTCGCCCGGCGGGACCTCGTCGTACAAGACCGCCCGATCCGAAAGACCGTCCCCGTCGAAGTCACCGGTGGCCTCGACGTGGACGCACCGCCCGGCCGTCGATTCGATCGTCGCCGATGGGGAAGGGCTCAGACCCGCAACGATCGGCTGCCATCACGTAGAGATCCCGCTGGCCGTGCCCGGGCGGCCATGTTTCAGACTCCACAGAGAACGCCACCTCCTCACCGCCTGGAGACCACACCGGCTCCATCGCCGAGCAGAGCCGGGGAAGGTTCCCGCCAGATGGCTGGCACGAGTAGAGCTGTCGCACATCGGAGCCGTCTGCGCTCATGATGTAGAGGTCGTTGTCTCGAGCGAATACGATGGTCGATCCGTCGGGCGACCACGATGGGTGGAGATCCCCGACGGGGCACTCCGACAGTGGACAGTCGGTGAGCCGCGTCACCGCACCGTCGCTGACGTTGACGACATAGATGGAGGAGCGCTCTTGGCCCTCCTCGCTAGCAGCGAACGCGATCGAGTTGCCGTCTGGCGCCCAGGTGAGCCCGCCGACGAAGGCGAGGCCCGGCAGGGGCAGCGTGGGCCGTTCCCCGCCTTGCACGAATATCGATTCAGGGATAACAGCACCAGCACCGCTGACCCTTGCCCAAGCGATCCGTGAGCCGTCTGGAGCCCATGCCGGCGAGGTATCGCTCAAGCACTCGGGAGGGTCGCAATGAGTGAACTCCGTTAGACCGGAACCATCAGCGTTCATCATCGCGATTCGGGTCGTTCCGGTTCCCACGGTAAGTGTCAGCGCCAGCTTCGAGCCGTCCGGTGACCAAACGGGATCGGCGTACCTGCCGGGTTCAGCGGTCAGCAACCGCCGCCCGGAACCGTCGGGTTCGATGTCGACAAGGCGCCAGGGTCCGTTGCCCGGCTCAGCGCTCTCCACGTAGGTGATGAGCCCGTTCCCGGGTCCGAGCGGCTGTTGGAGCGCTGGATGTCGGAAGGCACGCACGGCGATGGCGATCCCCGCAATGGCGACGGCGAGAGCGACGACTGTCGCGAGGATCTTGCGCTCACTGCCGGGATTGGGAGGTAACGTGCCGGGCTGCCTGGCCTCGACATCGGGCCACGTAACCGGGGGTTCGAGCTCGTCCAGGGTCCGGAAGAGTCGCTCCACATCAACCATCATGGTCCTCCAAGAGTCGTCGGAGCCGGCGTCGCCCCTGGCTCAGGTGGACTCGTACCGTGGCGGCGCTCGAGCCGAGGATCCGGGCCACGTCGCGCGTGGGGTAGCCGGCGTAGTGGCGAAGGAGGAGGACTTCGCGTTGCCTCGGTGAGAGCTCGCCAAGGGCGGCGATCAGATCGTGTGGTGGTTCCGGCATCTCGTATGCGCTGGCCCCGCTCGTTGGGTGGACCCGCCGGCGGTCCTTCAACTCCCCGGCCGCGATCCGAAAGGCTGCCCGCCATACCCAGCGCTCCGGAGAGCGGATCCCATCCGCCCGTGCAAGTGCTTGGGCGAAGGCCTCCGCCAGGGCGTCGCTCGCCACGTCTCGATCCCCCGAATACGCCACCAGAGCTCGCCAGATCCGCGCCCCGTTCTTCTGGAAGAGGCGTTCCAGGTCACCGCGGCGCCCAGTGCTCACGGATGCATCCTGCACCACACCCATACAGGGTCGGTTCAGGGCCGGATCGTGTAGGGGCCGTTCAGCTCAAGCCGACCCGCGTGACCGTCCCCTCGTAATTCAGGACCCAGAGGCTCCCGGGCGCCACCGCCATCGCGATCGGCGTCGAGTCGCGATCGAGCTCGACCGAGACGTCGACCTCGCCGGTGCCCGGATCGAATCGGTTGAGGCGACCCCGATGGGACGGATCGAGGAACCACACGCCGCCCTCGCCGACGGCGACCGCGTCTCCCGGTCGCGGGGTCGATCGACAGGATCGTCCGCCCATCGAGGGCCCACAGATGGGTCTTATCGGCAGTTGGCCACGCGTACGTCCCGAGCGGCACCGACGTCTCGACCGTGTTCGTCGCTGCATCGATGATGTGCAACACCGTTCCGGCCACGGTGTCCTGGCGGACAACGTTCGTCTGGGCGACGATCGAACCCTGGACGGCAAAGATGTAGTGACCGTAGGTCGCGTCGAGGGGGATCGTCGCCACGACCGCGTTCGAGGACGCATCGACCCGAGTCACCAGCATGGCGGTGGTGCCGTCATCCGCCACCGACAATGAAAGCGCCCAGACTCCGCTGTCGTCCACGACGACATCGGCCCCTGAACCGGTTCCGAGATCGATCCGAGCCACCACTGCATTCGTGTCGGGGTCGATCCGGAGGAGGAAGGCATGGACTCCTCCTACTTCACCGGGAGCGGCGGCGGCGCCCGCAAGCCACAGGCTGCCGTTCCCCACGGTGAGCCCACCTCCGCCGATCTCCCACGTCGGGAAGACGTCGCCGGTCGAGATGCGCGCGACTTTCTCGCCAGTGGTGGTGTCCAGGCGCGTGATCCAACCCGTTTGAGATTTGTCGAAGGATGAGACCCACATGGAGCCGAATCCGTACTCGACGCCGCTGACGGCGCCGGGGGAGGATTCGATCTGGATGGGATCCGAGATAGAGGGAGAGATCGTCGAGGTCGGGCTCTCGCTCGCTAGGAGCGGCTGCCAGGCGATGTCGCCGGCCACGCCGTACGTGTCCAGGTCCCTGTTCGACAGGCGCTCGATCCCCGAGCCGTCCGGCCGCGTCACGTACACCGCGTCGTCCGGGCTGTAGTCGGGCGTACTCGGATTACCGACGAAGGCGATCAGCGTGCCGTCCGGAGACCACACCGGATCCTCCGCATGCCAGGCCCCGACGCCGCCCACGATGCGG
>VAYX01000075.1 GCA_005885325.1 Actinomycetota bacterium
CGGGATAGTCCATCGACACGAGCACGTAGTAGATGTCGTCCATCGCCGACAGGATGGCCTCACCCCGGTCCACCTCTCCGTGGCGGAGCAGGTCGAGGATGTGGCGGCGTCCCTCCCCGATGGCCTCGGCCATCCCGTTCAGGAACGGGGCGTCCTCCACACCGAGTTCCTCAGGAGTGGGGAGCTGGCCAGAGCCGGTCACTACCGCTTCGGTGATGCGGGCCTCTGCGTACTCCTTCTGCGCGTCCTGGAGATAGCCGGCGAACCTGATCTCCGGATGGTCGTGCACGGCCGACAGGCCTTCGTCGATGGCCGCCTTCGCCTGGTCCATGAGCCGGTGGGCTTGGTCCCACTCGTAGCGATGCATGGCTCGGATCGCGTTCGCGCACGAGCGGATGGCGCGGCGTGCGGCTGGGAGGGCGCGTTCGCGGGCCTCCATCCGCTGGTCGAAGCGACGCCGAACATCCTCGGAGATCTGATCCAGGTTCATCGCGGCCGGAGTCTAGACGCCGGGCTAGGCGCCGGCCACGCCGACCTTTCGGGCCGGCCTGACCACGATGTTGGTGTCGTCGTCGTCGTGGTCGAAGACGCCGAGGCCGTTGTACGCCGGTTTGGCCGACATGCCCTCGGACACGAACCGGTGCCTGATCGGCGTCGGGTGGTCGGGGACGGCTGCCTCCTGCACCCGATGCCTCGCCGATCCCTCGGCACCCTGCTCCTTCATCCACAGGAGCAACCACACGTACACGCCCAACGCCACCACCAGGGCGCCGGTCAGGGCCCACATCGGCCGAAGCGGCGGCACCAGGCCGATCAGAAACGTGAGGCCGATGCTCTCGAGGAGGGACACGAAGACCCGGCGCCGACGCTCACGGGCCCTCGCCCGGGCGCGGCCGTCGGGTCCCAAGAACGCCGTTCCCTTGCGAGGGGTGATGATCCAGCGCCCGTCCTCGTGTCGTCCTGTCTCCGCCAACAGCTCCATCTTCCGCTCGAAATCCTCCACGCCCTCCACGAGCGAACTCTTTCGGCGACCCAAGGGGAGGAGGAAGGCCGCCCATACTATGCCCAAGGCCGCAAGCGTCAACCAACCCATGCGCCCGGCCCTTCGTTCGCGGTTTCCCCGGCCCGCCACAACATATGGATAGCGTGCCGACGCTAGCACCCATATGTGGAGTGCTCAATCACATCGTGTTATTCGTGAAGAACGTCGACGGTGGTGTTCAGTCGGCCCGGTAGTGCCCGCTCTTGCCGCCCGTCTTCTCCAACAATCGGAGACCGTCGATCCGGGCACTGCGATCGAAGGGCTTCGCCGTGTCGTACAGGCTGAGCGCCGCGACCGCCGCGGCCGTGAGCGCCTCCATCTCGACCCCCGTCCGGTCGCGGGCGGTGACCCGAGCCTGAACGCGTATCCGACCGGTCGACCGGTCGGGTTCCACGATGACCTCGGCTCCCGTCACCGCGATGGGATGGCAGAACGGGAGGAGGTCCGGCGTCCGCTTCACGCCCATGATGCCCGCAACACGGGCGGCCTCGATGGGGTTGCCCTTCGGCGTTCCCGCCTCGAGCTTCGCACAGGCCTCGGGCGTCATCGTGATCACGCACTCCGCCACGGCCTCTCGGTCCGTGACCTCCTTGCCGCCCACGTCGACGATTCGCGCCGCGTCGGAGGTCGCCATCAGTCCTCCGGCGCCCGGAACACCATGACGGTGACCTCGGTGCCCGCCGCTGCGGTCTGGACGCCCGGGGGCACGATGGCCAGGCCGTTCGCCCGGGCCACGGTGGCGATGAGGTTGGAGCCCCGGCCGCCCGTCGGGCTGGCAACGTAGCCGTCCCCCTCCGGGCGCACCAGCACCCGTGCGAACTGCGTCTTGCCCTTCGGCCCCGAGACATCGGCGGTGAGGCGGGCGGTGATCTCGGGGCGGAACAGGTTCGTTCGGCCCATCATCTTCAGGATCGCCGGCCGGATGAGCACCTCGAACGAGACGAACACGCTCACCGGGTTCCCCGGGAGACCGAAATAGGGCTTGCCCTCGATGGTGCCGAAGCCCTGCGGCATGCCGGGCTGCATGGCCACCTTGAAGAACTCGACGTCCCCCCGGCGGAAGAAAGCTGCCTTCACGACGTCTCGCTCCCCCACCGACACACCTCCAGAGGAGACGAACGCGTCGGCCTGGACCGCCCGGGAGATCACGGTGTCGCGAAGCTCATCCACCTCGTCGCGGACGATGCCGGCCAGGACCGGCGCGGCGCCAACCTCCCGGAGCGCACCGAACAGCAGATAGGCGTTCGAGTCCCGGACCTGGCCGTAGCCGGGCGAGCCGGGTGGGGCGATCAGCTCGTCCCCCGTCGAGAGCACCACCACGCGAGGGCGGGGATGGACGAGCGGGTGGGAGAAGCCCGCCGCGGCGAGGAGCGCGAGCTCCGGTCCCCCGAGCCGGCGCCCCCGAGCGACGAGGACCTCGCCCGCCTTCACGTCCTCGCCCGCGGGACGGATGTGCTTTCCCTCGGGCGATGCCGCCAGGATCCGCACCCGATCCCCCGTCGCCTCGCAGTTCTCGATCGGGACGATCGTGTCCGCGCCCGCGGGGACCGGCGCGCCGGTGGCGATGCGGACCGCCTCCCCACCTCCCACGGTCGCCTCGGGGCGCCGTCCGATGGGGGCACGCCCGACGATTGTGAGCTCGACTGGCGATGCCGGGGACGCCGCCGCGACGTCGCTCGATCGGACCGCGAACCCGTCCATCGCCGAGGAGGGGAAGTCCGGGATGTCCGAGGAGGCCACGGCATCCTCCGCCAGGACGCAGCCATGGGACTCCGTGAGGGGAAGGTTGATCGTGGCCAGCGGCTGGACCTGGGACAGGACCTTCTCCCTGGCGTCCTCCACCGACAGCAGGCCCTCACCGCTGTCGTGGTCGTGCACGTGGGTCGCGCTCGTGGCCATCTCGGGCAGTCTATCGAGCGGGCTCGGACCGGGCCGTTACAGGATCTTCTTGCGCTGCACCAGATCGGCCAGGTACTGGCGGATCTCCGCCCCCACGTCCTCCCGATCAACGGCCAGCTCGATCGTGGCCTTCAGGTAGTCCAGCTTGTTGCCCACGTCGAACCTGCCGTTCTCGAAGACGTAGGCGTACACGGCCTGTTCCTGAGCCAGGAAATTCAGGGCGTCCGTGAGCTGCATCTCGCCGCCCTTGCCGGGCTCAACGGCCCGAAGGCTGTCGAAGATCTCCGGCGTCAGCACGTACCGCCCGATGGCTGCGAGGTTGGAGGGGGCCTCGTCGGGCGCGGGCTTCTCGACGATCGAGACCACGCGGGCCAGGCGCTCCTGGACGAACTCGGGCTCGATCGAGCCGTACATGCCGATCTCGTCCCTGGCCACCTCCTGGACCGCGATGACGCTCCGTCCGTACCGCTCGTGGATGCGCAGCATCTCCTGGAGGAGTGGGGTCGTCCCGGCGATCAGATCGTCGCCGAGGAGGACGGCGAAGGGCTCCCCCGCGACGTGGTCCTCGGCCACCAGCACCGCGTGGCCCAGGCCCAGGGGGTCCCGCTGGCGGATGTAGTGGATGGAGGCCATCTCGGAGATCTCGCGGACCTCCTTCAGCTCGTCGAACTTCCCCCTCGCCTCCAGGAAGTTCTCGAGCTCGACCGACCGGTCGAAGTGGTCCTCGATGGATCGCTTGCCCCGACCCGTGATGATCAGGATGTCGTTCAGGCCCGCCCGCACGGCCTCCTCCACCACATACTGGATGGCCGGCTTGTCCACCACCGGCAGCATCTCTTTGGGCTGTGCCTTGGTGGCCGGGAGGAACCTGGTCCCCAGGCCGGCGGCGGGGATGACGGCCTTCTTGACCTTCACGGGACCTCCCCCCAGAGGGTAGGCGAGTGTACTCCGGGGCCCGCACGGCGCTCCAGTCGCCCGGTCTCCCTAGTGTGGACTCGCAGCGTGCTCGCCATCCCGCCGACGGACCCCTTCGGACCCCTCCACTTAGGCTGGATGGATACCCCGCTCCGATAGAATTGATGCACGATGCCCACCTACGAGTACGCCTGCACGAAATGCGGACAGCACGTCGAGGTGTTCCAGCGGATCAGCGAGCCCCCCCTCACGACCTGCGGGGTCTGTGGAGGGCCGCTCCGGAAGGTGTTCCATCCGGCCGGGATCGTGTTCAAGGGATCGGGCTTCTACGCCACCGACAGCCGCTCCAAGGCCAAGGCCGCGTCGTCCGAGGCGAAGACGGGGTCGACGTCCGAGGCGAAGCCCGACACGAAGGGCGGCGAGACGAAGGACGGCTCGAAGCCGTCCGGCGAGAAGGCCACGACGGGAACTGCCAAGGAGAAGACCGCCTGAGCACGGCGGAGATCGGCGTCTTCGGGGGGTCCGGGTTCTACTCGTTCCTGGAGTCTTCGGAAGCCGTGGACGTGGAAACGCCGTACGGCAAGCCCTCCGCCTCACCCGTGGTCGGCGACGTGGGTGGACGCCCGGTCGCGTTCATCCCCCGCCACGGGACGAAGCACGAGTTCCCGCCGCACCGGATCAACTATCGGGCCAATCTGTGGGCCATGAAGGAGCTCGGGGTGCAGCGGATCTGGGGGCCGTGCGCCGCCGGCTCGCTCCAACCGGGCGTGCAGATCGGTGACTTCGTGGTCTGCGACCAGCTCGTCGACCGGACCCGTTCGCGGCCGCACACCTTCTATGACGGTCCGGTCACGACGCACATCGCCTTCGCCGACCCCTACTGCCCCACGATGCGCGAGGTGGCCGTGAAAGCCGGCACCGAGCTCGGCATCTCCATGCACGACGGCGGGACGATGGTGGTGATCGAAGGCCCTCGGTTCTCCACCCGGGCCGAGTCGGCCTGGTTCAACCAGATGGGGTGGCACACGATCAACATGACGGGGTATCCCGAGGCGCTCCTCGCGCGAGAGCTGGAGATCTGCTACGCGAACGTCTCGCTCATCACCGACTACGACGTCGGCGTCCCGGGGATCCCCCCGGTCACGCACGAGGCGGTGATCGAGGTCTTCGAGCGGAACAACGCGAGGCTTCGCGACCTGCTGTTCGCATCGATCCCCGCCCTGCCGCAGGAGCGTGATTGCCCCTGCGTCACCGCGTTGAAGGGCGCACGATTCGAGGTCTAGCGGCACGGGTACGATGGGGCCATGGCTGCCGAACCCGTCCTCGTCACCGTGGAGCTCCGGTTCAAGACCTCCGAGGATCCGCAGCAGCTCGGCGAGCGCATCCGCGAGTCCGTCGCCCTGATCGTGGGCCAGCCGGCATTGGAGGAGTTCCGGGTCCGGGTCCTCCCCCTCGGGGAGAAGAGGTCCCGCGGAGTGTGACCGGTCTCACAGCGCGCGAACGAGTCCTCGGATAGCGTCCAGCACGTTTCCTCAATCACCTCTGGAGGGTGATGCGTGTTCCGGCGCAGGTGGTCGCCGACCTCGAAGGCATTCGCGTTCCTCGCCGTCGTGGCGGCCGTCGCGGCGTACGGGCTCGTCCGCGGGTACGCGGCTCGCCTGGAAGCCCTTCGCCCGGTGGTCGGCACGATGCGGCCGGTCGTCGTTGCCGCCGCCCCGATCGAACGGGGAACGGTCCTCACCGAGCCCCTCCTCCGAGTCGCGGAGATCCCGTCGTCGTTCGCGCCGCCGGGAGCGCTCCCAACCGTGACGCTCGCCGTGGGCGAGACCCTGGGCTCCGACGTGGCCGAGGGCGAGCCGGTGACACGGACCCGCCTGGGGGCGGCCGAGGCGGGCCCCATCGCGTCGTTGGTTCCGTCCGGGCTTCGCGCGTTCCCCGTCGTCGCGGCGATGCCGCCCGGCACGGTGCGTGCCGGAGACCGAGTCGACGTGTACGCCACCTTCGGCGGGCCTCGTCCCTACACCGAGACCGTAGCCACCGGCCTGGAGGTCTTGGTGCTGCTCGGGGATGAGGGCGCCGATGTGACCACCGGCATCACGTCGAACCCATCGCCCGGACCCTCGCTGGTGCTCTTGGTGAGCCCGGACCAAGCCGAACGCCTGGCGTACGCGACGGCATTCGCCGACCTGGCCATCTCCATCGCGGGCCCGGCTGAAGGCGTTGCCGAGTAGCATCAGCGCCGTTTGCCCCGGCGATCGGAACGGCGACGAGCGTCCTCCAGGCCATCGTGCTCGGGATCACCCAGGGTGTCACCGAGTTCGCTCCGGTCTCGAGCTCCGGGCACCTGATCATCGTCCCCTGGCTCTTCGGCTGGACCATCCTGCAGAACTCCGAGCTCAACAAGACCTTCGACGTCGCGCTGCACGTCGGGACGTTGATCGGCGCGCTCGTGTACTTCCGCCACGACGTGGCCAGGTACCTCGCGGCCTGGATCCGGTCCATCCGACGACGCTCCATCGCGTCCGCCGACGAGCGGCTTGCCTGGGCGCTGGTCGTGGGGACCATCCCCGGCGCGCTCGCGGGCGCACTGTTCGAAAGCGTGATCGAGGACAAGCTGGGCCAGCCCTGGTTGATCGCCGTGATGTTGATCGTCTTCGGGGTCATCCTCGTCGTCGTTGATTCGGCCGCCCCCATCCGTCGTCGCATGGCGGACCTGTCCGTGCGGGACGGGCTGGTGATGGGCGTGGCGCAAGCGGTGGCACTCCAACCCGGGGTGTCACGCTCCGGCGTGACCATCACGGCTGGGCGGGCTCTCGGACTCGATCGGGAGTCCGCGGCGAGGTTCTCGTTCCTCCTCGCGCTCCCCATCATCGCGGGGGCCGGCATCCTCAAGGGCATCGACGTGGCGGGGTCCGGCCTGCCGGCCGGCATGGCGTGGCCCTTCGTGTGGGGGATGGTGGCTTCGGCCGTGAGCGGGTTCCTGGTGATCGCCTTCCTGCTCGCGTACCTGCGGCGGCATTCGTTCGTGGTCTTCCTCGTGTATCGGGTCGCCGTGGCCATCCTGGTGTTCGCGGTGATCGCCGCCGGCGTGCGGCCCGCGAGCGGCCTCTGAGCGCGGCCCACGGTACCTAGGTCTCCCGGCCTCCCCCAGAGGCCCGGCCCAACGAGCGTTGGCAGTCCCCCTCGCATGCCCGGAAATGGCCAGAAAGCGGTACTGGGGCGGCACGGCCCTCGCCGATACTCGGCGACATGGACAGATCACGGAAGTTCCGCACCCCGCGCCACCTGGTCACGCTTCTCGGGGCGGCGCTGGTCGTCACCGGCGCCGGGGTGGCGCTGGCCCGAACGTCCTCGGGCCCCCCGTGGGCACAGGCGAGCCCCTCCTGCGCACAGGTGACGGGCGGCACGACGGCCGTCGCCACCGACTCGACCGTCACCACCAACGTCGTCGGAACCACCGATTGCGTGGTGTTCGACCAAGCACAGGCCCAGAAGAAGGTCGAGGACCATTTCCAGGCGGTCGCGAACGACTGCGGCACGGCGGTCCTCGGCCAGGCCGACTTGTCGAATGCGGACACCGCAAAGGCCTTCGACGCGCTCGTGACCGCGGCCAACTGCGCGGCCCACCCCAACGACGGCCTGATGAATGCGCTGTACCACCACGGCCTGAACTGGGTGCGCCACTACGAGCACGAGCAGTGGCTGGAGCAAAAGTTCGCCGACAAGTGGCCCGACGGCAAGCCGGGGAAGCCCGACACTGCGGCCATCGCCAAGGCCGACAAGGTCCACGGCAACCCACACGACCTCGCGGGTGCCACGAGCGGCGTACACGGCCACGGGAACGGTCACATCGAAGGTTCGTAGCGTCACCGCCACCGGCGGGGCGAGCCCCCTCCGCCCCGCCGGGTCGGCGACCTAGACCCCGGCCACCGTCATCTCCGCGAACAGGATCGTGGGGACGCCCACCGCGGTGAAGAACCTGAGGTCGTCGCCCACCGCGGCGATGCCTTTCAGCATCTCCGGCACGGTGCTTGCGACGGTCATCTCCCGCAGCGGTTCGCCGACCTCCCCTCCTTGGATCCGAAGGCCGGTGGCCCCCACCGAGAACTCCCCGCTGATCGGGTTGGCCCCCGAGTGCACGCCAGAGACGTCCTGGATCAGCACCCCACCCTCGGCCTGGCGGAGGATGTCGGAGACGGGAGTGGTGCCCGGAAGCACGAAGAAGTTGGTCGTCCCCACACCCGGCGGGGTCCGATAACCGCCGCGTTTGGCGTTGGCCGTGGAGTCGGTCGCCCCTCGCCTGGCCGTGTAGGTGTTGTGGAGGAACGCCATCAGCGTGCCGTGGGCGATCAGCTCGGTTCGACCCGTCGGCACCCCTTCGTCATCGAACGTCGCCGCCGCCGGTCCGTCGAGGGTCCGCCCGTCGTCCACCAGCGTCAGCAGCGGAGAGCCCACGGCCTCTCCGAGAAGGTCGGCGAACAGGGACCGCTGCTTCTGCACCGACTCTGCCGACAGGGCTCCGGCCAGGACCCCGAGGAACGACGACCCGGCGAACGGGTCCAACACGACCGGAACACGGCCCGATGCCGGCTTGACCGCACCCAGCAGCCGGGCCGATCGCTCGACGGCCTCATTCGCGACCGATCCCCAGTCCAGCTCGCCCAACTCTCGAGCCACACGGAACGACCATCCGGCCTGGGTCTCGCCATCCTGCTCCGCGAGCGCCGAGACGACGGCCCAGCAGTCGGTGCGCCCGTACTCCGCGTTGACGCCGCCGGTGGAAGCGATGGCCACCCGCGACACGGCGTCCCCGTACCCCGCCTGATCGACCTTGGTTACGCGTGGGTCGGCCGAGACCGCGAGGTGTTCGAGATCCAGCGCGACACTCACTTTGCGCTCGGTAACGAGCGCGGCCTGGTCTTGGCGGAACAACGCGGAGATCGGCTCGATCGGCTCGGCCGGGGGCAGCGCGTTGAACTCGTCCTCGGTGGCGAGCTCGGCGCTCTCGCGGGCCCGGGCGAGGGCCTCCCGGACCTCCTCGAGCGACGGGTCGGCGGCGTACGCGTAGCCCAAGCGGCCGTTCGCGATCAGACGGATCCCCACCCCGCGTGACTCCGCGAACGTCAGCCCCTCAACCTCGCCCTTGTGCGCCGTGACCTCGGTCCGCCTGGCCTCTTCCGCATAGGCCTCGACAGACTCGTGGTCCCTGGCGGCCTCGACGGCGACCCCGGCCAGCTCGGTGAGGTCAGCCACCCGTGCCACCCACGGTGATCCGGGCGATGCGAAGGGTGGGGGATCCGCTCCCCACGGGCACGCCCTGGCCGTCCTTGCCGCAGACGCCCTCCCAGGTGTCGAAATCGTCGGCCACGGCGTCGACCGCCGACATGACCTCGATGGCCCTCCCCGTGAGGTTGGCGCCGCGAACCGGCGATGTGATCTTGCCCCCTTCGATGCGGTAGCCCTCGGAGACGCCGAACACGAAGTCGCCGGAAGCGGGGTTGGTCTGTCCGCCGCCCAAGGCCGTGACGTAGACGCCGCGCTCGGTTGACGCCAGGACGTCGTCGGCCTTCGACGGTCCATTCAGGATGTGGGAGTTCGTCATCCGCGGGATGGGGGGATGCGCGTAAGACTGGCGCCGCCCGTTCCCGGTCGAGGCCACGCCGTCCTTCTCGGCGCGGAGGCGGTCGTACATCAAGCCCTGGAGCGCACCGTCCAGGAACAGGACGGTGCGCTGCGCGGGCACCCCTTCGTCGTCGAAGGAGAACGACCCCCACGCGTTCGGGATCGTCGCATCGTCCACCCCGGTGACGAGCGAGGACGCGAGCACCTCGCCGATGCGACCCCGATACACCGACGCCTCCTTGTCCACGATGTCCGCCTCGAGCGGATGCCCGCAGGCCTCGTGGAACAGCACGCCTCCCATGCCCGGCGCCAGGACCACGGGCATCTCGCCCGCCGGCGCGGGCCCGGCGTCGAGCATCGTCACCGCGCGCTTCGCCGCGACCTCGGCCGTCGCGGCCGGCGGGTGTTCGTCGAAGAACTCCACCCCGGCCAGGCCGGCCGGTCCGTGGAACCCCGTCTGGATGACGCCATCGCGCCCCGCGACCACCTGCACCCCCAGCCGGATCCGGGGGCGCGACTCCTCCACCCAGCGCCCGTCGGACGTTGCGATCAGCACCCGCTGGACCGAATCGCCGTAGGACGCGCTGACCTGGCGGACGTGCGGGCTGAACGCGCGGGCAACGTCGTCGACCTCGCGCAGCCACGCCACCTTTTGTGCGGCCGGCACGGCCTCGGCCGGCCGTTCGGCCCGATGGACGACCGGGGGATCCTGGGCCCGCAGGTCGACGACCTGGCCGGCGGCGCCCTCGGCCACGGCGGCAGCCGCGGCCGATGCCGCCTCGAGTAGCGCGTCGGGGTCCAGCCGGTTGGAGAACGCGTAGCCGAACGAGGTTCCGTGACCGACCCGCACTCCAGCCCCACGGTCCAGGCCGGAGGTCAGCTCCTCGATCTTCCCGTCGTCCAACCGGATGGTGAGCGAGGATCGCTCTTCGACGAACAGCTCGGCGAAGGAGCCGCCCCGGGCCCGCGCCGTTCGGAGGACCTGGCCGGCGAGTTCGCGGTCCAGCATGGGCCGGGATTGTATCGGCGGCCACTTGATACAGTCCGAGCCCGATCGGCGGAGGACTCCATGCACAGGATGGCCATCGCGCTGCTCGTCTGCCTCGCCGGAGCGGCAACCGCCTGCAACGGGGGCGATGCGGGGTCGACGCCCGGTGGCCAGAGCCTCTCGCCCAGCCAACTACCGACCTCCTCCGCCGGCGCCGCCACCGGCAACGTGTCGAAGGGTGAAGCGTCGGTTCAGGTGGCGGGGGATCTGGAGGCGGAGTTCTCGGCGCCGCTCGTCGCACCGACGGCCTATGCGCCGCCCCCTGGCGGCTTCGCGCTGCGGTGGATGAAGGCGACGCAGGGCGTGGGCATCGCCGGCCTGACCTTCACCGGGACCCGGCCGACGTCGCCGGCACTCTCGATCGTCATCACCGTGGACACGGGCGGAGCGACCGCGTTCTTCCGAACGATGAAGAACGAGTGCACCGTCACGATCGACACGGCGAACGCGAACCAGGTCTCCGGAAACTTCACATGCACAGGGTTGAAGAGCGCCGACGGGTCGGCGACCGTCGACGCGTCGGGTCGGTTCTCGGCCTCGGGTTGAGCGGTTCCCGCACTTCCGAGGACCGTGCAACCCGGATCGACCTGGTCGCCCTGGGAGCGCTCGCCGCCGGACTGCTCGCCTGGTACGTCGGGCTGTTCGTGGTCCGGGGGTTCGCCTATCCCGTGGGGCCCGACGGGCCCGTGTACCTATGGTGGACCCGGCTGGCCGGCCACGACGGACTCTCAGCGGTGTCGCGGCCCGGGGTTCCCGCGATCGCGCTCGTCCTCCAGGGAACCTTGCATCTCCCACTCACCGCCGTTCTCTCGGCGATCGAGTGCGTGCTGGGAGCCGCCGTTGGGCTCGGCGCGGCGGCGCTCGTCCGCCAGCCGAGCGGGGGTGCGGTACGCAGTCCCGCGGGCCAGAGCGAGCCCTGGGCGACCTGGGTAGTGGCCGGGATGCTCGCCGGGACCTTCGCCGTGCACCTGGCCGCCGGGTATCTCGCCAACCTGGCCTTCGCGGCGCTGTTCCTGGCGGCAGCGACCGCCCTCGCCGTGGCCACCTCTCGCGGCACGGTGGCCGCGGGCCTCCTGCTCGCCGCGGCCGGTTCGGCCCATCCGCTCTTCCTCCTCCTCGGGCTCCCCATCCTGGCCCTGGCAGCGGCGCAGGCGTGGCGCACGGACCGGGCCGAGGTCCGCAGGGTCGCGGCCGCGGCGGCCGCCGGTTGCGGCGTGTTCGGGGTGGCAGCCCTGGCCCTCCTCGCCGGGCCGAGCCCGCTCTCCGTGATCACGTCGCGCGACGGCATGCTCCGTAGAGCAGGGCTGACCGATGTCCTTCGAAGTGCGTACCTGTACCGGCTGGTCCACCGATGGACCCGGTACGTCGAATGGGCGTCGATCCCCCTCGCCGTGTACGGGCTTCGGGAGACGCGCGGATTCGTTCGGCGCTTCCTGGTCGCCTGGGGAGTGGTGAGCCTCGGCGGCATCGTCATCGGTCTGGCGACCGGGCTGTTCCCCGCCGACCGGTTCATCACGTTCGGCTACGTCGTTCCCATCCTGGCGGCGTTCGGCCTGGCCCGGCTGTGGCGGGCCCTGGCGACCCGGCGGGTCGTCGCCGCGGCCGCAACGGGAGGGCTGGTCCTCGCCATGGTGGCGGGGGCGTTCATCGCCTGGGCCCGCCAGGAGCCCTTCCTCTCGACCTCGGAGGTCGACGCCGTGGCCGCCGCCGGCCGGTACGCGTCGGCCACGGGACCAGGGACCCCATTGCTCTTCACGGTGAACGACCGAGACGCCACGGCGACGTTCCTGGCCACGCAGGCAGCGAACGTCATCCGGGCCGCGCTCCCGCCGGATCGCATCCGCGACGCGTACGTGGTGGTCCCCCCTCCCGCGGCCGGCCGGCCGGCCACGACGGAACGCATCGCCCTGGCCCGCGTCACGTCGAGGGACGCCGGGGACGCCATCCGCGCGGCGGGCACACCGCCCCTCTCGTTCCTACTCGTCCCGTTCGATAGGGCTGACCGCCCACCCCTCTCCATGGACGAAGTGGCAGACGGCGTGTTCGTCGAAACCGGCTCGACGGGGACCACGCTCGTTCCGGCGACATCCCGTCCCGTCGATCCTCTGGAGCCGTCCTCGCCCGGGGAGATCCTGCTCGCCACGTTCGCCGTGCTCGCGCTCCTGTTCGTGGCCGGCTACGGATGGGCTGCCACGTTCGCCCGGGACCCCGTGACTCGCCTGGCGCTCGCGCCGCTGTGCGGGATGGCAACGCTGGTCCTCGCCGGCATCGCGATGGAACGTCTGGGGATGCCGCTCACCGGATCGGTCGGCCCCACCGTGGTCTCAGCGTCGGCGGGCGGAGGCGGCTACCTCGTCCGGTTCCTCCTCGAACGGCGTGCCGGCCCGAAGCCGTCGAACGAAGTCCACGGCGAGCCACGCTAGGACCACGACGACCACGGGCGTGAGGACGTAGTGGCCGAAGAGCACGTTCGCGTCGTAGGCCCGCGGGTACCGCGTCGGCTCGGTGGCCCACTGCGACACGGTGAGCAGCGTTCCGATCCACACGGCGGTGAGCCGCGGCACCTTCGGAAGGAGCCACGCGAGCGGCAGCGTCCAGGCCAGGTACCACGGCAGCAGCACCGGTCCCAGCAGCATGAGGAACAGGAGGCTCCACCCCCACGCGGCGCCCTCCGCCTCAGCCGGGATGGAGGGGGCCCGGCGAACCAGGGCACGGGCGATCAGGAACAGCGCAAGGACGAACGCGGCGGCGAAGGTCACCCTGGACACGATGCCGAGCGCTTCGCCGGTCATCGCGTCCAGCACCCGGCCGAAGAACCGCGATGGGGCGAGCCACCCCTGATGCTTGGCGAGCTCCGTCATCCCCAGGCTGGGGTCGCTCGTCTGCAGGAACGGGAGGGCGAACAGGAGCGCGATCGCCGCCGCCACCGCAAGGTGCGCGGCGAGCGCGCGGGCCCTCCGGCCAGGTTCGGTCCGGGCCACCACGACCACCACGAGCAGCAGGAGCGGCACCGCGGCCGTCGCCTTCACCAAGGCCCCCAGGGAAAGGACGGCGATCGCCGGGAGCTCCTTCCCCGCGATCACCAGGGCCAGGGCCCCGGCGATCGACAGCGCGACGAGCAGGTCGTTGTGACCGCTCGCCACGGACTGGAACAGGACCACCGGGTTCAGCCCGATCATGGCCACGGCGAAGGCCTCCCGCTCGGGCCGAACCCGGCGTACCAGCCTGGCGACGATGGCGATCGTCGCCAGACTGGCGACGATGGCGATCACTCGGAACGCGGCGATCAATGCAGTCACGCTTCCGAACATCCGCGCCACGCCCGACGAGAGCAACGTGAACAGGGGGCCGTACACCGCCGGCGTGCCGACCCACCGAGGCCCCACGTATAAGGCGAGCGGGTCCGACGGGAAATCCGACGGCGTGACCACGTACGGGTTCGCGTGGTAGACGCCGGCGATCTTGCCGTAATAGGCGTACGAGTACACGTCGCGAGAGAAGAGCAACGGCAGGAAAAGCACGACGACGTGGTAGGCCACCGTGAGCCCGATCACGGTGCCCGCCGAGATCGTCCCGCGCCAGGCCTCGCGGAGGACGGCCAGGAACGCCGCCGCGGCCAGGGCCACGGTGAGCACGGACACCACCACCAGCGCGCTGCCGTGAACCGCGTCGAGGCCGGTGAGCCCGGCCAGCCATCGGAACGGGCCGGAAGGCCCGGCCGAGCCGGGCAAGACCGGCTGAAAGGGAGAGCGGGGAACCGACGCGACGATCGCGACCAACGCGACGGACGCGACCGAGCCGGCGATGGCGGCGTTGCGGGTCGTGGATGCCTGCACCGCGACCGACTGTAACAAGCCCCGCAGGTACAGTCGGATGCGGGCATCGCCGATGCCCCCCAGGATGCGACCGATCACAACCCTGCGACGGATCCTCCGGTCTGAGCGCGCCGCCGACGTGCGTCGGCTCGTCCGCCTGGCCTTGCCACTTGCGGTGGGATTGGCCGGCGCGTGGCTCGGCATGTCGGTGTGGGGGGCTTCGAGGGTGGACATGGGCCCCTTCGTGGTCAGGCTCGACACGCAGTTCGGGAGGGGCGTGACGGACATCGTGCTGCCGCCGCTCGGCCACCTGACCGCCAACACGCACTCGGCCCCGCTGCGGCTGAGCGCCACGCTGCTCGACGTGCGGATCAGCGAGCTCACGCGGGAGCTGTCGGCCGGCGGGATCGACGGTCTCGTCGCCCGGGTTCAGGCCGACTCCGGGCACGCGCTGCCGTTGCACGCCTTTCGGGCCATCGCGGTCGCCGGGTTCGGGGCGCTGCTCCTGGGCGCTCTGGCCTTCCGAACCCGATGGGTCCCGCTCGTCTCCACGATCTTGATCGCCATGAGCCTGGTGGGAGGGTCCGAGATCCTCGCGCTGGCGACGTTTCGAAGCGGCGCATTCGCCACGCCCACCTTCTCCGGCTCGCTCGCCCTGGCGGCCGACATCATCCCGCCGGTCCGCTCCGCCGCGACGAAGTTCGACGAGTTCCGGGCCCAGCTCGAGCGGGTCGTCGACGGGGCGATCAAGGTCTACACCTCGATCCAGACGAGCCCGGTTGGCGAGGCGGGCGAGATCCGGGTGCTCCACATCTCCGACATCCACCTGTCCCCCTTAGGGCTGGAATTCGCCAAGCAGATCTCGGACGGGTTCGACGTGGACTTCATCGTCGACACGGGCGACACCACATCGTTCGGAACGCCACCCGAGAACGTGGTCCTGAACGACATCGCCTCGATGGGCCGGCCCTACGTCTGGGTCCGGGGCAACCACGACAGCCGGGCGTTCCAGGAGGCGATGGAGAAGCTCCCGAACGCGATCGTGCTGGACGGGACCACCACCGAGCTCGACGGCATTCGTCTGTACGGCAAGGGCGACCCGATCAAGCCGCCGACGATCGAGCGCCTTTCCGATGCCGTCTTCGAGAGCCGTGTGCTGGCCGTCGACCCGTTCGTGCTGTCGGACGTGGAGCGCGCGCCACAGCCCGTCGACATCGTGGCCGTCCACGACGACCGCATGGCGCAGAGCGTCGCGGGACACGTGCCGCTGGTCATCTCGGGGCACTTCCACGTGAACGGTTCCCGCGTTCAGGACGGCACCCTGTACCTCCGGGTGGGGACGACCGGCGGCTCGAACTTCGCCACGTTCCTTCCCGACGAGGGCATCCCGCTCTCCGCCGAGGTCCTGTACTTCGAGCCGGGGACCCCGCCGCGGCTGGTGGCCTACGACCTCATCGAGCAGTCGCCGAAGACCGGCGCCCTGACCGTCACCCGCCACCTGGTTGAACAGGAGTTCGGGACCCTGACCCCAAGCCCTTCCCCAAGCCCCATGCCGTCGCCTACCGAGACCGGGGGCCTCGCCGGCGCAGCCTCCAGGACCCCCTGACCCCTCCCGGGCCTCAAGCACGGGTGGCGCTTGGACGAAGACCATACGGAACCGCCTCGAGGCGAGGATCGACACTGCCATGGACGTAGCCGAACTGCTGCGCTACGCGGTCGAGAGAGGGGCCAGCGACCTCCATCTGTCCGCGGGGAACGTTCCATTCATCCGGGTGGACGGCGAGATGCTGCCGGCCGCCTTCCCGGCACTCGACGGGAGCGACACGGAGTCCGCCGCCGATTTCCTCACCCCGCCCCACAAGGCCGAGGAGTTCGCCACCACGAACGAGGCGGACTTCGCCTACTCACTCGACGGATCCGGCCGGTTCAGGGTGAACGTGCTCCGCCAGCGGGGGACGGTGGCCCTCGCCATCCGCCGGGTGAGCTCGGAGGGGCAGACGTTCGCCGAGCTTCAGCTGCCACCCGTGGTCCAGAGCTTCGCCGAGGCAAGGCGGGGTCTCGCCCTGGTCACCGGCCCGACCGGATCGGGGAAGACCACCACCATCGCTTCGATGATCGGATTCATCAACCGGACCCGCCGGGCGCACATCGTGACCATCGAGGACCCCATCGAGGTGATCCACACCGATGACATGTCGGTTATCTGGCAGCGCGAGATCGGGCCCGACACCGCGTCCTATGCCGTCGGGCTCCGCCAGGTTCTTCGTCAGGACCCCGACGTCATCTTCCTGGGGGAGATCCGTGACGCGGACTCAGCGCTCGCCGCGATCCAAGCGGCCCAGACGGGCCACCTGGTCCTTTCCACCATGCACACGATCGACGCCACGGAGACCATCGCCCGCATCGTCGAGCTGTTCCCCCAGCACCAGCAGGGACAGGTGCGAGCTTCTCTTGCCGGCGCGCTGCGCGGCATCGTTTCCCAGCGCCTCCTGGAGCGGATCGACGGCCTCGGCCGGATCCCGGCAGTCGAGGTGCTGATCAACACGGGCCGCGTGTCCGAGCGGATCCTCGATCCGGAGACCACCGGCGACCTGCCGGAGATCATCGCCGACAGCGATTTCGACGGGATGCAGATGTTCGATCAGGCCCTGATGAAGCTGGTGCAGGGAGGGCTGGTGGCCGAGGAGGATGCCAGGGCCGTGGCCACCAACCCGCACGACCTCAGCCTGGCGCTGCGCGGGGCCATGGCCCGCGAGGGAGCCTGAGCCCGGATGGAGTCCGCTTCGGGCTGGTTCGTCCCCCAAGGAGAACCCAACGGTCCCTCCGCGGAGGACACCCCGATGGTCTGCGAGGCCTGCGGGGAGCGGAACTCGAGCCGAGCCCGGTTCTGTCAACGGTGCGGCGCCACGCTCGTCGCGGTGGCGGCGCCGGACCACGTCGAACCGAACGGCCCGCCGTCCGACCAGCCGATCGTCACCGCGGCCGTGTTCGAGATCTCACTCCGGGCGGCGGTCGAAGACGCCGGCGAGGGGGCCTCGGAGATGTGGGATGCAGCCGGCGCGTTAGAGGAGATGGCGGACACGTTGCAGGAGATCCGCGGTGTGCTGGAGCGCTACGGCGGCGCGGTGGACACCCTCGGAGGGAGCCCCAACACGCTGGTTGCCGTGTTCGGGCCGGAGCCGGCTGCCGCCGACGGCCCGCTTCGGGCCGTCCGGGCGGCGGCCGAGATCCGCGAGGTCATTCCGGCGGCAGCGGCGGGCGACCTCGGTCCCGGCTCGGGGTCCGTCATGCGGGCCGGCGTCGGGATGTCTGAGGTGATGGGGTCCGGACCCGAGGCATCGGGACTGTGGGAGCAGCGTGTCGTCGACCTGGCAGTCCGGCTCCAGCGCATGGCCGAGCCCGGGGAGGTCATCGTGGGCGAGGGGGTGTACCGGCGGATCGGAAACGCCGCTGCCGTTCAGCCCGTTGACGGTCGAGCCAGGATGGACGGCGACCAGCCGGTCGGCCCACTTCGCCTCCTGGAGGTCCTGGCGGATCCCGCCGTCGCCTCCCTGCGGGAGCCGACGTTCGTGGGACGAGAGCGAGAGCTCGAGCGCCTGCGGCAGGCGTTTCAGCGCGTCCTCTCGGAGCGGATCGCATCCATCGTATGGATCACCGGCGGAGCCGGCATGGGCAAGACCATGATGGCCGAGGCGTTCTTGCGCGGGCTCGAGGAAGCGGTCTCGGCCCGGGTGATCCGGGTTCGGTGCCGACCCCCGTCCGAGGGCGGGACCATGTGGCCGCTCGCCGACATCGTCGAGCAGGCCGCCTGGGTGAACGAGCAGGATCCGCCGGAGGAGGTGCGGGCCAAGATCCACCGCCTCCTCGGCGAGGGTGAGGAGGCGGGCCGGGTGGCCGCGCGCTTGCTGCCCGCCCTTGGGCTCTCGGGCGGCCTGGCCGTTCCCGAGGAGACGACGTGGGCTCTGCGACGTGTCCTGGAGGCGGCCGCCCCGAACGGGCCCCTGGTGGTCTTCATCGACGATGCCGATCGGGCGGGCGTCGGGTTCGCGGGCGTCCTGAAGGAAGCAGCGCACAGGACGCGACAGGCTCCGGTGCTGCTCATCTGCGCGGCACGCTCCGAGCCCGTCCCCGGCGACGGCGCCACCCTGATCAGGCTTGAGCCCTTGCCGGACGCGGAGCTCTCCTCACTCGTTGCCCAGCTCACGGCGAACCCGGAGACCGATCCGGCGTTCATGGACGCGATCGCAAGGACGGCGGGGGGGAACCCA
>VAYX01000076.1 GCA_005885325.1 Actinomycetota bacterium
TGGGTTCCTGACTTCGACCCGTTCGCCCCCGACCCTCCCCTGCCACCCTCGACGCAGGAGATCGTGGAGGAGCGGGTGAGGGGCCTGGATCCCGATCAGCGCCGGGCAATCGGCCTGGCCTCCGTGCTTGGCGAAGCGTTCCCATGGACGCTCCTCGCCGCCCTGATGCCCGAAGAGGAACGCGCGGATCTACAGGGCCATCTGGCGGCACTGACCTCAAAGCGGTTCCTTCG
>VAYX01000210.1 GCA_005885325.1 Actinomycetota bacterium
CACCACTCGCGCCAACCAGGCACCCGTTCGAGCATCCTGTGTCAGATCTGGGGAGGGCAAGCTGGACGTGGCCGACGCTCCCGAGATGAACTACGGCACGTTCGAGGACATGCTGGCGCCCTACGGCCCCTGGTCGGGCTCGGCCTGGGCGACCCGACGACGATCTGGCAGATTCTTCGGAAGATCGGGGTTAACCGGATCGTGGTCACGCCAGACGGGCCGGACGCCTGGCGCTTCGAGGGTCAGCCGGACCTCTCAGGTGTACTGTCCAGGGCACGTGCGCGGCCCCCCCAAGCCCCCCGTCGCTCGGAGACGCGCCCGATTCAGCGCGGCGGCGTCTTGTCGATCGCCAGCGCTTCCCGGATCGCCTCTTCCGTCACCTTGATCTGGACGCCCGCGCGCTCCTCCTGCAGCAGCATCGCCACGCGCGAGTCGCGCTCGGCCCCACCTTGTGCTCGCGGCCGAGCGCCGTGGCCAGGGTGACGTCCTTGTGGGCCAGCCGTAGCGCGAACGACGGCGGCTCGAACTTCGCCGGCAGGAACTGATCGGCGAGCCCGTCGAACGTCCGGCGCCGCCCGCCGGCGCCCTGCCGCACGGCCTTCCACAACGCGATGGGCTCGACGCCCGCCTTGACGCCCATCGTGAAGACCTCGGCCAGCGCCGTCTGGATGACGTAGCCCGCGCAGTTGTGGACGAGCTTCGCCACCGAGCCCGCGCCGATCGGGCCGACGTAGTAGGCCTGATCGCCGATCGCGTCGAGCACCGGCTTCAAGCGCTTGAAGAGGTCCTCCCCTCCCCCGACCCAGAGGGCGAGCCGGCCCGACTCGGCACCGCGCGGCCCGCCGCTCACGGGCGCGTCGAGCATGTGGACGCCCTTCTGCTTGAACACCTCGTGGATCCGCCGCACGAGCGCGGGCGAGTTCGTCGAGAGGTCGAAGTAGACCTTGCCGGCCGCCATCCCCGAAAGCAGCCCCTGCTCGCCGAGGGCCACTGCCTCGACTTCCACCGGCCCCGGCAGCGACGTGAACACGACTTCCGTTGCCGCGGCGACGGCGCGCGGCGTGTCGGCCCAGGTCGCGCCGGCCTTCAGGTGCGGCGCCGCCGCCTCGCGGCGCACGTCGTTCACGACCAGCTCGTGGCCGCCCTTCATCAAGTTGGACGCCATGTGGCGTCCCATCGTGCCGAGACCGATGAACCCGACCTTCATGGCTTCCTCGCGTCGAAGATGCGGCGGGCGATCGTCCCGGCGGTCATGGCGGCGGGCCAGCCGGCGTAGAACGCGAGATGGGTGATGATCTCGCCGATCTCCTCGCGCGTGACGCCGTTGTTCAGCGCGCGCTCGAGGTGTCCCGGCAGCTGGTCGGTCCGGTACGTGGCGATGAGCGCCGCGACGGTGATGAAGCTCCGGTCGCGCTTGGAGAGTCCCGGCCGCTCCCAGACGTCGCCGAAGAGCACCTTCTCGCTGAGGTCGATGAGCTTCGGCGCGACCCCTCGGACCACGTCACGGGCGGTCGATGTCACTGGCTGTGTGCTCAAGGTCTGCTCCTTTCACGGTAACGGAGTGATATGGGCGACAACCCGGGACTCTACCCGCTTCGGACGTTTGACGCCAGCGACGCCCGCTGCTAGCATCCCGACCACCGATCCGACCATCCCGGGAGGTCAGCATGCGCCGACCCATCTCCGTGACCCTGATGGCCGTCGTTCTGGTCCTTTCACCGCTCGCCGCGTCCGCGCAGGACAACCGCGCGGCCCTCGAGGCGATCGCGAGGGCGATGGGCGCCGGCAGCGTCAAGTCGATCCAGTACTCCGGCAACGGTGTGAACTTTCAGGTCGGACAGAACTACAGCCCGGACCTTCCGTGGCCCCGGTTCGTCGTCAAGAGCTTCACGCGCACGGTGAGCTACGAGACTGCCTCGATCCGCGACGAGATCGTGCGCACCGTCGGCGAAACCCCGCAGCGCGGCGGCGGCGGTGGCGGCCTGGCTCCGGGCGCCGAGCAGCGCCAGAATTTCGCGGCGCGCGGTGACTTCGCCTGGAACGTGACGGGCGAGACGGTCTCTCCCGTGCCCGTCACGCTGGCCGATCGGCAGCTACAGCTGTGGACCACGCCACACGGCGTGATCAAGATGGCGATGGCGAGCAACGCCGCCGTCCAGGGCCACACGTTCTCGTTCACCGCACCGGGGCGCTTCCGGGTTCGGGTGTCGATCAGCGGCCAGAATCTGGTCGAGAAGATCGAGGCCGTGGTCCCGAACGCCGTGCTCGGCGACATGCCGGTCGAGATCCAGTATTCGGACTACAAGGATTTCGGCGGCGTGAAATTCCCGATGAAGATCAAGCAGACGATCGGCGGCCACCCCACGCTCGACCTGACGGTAACCGACGTGCAGCCCAACGCCGCCGTGAACCTCGCGATCCCCGATCCGGTCCTCCAGATGCCCGCGCCCTACGCGAGGGTGACCAGTCAGATGCTGGCCGACGGGGTGTGGTTCCTGTCCGGCGGCAGTCATAACAGTGTCCTCATCGAGATGAAGGACCATCTGATCCTCGTCGAAAGCCCGATCAACGACGACCGCGCCGCCACCGTGCTGGGCGAGGTCAAGAAGCTCTCGAGCAAGCCGATCAAGTACGTGATCGCCAGCCATCACCACTTCGATCACTCCGGCGGCCTGCGCGCCGTCTCGGCGGAGGGCGCGACCATCGTCGCCCACGACGCGAACAAGGCGTTCATCGAGAAGATGCTGGCCGCGCCGGCCACGCTGAACCCGGATCGTCTGGCGAAGGCCGGCAAGAAGGGCGCGGTCGAGAGTACCGGCGCCAAGCGCACGCTGACCGACGGATCCCGGACGGTGGACATCCATCAGATCGCCGACAACATCCATCACAGCGGGATCGTCATGGTCCACCTGCCGAAGGAAAAGCTGCTGGTCGAGGCCGACGTCTACACGCCGCCGGCCCCGAACGCGCCGGCGCCCGCGTCGGTGAACCCGACCTGGGTGAGCTTGGCCGACGACATCACACGGCTGAACCTGGCGGTGGATCAGATCCTGCCGCTGCACGGTCGGGTGGTGCCGCTCGGAGATCTGAACAAGCTGCTAGGCCGCTGAGACACGGCTGAATTCCTGCTTGCGGGAGACCACGACGATGATTCCTGCCGCGTTCGACTACCACGCGCCGACCTCGATCGGCGAGGCGACGCACCCGGCTGCGCGAGCTCAAGGGCGTCTACGACCCGACGAGCCTCTTCCACGCCAACGCGAACATCGCGCCGGCATGTAGGTGAGCGCGGCCGCCAGGGAGCTCGTGTCGACCCGGCTGGCAGACCAGCGACGCCACCAGATCCGTCTCACTCGCAAGAGGATGACCTGGTGGATTCCCCTCATCTTTGTCGTCGGGCTCTGCGTGACCGTATATGGTCTCGTCCCCTCCATTGTTGTCTACCGGGAGGGGCGATCGGCAGGACACCTCGTCCTCTTCGGGGTGTTCACCGTGTTCTTCGGCTGGGCCGTCGGGCTCTGGCTCCTCGGGCCGTTCCTGTTTCGGCCGCGGATCGTGCCGTGCTTCGCCCGCGAGCTGGGACCTTATGGGGGAGAGACCATGACCGCGTTCCGCCGCGGCCGCGCGCTATATCGCGAGAGCGCCGCAGTGGACCGGCTCGCTGAGAACCTCGGGGTGAAGCCCCTTTCGGCCTTCGGGTTCGGTGATGACTACTACGAGCAGGAGATTCGCTGGCATCCAGCGTCTGAGGGGCTCACGACGATCGAGGCGCTGCAGCGTGGGCTCGCCTCGCTAACGGTCCCCTCGCGCGGCGTCGCCGAGGACCTTCAGGCGCTCGCCTCGGTAGTGCGGACGGCCGCCGAACAAAGCGTCGACTTCAGTCTGGTGCTGCGTCTTCACGCGAAGGACAGCATGCAGGTCGTGCGGACTCGCGAGGTCCGTCAGGGCAGCTTCTGGTAGCGGGCCCGAGCCCGCACGACCTTGTTGCAGCCGGGCCGACTAGCCCCCGTAGAACACCTTGTCGCCGAGATCCTTCAGCCAGAGCGTCGCGTCGTCGGCCCGGCCGTCGGGCGTCTTCGAGAGCCCGACCTCGACCACCTTGCCGACGAAGATCGAGTGATCGCCCTTCTCGACCGTCGCCTCCAGCGTGCATTCGATGAACGCCGGCGTGCTGGAGAGGATCGGCGCCCCCGTCGTGCCCGGGCGGAACGGCTCGCCGGAGATCGTGTCGCCCTTGCGCTCGGCGGGCTTGAAGAACGTGAAGGCCAGGGCCTGCTGCCCCTTGCCGAGCACGTTCAGCGCGAAGGCCTTGGTGTCCTTGATCAGCGCGTGGGCGTGCGAGTCGGTCTTGACCCCGACCGCGACCAGCGGCGGCTCGAACGAGGCCTGGGTCACCCAGTTGACGGTGCCCGCGGCGACCTGGCCGTCCTTGCCGGCGGCGGTCAGGACGTAGAGGCCGTACGGGATCATCCGGAGCGTGGTCTTCTTGGCGTTCGGATCCATCGGTTAGCCCTCCCGCCCGGGAGGATACGGCGGACGCGGTCCACGGTCCAGACGTCGGCGGTTTTGCGCATTCGGAGGCCTTTCGCGTACCATCGGCCCGAACCGCGAACGCGGTCAGGAGGAGCCCATGCCGCTGACAGAGCTCAATCACTATTTCATCCGGGCCAACGACCTCGAGAAGACCAAGAGCTTCTACTGCGACGTGCTCGGCCTGGAGGTCATGCCCCGGCCGAGCTTCCCTTTCCCGGGCTACTGGCTCGGGGTTAACGGCAAGATCCAGGTGCACATGGGGCCGGACGGCATCGACAACGCCGAGCTCTACTATCTGGGGACGCCGAAGGGCGCGGTGACCGATCACGCCGGCGTGGTCGACCACATCGCGTTCCTGGCCACCGAGCCCGGGAACTTCATCCGCCGCTTCAAGGCGCGCGGGCTCGACTTCCAGCCGCGCTCGCTGCCGGAGTTCGACCTCTACCAGATCTTCGTGAAGGACCCGAACGGCCTCACCATCGAGCTCAACTTCTTCGGCCTGAAGGAAGTCACGGACTGGGGCGGCGAGGACTACTCGAAGATGCCCCAGGCGACCGCCGGCATGCGGGCATGAGCGAGGCGCGAGCGGCGCGCCCGAGCTTCGCCGACGTCGACTACGACGAGGCGATGCGCCGGGCGCGCGGGCTCGTGCCGGCTCTGCGCGAGCGCGCCGCCGCGGCCGAGGCCGGGCGCGAGATGCCGCAGGAGACGCTCGCGGACCTTCACCGGACAGGGCTCTTTCGCTTTCACCAGCCGCGGCGCTGGGGCGGCATGGAGCTCGACTTCGTGGCGCTGTTCGACGTCCCGGCCGAGGTCGCCCGGGGCTGCGCCTCGGCCGGCTGGAACGTCGCGAACCTCAGCGTGCACCACTGGATGCTGGCGCTCTACGACGAGCGAGCCCAGGACGAGGTGTGGAGCAAGAACCCCGATGCGCTGATCGCCTCGGGCATCGCCTACCCACAAGGCAGCGGCCGCCGGGTCGACGGCGGCTTCGTCGTCAGCGGATTCTGGAACTTCTCGAGCGGCGTCGACGCCTGCGACTGGAACATGCTGGCCGTCATGATCCGCGACGGCGAGCGCGTCGTCGATCACCGGATGTGCCTGGTGCCGCGGAGCGATTACGAGATCGTCGACGACTGGCACGTGCTCGGCATGCGCAGCACCGGATCCAAGTCCGTCCGCGCCCGCGAGGTCTTCGTCCCCGAGCACCGGGCGCTCTGCATGTACCTGGCGCGCGGCGGCAATCAGTTTCCGGGGGCGCGCGTCAAGCCGAATCCGCTCTACCAGGTGCCGCTCTCGGCGCTGGGCTCCCACTGCCTGGCGGCGGCCGGCGTCGGCAACGCCCAGGCGGCGCTCGAGCTCACCGTCGAGGCGATCCGCGAGCGCAGCACCAACTACACCGGCGCGCGCATGCGCGATTTCCAGGCCGTGCAGCTTCGGGTCGGGCGCGCCGGCGCGATGGTCGACGCCGCCCGGCTCGTCATCCGCGCCGACTGTCTCGAGGCCGAGCGGATCGCCCGCGCGGGCCGCGCGCCCGCGCTCGAGGAGAAGCTTCGCTTCAAGCGCAACGTTGCGTACGCGATGGAGCTCTGCACCGAGGCCGTCGACACGCTCCACTCGCTGGCGGGCGCCAACGGCATCTACGATCGCTACCCCATCCAGCGGCTCTTCCGTGACCAGCATGCCCTCGGGGGCCACATCGGTTTCAGCTGGGACGCGCAGGGCGGGCCGTGGGCGCTGGTCGCGCTCGGCGGGGAGTTCAGCTCGCCGACGATGTGATCGACATCATCCGCCCGCCGGCAGCAGGCCCGCCTGGCGAAGAACGGCGGCGTGATCCCAGTAGATCCGCTCACACGCGAGCTTGTCGCCGCGAAACTGCACGACCACCACGACGTCAATGGCGATCTTCTTCGCCGTCGGCGGGACGTTCGGCAAGAACC
>VAYX01000077.1 GCA_005885325.1 Actinomycetota bacterium
CTCGAATCAGAAGACCCTGACGGCTCGCGCCCGATGCCGGCGATGGTCGCCTTCGGCGGGCAGACGCCGCTCAACCTGGCGGCCCCGTTGGCGAGCGCCGGCACGGAGCTCCTCGGCTCGGATCTCGAGGCGATCGACCAGGCGGAGGAACGCTCCCGCTTCGCGGCGCTGCTCGACCGCCTCGGCGTGCCGCAGCCCGAGGGCGGCATGGCCCGCTCGATCGAGGAGGCGCTGACGCTCGCGGAGCGCATCGGCTACCCGGTCATCGTGCGCCCGAGCTTCGTCATCGGCGGCCTCGCGATCGACTTCTGCTACTCGGCCGACGACCTCGTCCGCCAGCTCGCCGCTGCCACGGTCATCGACCCCGATCGGCCGGTCCGCATCGATCGCTACCTCGAGGGCACCGAGGTCGACGTCGACGCCGTGTCCGACGGCGAACGCGTGCTGATCCCGGGCCTAATCGAGCACGTGGAACGCGCCGGCGTCCACTCGGGCGACTCGGTCGGGTTGTTTCCCCCGCAGAACGTCAGCGAGGCGGACCAGGGCCTGATCGTCGCTGCGATGGACCGCGTGGTGCTCGCGCTCGGGGCGAAGGGGCTCGTGAACGCGCAGTTCATCGTGCGCGAGGACGGCGTCTACCTGATCGAGGTCAACCCGCGCGCCTCGAGGACGGTTCCCTTCCTGTCGAAGGTCTCCGGCGTGCCGATGGTCGAGCTGGCCGTGCGGATCGCGCTCGGCGCGACCCTCCCGCAGCTCGGCTGGTCAGGCGGCCTCCTGTCGCCACCTCCGTACGTCTCGGTCAAGGCGCCGGCGTTCTCGACGGGGAAGCTGCGAGGCGTCGACCCTTCCGTTGGTCCCTCCATGCAGTCGACCGGCGAGGTCATCGGGATCCACGCAGACCCGCGGGTCGCGCTCGCCAAGGCGCTTTGGGGAGCGGGCCTGGTGCCGAGCGTCATTCCGGCGTCGGGCGGACAGCGGCCGCTCGCGCTCCTCTCGATTGCCGACCGCGACAAGCCGTTGCTCGGCCGCCTGGCGACTGCCCTCGTCCGCGCTGGCTTCCGGCTTGCCGCGACCGAAGGCACGCGCACGGCACTGCGGGCCGAGGGCTTCGACGCGGAGCCAGTCGCGAAGCTCGCGACCGACGATGCCGAGGGCAGGACCGTCGACGGATCGATGCCGGACCTGCTCGGCGTCATTCGCTCCGGCGAGACCCGCCTCGTGGTCAACACCCCGACGCCCCGCTCCGGGCCGGTCCGGGACGCCGCCGAGATCCGACACGCGGCGATCGCCGAGGGGGTGCCGTGCCTCACCGCAATCGAAACCGCCATCGCCGCCGCTGAGGCGCTCGACCCCACGATCGCCGATCAGGTCGCGGAGGTGCGGTCCCTGAGCGACTGGCTCGCCCGCGAGGCCGACGCGAGGAACGAGGAGCTCGTCCCCGCGGGCTGAGGCGTGCTGTGGCTGCCTTCAGCATGAGCGGGACCTGTGGGCGCCGCTCAGCCCCAGGTGATCGTTCGGACGATCGGCTCGAGTGCTTGGACTGCCCGCTTGAGCTTCGCCTGATCCTCGAGGTCGATGAGACCGATCGTGACTACCACGTGTCGGCCTCCGACGACGAGGACGTAGAAGACACGATGCTGACGCGCGCCGAACCCGAAGCCGAACTCGGTCACGCCGGCGATTGGGCCAATCGTGACGTCCTTGCTTCCCGAAAGAAGCTCGAACCGGGTTGCGGCTTGGCCGCCGATCGTCGTCTGCTTCGGGCCCGCGACAACGGTCACGCCGGGCAGGCGCTCGATCCAGCTGGCCAGGTCGGGTGGAGGCGCGACGAGTGCGCCGCTCTTGGGATCCATGACCTGGTCGATTCGGTTGATCCCAATCTCGGCGGACCAGGTGCCACCTCCATGTGCCACCACCGCGTCGAACCCGAAGGCGATGTCGACCCACGCAGGGAGCGCGGCATCCACCTCGCCCCGGATGCGGTTCGTGATGCTGCACGCGGGATCCAGGGGCGTGAGATAGGTGCCATCGTCCATTCGGCCTGAGGGCGGCAGGGGACGGGGGGCAGGGTGGTACGTCTCCGCCGTGGCGCCGGATGACGCCGTGCCGAACCCACCGGCGACGAGGACGTCGCCGTCCCTCAGGAGGGTCGCGGTATGGCCGTCCCGCGCCGTCGTCATCGAGGCAGCGACGATCCACGATGGACCGGGGTACCTGCCCGAGTCGTAGAGCTCGGCGGAGTCCAGCGATGACTCCCCGGGGCCGCGCTGGCCGCCGGCGACCAGGACGAGCCCGTTCGGGAGGAGCGTCGCCGTGTGGCCGAGCCGCGCATCGTGCATGGGATCCAGTCGGACCCACGATCCATCTGCGGGATCAGACAGCTCTGCGGAATCGAGCGTTCCCACGGCCGGATCGAAGCCGCCCGTAATCAACACCTTCGCGTCCAGCATCAGCGTCGCGGCGTGGTACACGCGCTTGGCATGGAGGTCGTGGCCCTCGCTCCATGCGCCGGACCGAGTGTTGTAGATCTCCGTAGCCGAGAGGAGACCATCTGGCTCGTAGCCCATGCCACCCGTCAGCTCGACGTTGCCATCTGCCAGCAGCGTCGCCGTTGCGGTGTCGAGGATCCGCGGCAAGCTGCCCGAGAGCGACCACGTGCCGGTCTTCGGGTCGTAGAGCTCGGCGGGCCCAAGGCTGCCGCCGGCAACCAGGACCTTGCCGGTTCGGAGCAGGGTCGAGGTGTGCGCGGCGCGAGCGGATGCCATGTTCGGAACGGACTCCCACGTGGCGTCCGCCGCGTGGAAGATCTCAGCAGAGGCGAGCGGCTGATCTGCGGCATCCAGGCCGCCGGTAACGAGGACGTCACCGTTCGGGAGCGGCGTCGCCGCCTGCGCCCACCGAACTGTCGACATCGCACCGGCCGAGGTCCATGTTCGGCCAGCCGGGTCGTAAAGCTCGGCGGACGCGAGGCCCGGACCATGCCGGAATGTCTGCCCGCCGACGACGAGGACCCTGCCGTCCTTGAGTAGCGTCGCGGTGTGATTGCCGCGTGACTCGTGCATCTGCCCGGTGGTCGTCCATGCGCCGGAGCCCGCGATGGGACTCGGGCTCGGAGGTGGCGTAACGGCGATCGATGGGGCTGCGCTCGCGGTCGGGGCTGGCCCATTCGTCGGGAAGGGCGACGCCGACGGGGTCGGCGAGCACGCCGCGATCAAGACGCCCGAGACGAGCAGCGCTGCGGCCGGGTGTCGCCGCGTCGTCACGACCCGGGCTCGTCTGGGCGTCAAGGCGTGTAGATCTCGGCAGATGTAGATACCGCGTCCGCGCGGGGAACCACCTTGTCTGCCGCGATCGCGGAGCCACCGGTGACAAGGACCCGGCCGTCCTCAAGCAGCGTCGCCCCGAAGTCGAAGCGCGCCGCGCCCATGGCGCCCGCGCCGAGCCACGCTCCCGCTGATGGGTCGTACAGCTCGGCCGACGACAGCAGCTTGCCGGTTCCCGGCACGTCGAACCCGCCGACGGCCAGCGCCCTGCCATCCGATAGCAGTGCAGAGGCGAACTCCGCACGCGTGGTGCTCATTGCGCCGGTGGCCCGGGACCCCGTCGCCGGGTCATACAGTTCCGCGGAAGCCAGCATGTGGTCGCCGCCCCCGTCGCCACCGGCGATGAGGACACTGCCAGTCCGGAGCAGCAGTGCCGTCCCGCCCTGGGCGCGCCCGACGAGGAGCATTGGTCCGGCCCGCCAGGAGCCGGTCTCCGGACTGTACAGCTCGACCGAATTCAGAAGCCGGTCAGGCGCCAGCGAGATGGGTCCAAAGCCGCCGGCCACGAGGGCACCGCCGTCCGGAAGGCCAACGGCGAATTGCTGCCAACGCCCCGTGAGCAAGTCGCGCGTGGCCGTCCAGCGGCCGGTGGCCGGATCGTAGAGCTCGGTCGAAGCGACGATCGCGTCGGGCGCGAGCTCCGCGCCGGCGACAAGCACTCTCCCATCGGCGAGCAGGGTGGCCGTGTGCTCGAACCGCGGCGAGGTCATGCTGCCTGTCGCTGTCCAGGTGCCCGTCTTCGGGTCGTAGAGCTCGGCGTCGGGCATCGCGCCGCTCGGGTCCTCAACGGCGGGGCACCCCTTCTCGTACAGGCCCGGACACTGGCCCCCGGCTACGAGCACCAGCCCGTTCGGCAAGAGGGTGGCGGTGTGCCAGGCACGCGGATGGAGCATGCTGCCGGTGGCGCTCCACGTGCCCGTCCGCGGATCGTACAGCTCCGCTGATGCCAATGCCTTCGCCGACGCGTCGTCATCCGAGTCCACGCCGCCAGCGACAAGGACCTGCCCATTCGGGAGCAGCGTCGCCGTGTGCAGCTTGCGGGCGACGCTCATGCTGCCGGTCGATCGCCACGTCCCGACAGGCGGCTCCGGCGAGGCGGTCGGTGCTGGTGTGACGACGATCGTTGATGCTGGCGGTGTGGCGCTGGGCGAGGCCGATCCTTCGCCCGAGGTCGACGGGACCGGAGCGTTGGTGCCGCACGCCGCGACGAGGATCACGACCACCGCGAATGTGCCGAGACGGCCAGCCATGGGAAGGGCCTCCTAATTCCAGACGATGGAGTCGACGATCGGCTGGACCCCGCGGACCGCGTCATCGAAGTGGTGGTCCATGTTGTCGGGACCCAGCTCCCTGCCGACTGGCCTCACGACCCGATCCTGGTCCACGTGGCGCCGCCATCCGAGGTGACCAGAAGCACGATGTCATGCGGGCGATCGCCGCAGCTGCGCCCTGAGCCGGGGCTTCCGTCGGCGGAGAGGAGCGTCCACCGGCATTCCTCGACGCCCCAACCCGTTTCGAGGCTGCCCCAACTGGCTGGGCCCTCGCCCGCCTGGACGCCGTAGAGGGAGATGGACGGCACGACAGTCCGCCAGTGCGCGCCGGCATCGATCGTCGAGAGGATCTCCCCCGGCGCACCGGCCGTGAACACCCAGGACGTCGGGGACAGGAACTGGAAGGGCTGTGCGATGCCAGTAGGAACCTCGTCGACCTGCGACCACGTCGACGGATAGCCGCCATTTCGGTAGACGACCTCCGGACTCCCATCAACGCCGAGGGCAATCAGCAGGTGACCGTCGAGTCCCCGCACGATTGCTACGACCTCCTTCATCGCCTTCTTGGGGGCAAGCGGCCCGACCGGGAAGTCGTACCTCGTGTAGGTCGCGCCCCCGTCCTCCGAGAGGTCGAAGAAGTTCTCGAAGGCGTACTGATCGGAGAGGCCGGCGCTGTTGATCAGGAACGCGCCCTTTGCTCCATAGAGCTTGTTGCTACTCGCTTTGAGGTGAGGCTGGAGGCCACGTGATGGGCCCGTCCAGGTTCGGCCGCCGTCGGTCGTTCCGAAAACGAAGAGCCCCGTGCCATCCCGTTTGTCGTAGTGGCTCGGGTCGACGAAGGTGACGTACCCGGTGGACGCCGAGGCGAAGGCAAACACCGGTGAGCCTGCGCCGCCCGCATCAAGCACCGATGTCGACCATGACGCGCCACCGTCGTGCGTCACTGCGATCTCCGAGCCCGTGCCGATCGGCACGTACGCCGTGTCGGCATCGAGGAACGCCTCGTCGTTCGGCAGCGCCCAGCCATCCGGCTGGACCGCTCGCCACGTCTTCCCGGTGTCATCGGTCCGGTAGATCGCCGTCTTGGTCGATACCCAGGCAACCTGGTCGCCGGCCGCGAAGACGTCGCGGATGGTCGCGAACATGCCGGCCTCTGCGGGCACGCCCGGCGGCCTAGTCTCGATTGGTGCCTGTGTCTCCGGCGAGGGGGTCGAGTAGACCGCCAGCGCGGGCGGCGTCTGCTCGGGGATGACGGACTGGTACCGGCGGACGATCTGGCTCCCCACCACGAGGAGGGCTACCGCCACGAGGGCGACGAGCACCAACAGGGCCCACGCGGGGAGGAGCGGGTGCCCAAACGTCGCATCACCACGCAGGGCGACCGATGGGAACCGCCACGTGCGGCGCTGGCCCGTGGAGTCGACGCGGGCGAGGCTCCGAGCCAACAGGTCCGGAGGCGGAACCGCCACCGATCGGTCCTCGAACAGGTCGACGAGGCGACGATCGAGATCGCGATCGATGGTCATTGGACGGACTCCATGGCGAGGCCTTCGCCGCCCCGGGCATCGGCCTCGAGCGCGGACCGCAGGGCGGACGTCGCGCGGTTCAGACGCGACTTGATCGTTCCGGGCGGCACTGCCAGCGCGATCGCCGCCTCGTCGTCGCTGAACCCGAGGTAGTGATGGAGGACGAGGACCGCGCGGTGCTCCGGTCGAAGCCGGCGGAACCCTCGGTCGATCGCATCGCGATCGGCAACGTTGGCCGACGCGTCCGAATCGATGCCGGCGGGTGCCAGCTGGACCGTGGAGGCCGAGCGCCGGCGTTCTCGGTCCGCCTCGCGGTAGACGCAGCGGACGAGGACGCGATGCAGCCAGGCATCGAAGCCGTCAGGATCGCGGAGGCTTCGGAGGTCACGCCAAGCCTGGACGAGCGTCTCCTGGACCGCATCGTCGGCGAGGTCGCGGTCGCGGAGCATCAGCTGGGCGATGTTGAAGAGCCGGCCGATCGACTGCGCGGCGAGCTCGGCGAACGCCGCTCGATCGCCTCCCCGCGCCCTCTCGACCAGGTCTCGCCGCACCGGCCTCGCTCCCCTCGTTTTCGGCGGCAGTCTGCGCCGTGTCGCACTAGAGGGAGGCGCCACCTCCGGTCCGTTCCATCTTCGTGACTACATGCTCGCGATTAGTCGTAGCTCCGGATGGGTGCCGACGATCGGGAGGGGCGTCAGCCATCGCTGGCCTGTCCCGTCGGCGTCGATCAGTGCCAGGTGCCGGACGCCGAACGGATCGCTCGCGACCCGTGTCACGAGCGTGAAGACGATTCCCACACCGTCCTCGGTCCAGCGCGGCTGAGTGGCTCGCGTGTCGTTCCTGCCGAACGATGTGATCGGCCGAAGATCACTTCCGTCGACGCCCATCGTGTAGAGGTTCGCGGCCTCGATCGTAGTCGCCTCGGCCCGCAGATCGTGGCTGTTGAAGACGATCCGGTTGGTCATCGACCAATCGGGATAGGCCGGATGGAGGTCCCAGTCCGTGACGCGGCGTTCCTCGCCGTCGTGGAGGTCGGCGACGTAGACCGCTCCGACACCTTCAGGACCCGTGAGGCGGTAGCGCACGAAGACTACGTTGGTGCCGTCCGGCGACAACCGAATCCACTCTGCCGTCATCTTGTCGCTGCGCGTGAGCACGGGTTCCGCCTTGCCCGTTGCCAGCACGTACCTCCACAGCGCGAACGTCAGTGGCGGACCTCCGTCCGCCGGAGCGTCCGCATCGAGGTTGAAATAGACCGCGCTCCCGTCCGGCGCCCATTGGGGCTGCCCGATCGTGTTGCACGGCCGCTCGCAGGCGAAGAGCCGCTCGGCATTCGTACCGTCCGCGTCAATCGTCCAGAGCTCCCCGCCCTCGATCGGGAGATGGCCGCGAATGAAGGCGATGCGCTGTCCGTCCTTCGACCATGACGGGCGGATCTCGGAACCAACGAAGTCGCTCGGCGGCAGTCGGTGCAGGCCTGTTCCGTCGGTCCGAACGAGGAAGATGGTGTCGTCGTGGTCGATCCCGTCACGGTCGGCTCTTCGATCGAACTCGTCGGCGAGTGACTGGAAGGCAACCCATTCCTCACCCGCACCGACCACGATCGATTCCGACGGCGCCGGCGCCGTGGGACGTTCGGTGATCGCGGCGCTGGTGGCCCCAGCCGTCGGAGTCGACTCGGCCGCCGACTGACTCGATCGCTCGCCCGAGCACGCCGAAGCGAGGAGTGTGAAAACGACGATCGTGAACGCTGCCTCGAACCCAATCAGCTTCGACTGCGAATGCTTCACGGCTACCACGCCTCCGAGGTACTTTCGGGATGTCCGATTTCTCAGTGGTGGAACTGGAAGGAATCGACGACCGGCATTGCCTCGGGCAGCAGCGCGTCCCACGCGGCCTTGTCCGCCGCTTCGATGTCGATCAGCAGGGCTCGGTCGGGCCCGAGCGGAAGGATGACAAGCCGCATCCGGCCGTCACCGAGGAGGCCCCAGTCGAGCCCCTCATCAGCCGTGCTCTGGGCGTTGAGGAACATGGGCACCGCCGGTTTGCCCTCCGACCATGGGCAGGTGTCCTTCCACGTCGGGTCGATCGAGACGTCGAGCGAGTACCCGGTCAGTCCGCCCAAGCGAGCGCCCTCGACGATGGCAGTTACCCGGAGGCCGGGCACGAAGCGGAGCCACCTGTAGATCGCCTTTGCCGACGATCCGACCCCGGTTTCCGGCTTTATTGCGCAAGCGGTGCCTTGCGCGTGTGCCAGCACGTCCGAGAAGACCCAGATTCCCGCGCCATCGGGGCCGTTCCGGCGCTTGAGGACGTAACCGTCAGCCGCGTCTTCTGGATTGGTCCAGCCCTCGGGCACCGTGTACCCGAACTTGCCGTAGTCGAAGTGCCAGTTGGGAGCTCGCACGAACGGCGTGTAGTTGATCGACACGTGTGGGCCCGGGTCCAGATCGCCGAGGCACCACTGCGGCGCGTTCGGGCAGGCGGCGCGGATCCAGTCGCCGGCGATGGCAGCGATGCGCGTGGCGCACGCGTCGGTGCCGTTTCCAACCATCAGCCTCAGCCCGCTCGCAGTCAGTCCGAACGTGTACGTGCCGGCATCGCCCTTGTGGCAGCCGTTCCCGTCCGTCTTGAGATCCGCCTGGACCAGGCCACTCGGGTCGACGCCCAGCGTCGAAGCCAGCACGGGTCGGAGCGGAGCGTCGGGTGGGACGCTGGCGTAGAACTTGAGACTGCTCGCCGTCAGCTCGAGCGCGTTCGCGATTGGCGGTTCGGTCAGCCCCGCGATCTCGTGCGGCGTGCGAACCCACAGGTGGCGCATCGCTGGCGCGAGTGCCTCTGGCCGTGCCGAGGCGATCGGCGATGGAGGTGCGGGGCTCACTGAGGCGCTCGGCGCTGTGGCCCCGGGGCCGGCCGTGGTGCATGCAGCAAGCAGCAGGGTCACGATCACGCCAGGGGCGAGGCGATTGGCTCGGCGGTTCGTGGTCACGTCGTGGACTCCTCGCGCAGGTCTGGATGCGGCCGTGTCGAGGAGAAGACAATCGAGCGGGCGAAAACCTTCACGCCGATCTGTGATCGCGAGGATCACTAGCTCAGAAGCCGAGCGGTGTCCACGTTGCGCCGCCATCCTTCGTCACGAACAGGATCTGTGAGCGCGGAGCGGAACCGCAGTCGATCAGATGCGCCCGCTGACAGTCCTCGGTTGCCCAGCCCGTCTGCTCGGTCGCGAAGTGCACGTGGGCAGGTGGCTGCTGGACGCTGTAGAGAGAGATCGACGGGATCACGGTGCGCCAGTGCGCACCCGCATCGGTCGTCCATAGGATCTCCGACGGCGAGCCGGAGGCCAACACCCAGGTCGTCGCGGAGAGGAACTGCACCTGGGCGTCGCCCGAGCCGGGCAGCTCCTCGACGAGCTGCCACGACGCCGGGTCCTCGCCGTTCCTCCAGAGGGACTGCGGAATGATCTTCCGGCCGCCGTCGACGCTGATGGCGATCAGGAGGTGCCCATCATCGCCCCGGATGATCGCGTCGACGGTCTTCATCGGGTTCTTCGGCGCAAGGGTCCCCGTCGGGAACTCGTACCTGGTGTAGGTCACGCCCCCGTCCTCGGAGGCAGCGAACCAGTTCTCGAACGGTTTGGTATCGAACTTGCCGGCGGTCTCCACGAGGAATGAGCCGTTCGCGGGTAAGAGCTTCCCATCACTGGCGTCCATGTGAGGCTGGACGCCCCGACTGGGCCCCGCCCAAGTGATCCCGCCGTCGTTCGTCGAGAAGACCACCAGGCCGGTGCCCTTCGGCGCCTGGTAGCGCGCGGGATCGACGTAGCTCGCGGCCACGTCCTGGCTCGATCGGATGGTGAAGATCGGCTGGCCCATACCCTGGGCGCCGTCAAGCACATGCGCGGTCCAGGTGGTGCCCCCGTCGTGGGTCACGCTGATCGTGGACCCGTCACCCGTCGGTACATAGGCCGTGTCGGCATCCGCGAAGCCCTCGGACGGCCAACCCATCTCCCAGTTCTCGGGCTGGACGGCGCGCCATGTCGCGCCCGCGTCGTCCGTTCGCAGGATGGCCGTTCCCGCGACGACCCATGTCACCGTGTCGGACATCGGATAGACCCCGCTCAGCGGCGCGAACATGCCAGCGTTAGCCGGCAGGCCTCGCGGCCGCAGGTCCGGGGTCTCGAGGGCGCTCGCTGCCGGCGATTGCTCCGAAGAGGCCTCCGGAGAGGCAGGCGGGACGATGTTCGTGATGTAGTTCGAGCCAACCAGGAGCAGCCCGCCGAGGATCACCAGCAGCACGGCGGCGGCGGCGAGCAGTCCCAGCCGCCGCCGCGACCTGACGAGGGCAAGCGGCCGACCGACGCGGCCGGGGATCGCGGAGATGCTTTCCCGAAGCGCAGGCGGCGCAATCTCCGTTGCCGGGATCTCCACGCGATACCAGGCGCGCAGCTGGAGCTCAAGCTCTCGATCAGTCATCGGGCGGTCCCTCCCGCATCGGCGGCATCGATCGCCGCGTGGAGGCGCTGGAGCGCGTAGTGGAGACGGGACTGCACGGTCCCGGCCGGGATGTCGAGGCGGCTCGCGATCTCGTCGATCGCGAGGTCGCGGTAGAAGCGGAGGGCGACCACGATCCGGTGCTCCGCCGAGAGTGTCAGCAGCGCCGGACCCAGGACGTCCCGGTCGTGTGCCTGCCCGAACGGGTCGCCGGACGCGACCGCGATCTCCTCGGAGATGTCCTTCGCCTGCCAGCGCGACGAGCGCTGGAGCCGGTTACGGCAGATGTTGACCAGGATTCGGTCGAACCAGGCCTCGAAGCGAGATTCGTCGCGGAGCGTGGACCACTTGCGCCAGGCTTGGACGTACGCGTCGTGGGTGGCGTCCTGTGCCTCGGCGGGGTCGCGGAGGATTGCGCGAGCGAGCCGGTACGACGCGTCGAGGTGGCCCTCGGCAAGGCGCGTAAAGGCCGCCCCCCGATCATCGGCTTGCGCACCTGCAACGGGCCGGCGGTCTGCCACGGTCACCTCGAGCGATTCACGCACGATGACATGACAAACGGGCCCCGTGAAACCTTCATCAGCTGCGCCACCCGGAGCCGATCACCCGAGTGGTACCAACCGTCGGAATCCGACATTTCTGCAGGATGCGCAGACGATCTCGCCGTTGGCGTCCCGGGTCTTGCCAGTTCGGCGAGATCCGCAGATCTGACCCAACCCGGCGGGCTCGATCGCGAATCGTCTGCGAGATACGCAGATCTGACGAAACTGGTCGCTCAGGCGGCGAACCGACGGGCTGCGCTAGCATCCTCGGGTGCCCGTCCCCAAGGTCCAGTTCACCCAATCGCGCCTGCCCAACGGCCTGCGGCTGATCGTCTCCGAGGACCACCTGGCGCCCGTCGCCGCGGTGAACGTCTGGTACAACGTCGGCTCGAAGCACGAGGTCCCCGGCAAGACCGGCTTCGCCCACCTGTTCGAGCACGTGATGTTCCAGGGCTCGGCGCACGTCGGGAAGGCCGAGCACATCGCCCTCGTCCAGGCCGCCGGCGGGACGATGAACGGCACGACCTG
>VAYX01000015.1 GCA_005885325.1 Actinomycetota bacterium
TCGGCGGGGGGCAGATCACAGTGCGGCTCCACCAGAATGAAGCCGACCGCAAGCGCAAGTTCAACCGGACCGAGAACGTGCGCACAATCTCGCCCGCGGATCCCGACTCCCCGCGCCTCTATGGCCGCCGGAACGATTCCGAGTCACTCAACCGCGCTCTCGAGGACACCCTGTTCCTCGGTCGCGCTCACAGCCTCGGATGGCGCCGTCAGCAAGTCGAGATGCTCGGCTGGGCGCTGATGGTGAACGCCATGACGATGGCCCGCCACAGAGCCGCTGAGGACCTCGAAGCGGCCGCCTGACTCGCGCAACCCCCGGCACACACCCCGGCGAGGACCCGGGCTGCCCCGAAGGCACCCCTCGGGCCAAGATGGCGTTACCAAGCCCGGACCCACCTCCACTCGCTACACTCGAACGCGCTGGTGAAGACCTCGGCGGCGATTTCTGCCAGGTTTTCTACCGGCCCGGGCCAGGTAGCTCAGTTGGCAGAGCACGCGGCTGAAAACCGCGGTGTCGGCAGTTCGATTCTGCCCCTGGCCACGAGGGTCCCGGGCGAGGACCTCAGTTCAGGGTCTCGTGGCCGCGGACCTCGGCCCACCTGCTGATGACCGACTGGTACAGCTCGGCCGAGCGCGGGAACTCCTCCGACGACAGCGCCTTCAGCGCGTCCTGGATGTCGCGGGCCGAATGGTCATCGTCCAGCTCGTCCCAGGTCATGAGGTCGCACAGGCCACCGTAGTCGAGCTCGAGCAGCGACCGGCGGTCGAACGCCGCGAGCCACTCGTAGAGCTCCACGATCATGTCGGCCACGGGCCCCAGATCCGTCCGCCGGAGGCCGGGGATGGCCCGCTCGGCACGGCGTGCGGCCTTGCGCACCGTGGTCAGGTACCGGAGCCGATGGCGGCTGCCCTGCTCCTCCAGTCGCCGCTCGCCGTCGCCGAACAGCACGAACCACCTGACGGGGACGTGCCAAGGGCTCTGCATGATGAACGAGACGGCCTTCGGATCCCGCCGGCGGATCCTGGCCAACTCCCTGGAGGCGCGGCGAGCCTCCCGGTCGCTCACGAACGCGTCGCTCCCCTCGAACTGCGCGCCCTCGCGGAAGGACAACAGGCTGGCCAGTACCCGGAGCCTGGTCCGCCAGGGACACACGTAGTAGGAGCCCTTGTCGATGCGGATGTCGGCGCCCCCGGATTCCGAGGCGGCGAGGACGCCGAGGCGCCGACCGCTCATCCACTGCCGGTAGTTGGGGCGCGGCCGGCGAAGCATCCCCCCGCCGACGATGTACCGCTCCCACCGGGCCTGTTCATCGGGAGGGAACGCCTCCAGGGGCTGGAACGCGCGGAGGTAGGCGCAAGGGACCACGTCGCCGAGCAGCATATATGCTCTCGCACACCCGCCGCCGTCCGAGGTCGGTGACCATGGTCATACACGAAGACCCGTACGACGTCGCCCCGGTGCGGCTGGTCGCACCCGACGGCACCGCGGTCGGTGACACCGACGTGGGTCTGAAGCCCGACGAGCTCCGGGACCTGCTCCGGCTGATGATCCTGTCCCGCCGCCTCGACCGCGAGTGCATGGCACTCCAGCGACAGGGCGAGCTCACCGTGTACCCGCCGTTCGAGGGCCAGGAGGCGGCTCAGGTGGGAAGCGCCTTCGCCCTGGAGCCCGACGACTTCGTGTTCCCGTCGTTCCGCGAGCTCGCGGCTGCCATCGTCCGCGGCGTCGACGTCGTCGAGTACCTGCAGTATCACCGGGGGACCTGGCACGGCGGGCCGTACGACCCGATCGCCAGCCGGTTCGCGCCGATCTGTGTCCCGGTCGCCACCCAGATCGTGCACGCCGTGGGATGGGCCATGGGCGCGAAGCTCGACCGGCTGCCGGTGTGCTCCCTCGCGTACTTCGGCGACGGTGCGACGTCGGAAGGCGACTTCCACGAGGCGGCCAACATGGCTGCGGTGTTCGGGGCGCCGGCCATCCTGTTCTGCCAGAACAACGGGTGGGCCATCTCGGTCCCGCTCCGAGAGCAGGCGGCCGGTCCGATCCACACGCGCGCCGAGGGGTACGGCATGCCCGGCGTGCTCGTCGACGGCAACGACGTCCTGGCGGTGTACTCGGTGACGAGGGCGGCGGCCGAACGGGCCCGGGCCGGTGAGGGGCCCACGCTGATCGAGGCCCTGACGTATCGGATGGGACCGCACTCGACCGCCGACGACGCGACGAAGTACCGAAGCGCCGACGAGGTCAAGCGGTGGCGGGAGCGCGACCCCATCGACCGGTACCTGAAGCACCTGCTGGCCTCGGGGGCCGCCGACGAGTCGTTCGTGGCCGACTGCGAGGACGAGGCCAAGGAGTGGGTGGCCGACGTCCGTGCCGGGATCACCTCGCTCGGGCCGCCCCCCGTCGACGAGCTGTTCGGGTTCGCCTACGTCGAGCCGCCCGAGAGCCTGGAGCGCGACCGTCGATCGTCGACCGAGGCGCCGGATGGCTGAGTACACGATGGTCGCCGCGCTGAACGCCGCGCTCCGCGATGCCATGGCGAAGGACCCCCGGACGCTCGTGTTCGGCGAGGACGTCGGTGAGCTCGGCGGCGTGTACCGGGTCACCGAGGGCCTCCAGCGCGAGTTCGGCTCGGAACGCGTGTTCAACACGCCGATCGCGGAGGCCGGGATCGCCGGGATCTGCGTGGGCCTCTCCCTGGCGGGCTGGCGCCCCGTCGCCGAGATGCAGTTCGACGGGTTCTCCTATCCCGCGCTCGACCAGATCGTCAGCCACATCGCCAAGTATCGGAACCGCACGCGTGGCCGGACCTCGATGCCGATCGTCATCCGGATCCCGTCGTTCGGCGGGATCCGGGGCAAGGAGCACCACGGCGAGAGCCCCGAGACGTATTACGCGCACACGGCCGGACTGAAGGTCGTGGTCCCGTCCGGCGCGCTCGACGCCTACCGGCTCCTCTCGCTCGCCATCGCCGACCCCGACCCAGTGATCTTCCTGGAGCCCAAGAGCCGGTACTGGGCCAAGGAGCAGGGCGAGCTCGCGGTCGACGGCCCCCGGATGGGCCGGGCGTGGGTTCGGCGGGAAGGCGAGGCGTGCACGCTCGTCACGTACGGGGCCATGGTCACGCGGTGCCTGGAGGCCGCCGAGGTCCTGGCCCGTGAGCGCGTCTCCTGCCGGGTGCTCGACCTCCGGTCGCTCGTCCCCCTCGACCTGGACACGCTCGCCGAGTCCGTGCGGAAGACCGGCAGGGTCGTCGTGGTGCACGAGGCGCCTCGCACCCTGGGGATGGGCGCCGAGATCGCCGCCCGGATCATGGAGGAGGCGTTCGATTACCTGGAGGCGCCGGTCCTTCGGGTGACCGGCTACGACGTCCCGTATCCACCGGCGGCCCTCGAGCAGCGATACCTGCCGAGCGTCGAGCGGATTACCTCCGCCGTGCGCAGGGTGGTGAGCTACTGATGGCAGAGCGAGTCTTCGCGCTGCCGGACCTGGGCGAGGGCTTGGAGGAGGCCACGGTCAACGCCTGGTTGGTGAAGGAAGGCGACCCGGTCTCGCTGAACCAGCCGATCGTGGAGGTGGAGACTGCCAAGGCGACCGTGGAGATCCCGTCGCCGTTCGCGGGGACGATCGCCCGGCTGCATGCGCCTGCGGGAGAGACGGTCAGGGTGGGAGCGCCGCTGGTCACCTTCGTCGTCCAGGACGACGACGCGGCGGTGGAGGAGGAAGCCGGCCCGGCCACGGTCGCTGCCACCCCCGCCGTCCGCCACCGGGCCAGGGAGCTCGGGGTGGAGCTGGCCGGGATCGCGGGGTCCGGTCCGGATGGACGGATCACCCACGAGGACGTGGAGCGGGCCACCCGGTCGGGCCCGGCGAAAGCCGAAGAAGCGCAAGCACCACCCGAAGAACGGCCAGAGGAGCGTGCCGGAGCCCGGGCGCTGTGGACGGTCATGATGCCCACGGACGCCGACGTCAGGCCCATCTCGACGATCCGGCGAACGATCGCCGAGAACCTCACGCGGGTCGTACGGGAGGTGCCACAGGTCACCACGTTTCGGACGCTCGACTCCACGGAGCTCGAGGCGTTCCGAAGGGAGGTCGGGCTGTCGCCGCTCCCGATCGCCGTCCGGGCCCTGGCCGACGTGTGCAGGGATCATCGAAGCCTCAATGCGTCGTACATGGCCGAGCAGGGCGAGATCTGGCTGCACCGGCGGGTCCACGTCGGCATCGCGACCGACACCGAACGAGGGCTCCTCGTCCCCGTGGTTCGAGACGTCGGGGACCGCCCGCTCGGCGATATCGCGGCCGAGATCGAGCGGCTGGCTTCGGCCGCGCGCAACGGCTCCATCCGGATCGAGGAGATGACCGGCGGGACGATCACCGTGACGAACACCGGGAGCTACGGCTCGGAGTTCGGCACGCCCATCATCAACCGGGCCCAGGCGGCCATCCTCGGCCTGGGCGCCATCGCCCCCCGGGCGCTGGTCGTCGACGGCCAGGTGGTGGCTCGGCCGGCGTGCACCCTCTCGCTCACCTTCGATCATCGGCTGCTGGACGGCGCGACCGCGGGCCGGGCCTTCGGCGACCTCGTCGCGACCCTGTCGTCCCGGGAACGGCTCGAGGCACTTCCCCGATGAGGATCGTGTCGCTCCTGCCCTCCGCCACCGAGATCGTGTACGCGCTGGGCCTGGGCGACGACCTGGTCGGGGTGACGTACGAGTGCGACTACCCGTCGGAGGCTACGTCGAAGCCGGTGGTGGTGAAGAGCGCACTTCCCCAGGGACGGCCGCTCTCCTCTCGCGAGATCGACGACGCCGTTCGAGACCGGATGGACCGCAAGGAGCCGATCTACGTCCTGGAGAAGGAGCTGATCCATCAGCTCGAGCCCGACGTGATCCTCACGCAGGACCTGTGCCGGGTGTGCGCGGTGCCGAGCGGACAGGTGCAGGAGGCGCTCGAGGAGATCGGGGTTCGCGATGCGAAAGTCCTCTCGCTCGATCCCCACACCTTCGACGAGGTGCTGGAAGGCATCCGGGCGGTGGGCGCGGTGCTGGGGAGGGCGGAGCGCGCCGACGAGATCGTCGGCGCGCTCCGCGCCCGGGTCGAGGCCGTCAGGGCCAAGGCCCTTCGCCTCCCCTCGATCCGGGTCCTGTGCCAAGAGTGGCTCGATCCGCCGTTCGCCGCGGGCCACTGGGTCCCCGACATGGTGGAGATGGTCGGCGGGGTGAACCTGCTGACCGGCAAGGAGCAGCCGTCGCGGGTCGTGACCTGGCGCGAGATCCGGGACGCCAACCCCGAGGTCGTCGTGTTCATGCCGTGCGGGTACTACCTGGAGGAGGCGGAGGAGGAGGCCGCGCAGCTATATCGCAACGCCGAGTTCGTCGAGACTCCGGCGGCGCGAGAGGGAACGGTGTTCGCCGTCGACGCGACCTCGTTCTTCTCCCGCCCGGGGCCGCGGATCGTCGACGGCCTGGAGATCCTGGCATGGGCCGTGCATCCGCAGGCCTTCCCCGAGCCGCCGGAGGGGTCCATCACCCGAGTCGAGCGATAGCCGACGTCCGGTATCCTCCCGCCGATGAAGGGCCCGAACCTGGTGTCACCGGACGACATCGGCGCGCGCGTCTCGTTCCAGTTCGAGCTCCCCAACGGCTACGTCGGCGAGGCCGTGGGGACCCTCGAGGCCTACGATGAGGCGGCCGAGACGTACCTGGTCCGTACGAAGGACGGCGAGCTGGCCCGAGTCCCGAGGCGCGGCGTGCGCTTCGGGAAGGTCGTCTCCCGCTAGGACCGGCGGAGGTCACAGCTGATGGCCGACGAGCTTCCCACCGCGTTCATCCGGCGTCGCCTGGGCAGCGAGGACGCGCACTACGGCGGCAACCTGGTGGCCGGGGCCAAGCAGCTCGAGGTGATCGGCGACCTCATCACCGAGCTTGCCATGCGGTACGACGGAGACGAGGGCCTGTTCCGAGCGTACGAGTCGGTCGAGTTCCTCCATCCGCTCTACGCCGGTGACTGGATCGAGGCGAAAGGCCGGATCGTGTCGGTGGGGAGCTCGTCGCGGCGGTGCGAGTTCGAAGTATGGAAGATCGGTGGGCCCCGCTCGGAGGTGTCCGAGTCCGCGGCGGAGTTCCTGGAGGAACCCGTCCTCACGTGCCGGGCGATCGGAACGACGGTCGTGCCGAAGGACCACCAGCGCTTCGCGCACTGAGCCGGACGGACCTAGCTGGCCTTCTCCAGGCGGTGCAGGACCCCCAGCAGGTCGTCCACGTTGAACGGCTTGGACACGAACGCGTCGGCGCCGAGCTCGGCGGCCTTGGCCCGGTCGCGGAGGCTGGCCCGGGCCGAGACCACGACGACGCGGGGGCGCTCGCCCTCGGGAAGCTCCCGGATCTCCTGGAGCACGCTCCATCCGTCCATCACGGGCATCATGATGTCGAGCAGCATGAGCTGCGGGCGGTGCTCCCGGACCTCGGCGAGCGCCGCCCGACCGTCTCGCGCGGCGAACGTCTGGAACCCGTCCGCCTCCAGGCTGAACTGGAGCATCCAGACGACCTGTGGTTCGTCGTCCACAACGAGCACGCTGGTCTGCGGGGGCGCGTCCATCCCGGCTTCGAGGGTACGGAGGGATACCTTTGGCCGGAATCGCCCGGGCTACCGTTTTTCAGGGTACCGGTCGAAGTAACCCCGGGACCGGTGGTCGTAGTCATTCCAGGCTAACGGAGCGAGAGCCCGGTTCCCCCGCCCACGCGCCCGACCACGAACGACTGGACGTTCGCATCGGCGGCCCGCTCGACCACCTCCTCCGCCTCGCTCGGCGGGACCACGAGGACCATCCCCACGCCCATGTTGAACGTGGCGAGCATGTCGTCCTCGGAGGCGTCCGCGGCCCTCTGAACCAGCTCGAAGATCGGGGGGACGGGCCAGCTGCCCAGCTCGACCTCGGCGCCCATGCCGTCGGGGAGGGCCCGCGGCACGTTCTCGGGCAGACCGCCGCCCGTCACGTGCGCGGCCGCGTGAACGCGGCCGGCGCGCGCGAGCGAAACGACCAGCGGTGCGTAGATAACGGTCGGCTCGAGCAGCTCGTCGGCGAGCGGGCGGGCGAAGCCCTCCGGCACGGCATCCAGGACGCGCGGATCCTCCGCGAGTAGGCTCGCGCGGACCAAGCTGTACCCGTTGGCATGCAGGCCGGTCGAGGCCAGGCCGACGAGCGCATCGCCCTCGCGCACGCGGTGCGCCCCGATCAGGCCCTCCTCGTCGACGACTCCCACGCAGAATCCCGCCAGGTCGAGCTGGTCCTCGCCCATCACCCCGGGATGCTCGGCCGTCTCGCCGCCGAGGAGCGCGCAGCCGGCGCGGCGGCAGCCCTCGGCGATCCCCTCGACGATCGTCGCCGCGTCCTCGGGCGCGACCTTTCCCATCGCCAGATAGTCCAGGAAGAACAGCGGCTCGGCCCCGGTGCACGCCACGTCGTCGGCGCACATCGCGACGAGGTCGATCCCGATCGTGGACAGTCGCCCCGCCATCCGGGACACGTCGAGCTTCGTTCCCACCCCGTCCGTCGCGGCGGCGAGATACCGCCCCTCCCCGGTCCGGAACAACCCGGCGAACCCGCCGATCCCCTCGACGACCTCGGGCCGCGTCGCGCCCCTCGCCAACTCTCGGATGAGCGAGACGGCCCTCGCAGCGGCGTCGAGGTCGACGCCAGCCTTCCGGTAGGCGCCGCTCACGACCTGGCGGGCTGCTCCAGCAGGAACTTGCCGGCGCCCTCGGGCACCTCGATCGGGTACTCGCCGTCGAAGCAGGCCCGGCAGAAGTCGTCCTTGGGAGCACCGGTCGCCGCCACCATCCCGTCGAGCGACAGGTAGCCGAGCGAGTCGGCGCCCACGAACCGCCTGATCTCCTCCACGGACAGGTCGGAGGCCACGAGCTCGTGCCGGGTCGGCATGTCGATGCCGTAGAAGCACGGCCACTTGATCGGCGGGCACGTGATCCGGGTGTGGACCTCGGCCGCTCCGGCCTCTCGGAGCGCCTGCACGATCTGGCGGGTGGTCGTGCCGCGCACGATCGAGTCGTCGATCACCACGAGCCGCTTGCCTCGGATCGCGTCGGGGATCGGATTCAGCTTCAGCTTCACGCCGCGTTCGCGGAGCGATTGGGACGGTTGGATGAAGGTCCGGCCGACGTATCGGTTCTTCATCAGGCCCTCGCCGTACGGGATGCCCGACACCTCCGCGTACCCCTGGGCCGCAGAATGGCCGGTGTCAGGCACCGGGATCACCATGTCGGCTTGGGTAGGCGCCTCCACGGCGAGTCGACGGCCGAGCTTGCGCCGAACCTCGTGCACGGTGGTTCCCTGGATCCGCGAGTCGGCCCGGGCGAGATACACGAACTCGAAGATGCACAGGGCCTTCCGCGGGCTCTCCGCGAAGCTCGCCGAGCGGGGTCCCCGGTCGTCGATCCTGATCAGCTCGCCCGGCTCGACGTCGCGGATGAACGTGGCCCCGACGATGTCGAGCGCGCATGTCTCCGATGCGACGCAATAGCCGTTCGGGAGCTTCCCGATCGACAGTGGTCGCAGGCCGTAGGGGTCGCGGGCGGCATAGAGGCTGCGTTCGTCCATCATCACGAAGCAGAACGCGCCGCGGAGATCCGGCAGCACCGCCAAAGAGGCGTCCCACAGGCCGGCCTCCAGGCGGCGGGCCAGGATGCCGGCCACGAGGTCCGAGTCCGTAGTCGCCGCGGCAGGCCGCCCCGATCGTTCGGCGAGCTCCGCCGTGTTGACCAGGTTGCCATTGTGACCGAGGGCCAGCGATCGCTCGCCATCCGTCTTGAACGCGGGCTGCGCGTTCTCCCACGTGGTCGAGCCGGTCGTGGAATAGCGCGTGTGACCGATCCCCAGATCACCCTGGAGGGTTCGCAGGGTGGCCTCGTTGAACACCTGCGAGACCAGGCCGAGCTCCTTGAAGACCAGAAGGTGTTGGCCGTCCGAAACGGCCATGCCGGCCGATTCCTGCCCTCGGTGCTGCTGGGCGAACAGACCGAAGTAGGTGAGCCTGGAAACGTCCTCGCCCGGCGCCCAGACGCCGAAGAGGCCGCATTCCTCTTTCGGGCTCTCCGCTCCCACCTGTGCAGCGATGCTAACAGGGCCCGTCAGCCTGCGAGCAGCTTTGGGATGGCACTCTCGTGGGCGGACCGAGCTTCCTCGACCGTGATCTCCAGGAGCGAATCGACGACCATCCCCGGTCCGCCGGTCTCGCCCAGGCGCGAGAGCGGTAGGTGGTGCGCCGACGCCAGCGATTCCAGCGCCTCACCGTTCTCCGGGGCAACCGAAACGACGGCGCGCGAGGCCGATTCGGAGAAGAGCGCCACGTACCAGGGCTCGTCCCCCGGAAGCGACACGGCGAACCCCGTGTCGCCGGCCAGGGCCGACTCGGCGAGGGCGACGGCCAGGCCTCCCTCGGAGCAGTCGTGGGCCGAGGCCAGGAGGTCGCCGCGGGCCCCTTCCACCAGCATCCGATGGAGCGATGCCTCGCGGGCCAGGTCGAGCGCCGGCGGGTGCCCGGAGACGGTCCCCAGCACGACCTCGGCGAACTCCGAGCCGCCGAGCTCGGGAAAGGTCTCGCCCACCAGGTAGACGAGGAACCCCGGACCGGGGAAGCCCGGCCGCACGAGGAGCCGGTAGTCCTCGATGAGCCCGAGCATCCCGATGATCGGCGTGGGCCAGATCGCGGACCCGCCCGACTCGTTGTAGAAGCTCACGTTCCCCCCGGTCACGGGGGTTCCGAAGCTCCGGCAGGCATCCGCCATCCCCCGGATCGACTCGGCGAACTGCCACATCACCTCGGGCCGCTCGGGGTTGCCGAAGTTCAGGCAATTCGTGATGGCCAGGGGCGTTGCCCCCATCACCGCCACGTTGCGTGAGGCTTCGGCCACCGCGTGCGCTGCACCGAGGTAGGGATCGAGGTGCCCGAACCGGCCGCTGCCGTCGCAGGAGAGCGCCAGGGCCCTCAACGTCCCCTCGACGCGGATCACCGCGGCATCGCTGCCCGGACGAGCCACCGTGGCGCCCTGCACCAGCTGGTCGTATTGCTCGAACGCCCACTGCTTCGACGCCACGTTCGGCGAGGACAGGACGGCGAGGAACGCCTCCCGTGGGTCGCTGTCCACGATGGCGAACGTGGGGTCGTCCTCCAGGATCTCGTGCCGCCCTCGCGGCGGCTCCATCGGCCGCTCGTAGGCCGGTCCATCGTCCGCCAGAGAGCGGGCCGGCACGTCGGCGACCACCGCGCCCCCCATGCGGACGATGAGGCGGCCGCCGTCGACGAGCCACCCCACGACCGCGGACGACAGTCCCCACTTTGAGCAGACGCCGTGGACTTCATCCAGCCGGGCGGGGTCCACCACGGCGAGCATCCGCTCCTGCGACTCGCTCGTCAGGATCTCGAACGCCTCCAGGCCCGCCTCGCGGAGCGGCACCGCGTCGAGATCCAACTCCGCCCCCATCCCAGCCCTGGCCGCCGATTCACTCGCCGCGCAGGTCAGCCCGGCCCCACCCAGATCCTGCAGGCCGAGGAGCAGTCCACCCTCGACGAGCTCGAGGCAGGTCTCGATGAGCAGCTTCCCGGCGAAGGGATCGCCGATCTGCACACTCGGCCGGGAGACCGCCGCGTCCTCCTCGATCGTCCGCGACGCGAGCACGGACACCCCCCCGATCCCGTCGCGGCCCGTGGCTGCGCCGATCAGCAGCAACATCGATCCCTCGGGGACGTCGGGCGCCGCCGTCACCAGCCGGTCCGCCGGCGCCACCCCCACGCACATCACGTTGACCGTCGGGTTCGCCGAGTGGGGCTCGGCGAACTGGATCTCGCCCCCCACGGTCGGCACGCCGATGCAGTTGCCGTAGCCGCCGATCCCGGCCACCACGCCGGCGAACAGGAGCCGGTTGCGCTCCTCGGTGAGCGGCCCGAACCGAAGGGGGTCGAGGAGGGCCATAGGCCGGGCCCCCATCGACACGATGTCGCGGACGATGCCGCCCACGCCCGTCGCCGCCCCCTGGTAGGGCTCGACGGCGGAGGGGTGCGAGTGAGACTCCATCTTGAACACGGCGGCCAGCCCGTTCCCGATGTCGACGGCGCCGGCATCCTGCCCCGGGCCCACCAGCACCTGCGGCCCCTCGGTGGGCAGGGTCCGAAGGTGGACCTTGCTCGACTTGTACGAACAGTGCTCCGACCACATGGCCGCATACATCGCCAGCTCGATGCGGTTGGGGTCGCGGCCGAGCGTGGCCCGGATCCCGTCGAGCTCCTCGTCGGTCAGGCCCAGGGACTGGTGGAGCGGCTGGTCGACCTTCACCTCACACCCTGGCGAGCGCGTACGTGAGGAGCGAGGCGAAGAGGGGCTGCCCCCCCGTTGGTCCGACGTCGGGATCCACGGCATGCTCGGGGTGCGGCATGAGTCCGACCACGTTTCCCTGCGGGCTCCTGATCCCCGCGATCCAGCCGGCGCTCCCGTTCACGTTGTGCTCGTCATCGAGCTCGCCACCCGGACCGCAGTATCGGAACGTGACCAGCGCCTCGGCCTCGATCCGCGCCAGCTCGTCGGGGCGAGCCACGAACTGGCCCTCGCCGTGCTTCACCGGGATCCGCAGCACCTCGCCTGGGACCAGGCCCTCGGTGAGCGTCGAGAGCGAGGTCTCCACCCGCACGTCCACGAACCGGCACACGAACCGGAGCTGACGATTGCGGATGAGGGCTCCGGACAACAGGCCGGCCTCGCACAGGATCTGGAACCCGTTGCAGATGCCGACCACCGGCCCGCCCCGGCCGGCGAAGGCCCGGACCTCCTCCATGATCGGGGCGAACCGGGCGAGCGCGCCCGTCCGCAGGTAGTCACCGTAGGAGAACCCTCCGGGGAGGATGACCGCATCCACTCCGCGAAGGTCGCGATCGCCGTGCCACAGCGGGACGCCATCGCCACCCATGAGCGCAACGGCGCGAAGCGCGTCCCGATCGTCGAGGGACCCGGGGAACGTCACCACGCCGACGCGGGGCGTGCCGGCGCTCACGAGACGTCCTCGAACCGGGGATCTGGAAGAGGGGCCGTCGACACGATGCGATAGCTCTCGATCACGGGGTTCGACAGCAGCCGCTGCGCCATCTCGTCCACTTGCGAGACGGCTGCCGCTTCCGTCTCCGCGTCCACCACGAGCTCCACGTGCTTTCCCACCCGCACGTTCGAGGCGTTCGCCCAGCCCATCGCGGGAAGCGATCCTTCGATGGCCTTGCCCTGGGGATCGAGGAGCCCCGGCTTCAACGACACGATGACCTGGAACTGGTACTTCATCCCCGGTCCGGCACTCCCATGCGCTGACGGTACCAGTCGAACCGCTCGCCGGTGATCCGTTCGTAGGCCTCCCGGTAGGTGTGTTCGGTCCGCTCGACCACGCCGGCCGGGAGCTCCGGCGGCGGTGGCTCGTGGTCCCACCCGCTCGCATCGAGCCAGTCCCGGACGTACTGCTTGTCGAACGATGGTTGGGGCGTGCCGGGCGCGTAGCCATCGGCCGGCCAGAAGCGAGACGAGTCCGGCGTGAGCACCTCGTCCACCAGGATCAACTCGCCATCGACGAAGCCGAACTCGAACTTCGTGTCGGCCACGATGATGCCGCGTTGTCGGGCGATGTCCGCCCCTCGCTCGTAAAGCCGGACCGTCACCTCGCGGAGGCGTTCGGCCAGCCCCTCCCCGACCAGGTCCACGGTCTCCTCGAACGTGAGCGGCAGGTCGTGGCCCTCGGCAGCCTTCGTCGTCGGCGTGAAGATGGGCTCGGGCAGCCGATGGGCCTCGCCCAGGCCCGGTGGAAGGGGCACCCCGCACACATGGCCTTCGGCCAGGTATTGCTTGAGTCCCGACCCCGTCAGGTAGCCCCGGGCCACGCATTCGACCGGGACCACCTCCGCCCTGCGGACGAGCATGGACCGGCCGGCAAGAGACGCATCGCTTCGGAACGGCTCCGGGAAGTCCGACCGATCCGGGCTCAGGAGATGGTTGCCGATAACGTCGGCCGTCCTGTCGAACCAGAACAGTGAGAGCCCGCAGAGTATCCGGCCCTTGTCGGGGATGGGGTTTCGAAGGACGACGTCGAATGCCGAGATCCGGTCCGTGGCCACGAGCAACAGGCGGTCGTCGCCGACATCGTAGATGTCGCGGACCTTGCCCCTGGTCAGGAGCTTCACCGCTTCGGTCACGGCTCCCCGCCCACGGTCAGCTTGGCCAGCCGGTCGAACACCACGTCGAGGTTCCGCACGTACCGGCCCGGGTCGAACAGCTCCGCGAGATTCGCGGCGCTCAGCAGCCGCGCCGCGTTCGGGTCCGCCTCGAGCTCGCCCCTGAAGTCCTTCCCCTCGTCCCACGCCGCGGCCGCCGCGGCTTGCACGATCCGGTAGGCCTCATCGCGAGGCATCCCCCGTTCCACCAAGGCGAGCAGCACTGCCTGCGAGTACACCAGGCCGCCACCCGCATCGAGGTTCTCCAGCATCCGCTCCGGGAAGACCTCGAGCCCGTCGAGCACCTCCGTGAGCTCGGCCAACATGAAGTGCACCGCGGTGGTCGAGTCGGGGAAGATCACCCGTTCGGCAGACGAGTGCGAGATGTCGCGCTCGTGCCACAGCACGACGTTCTCCAGGGCGGGTTGGAGGTTGGCCCGCACCACGCGGGCCAACCCGGTGATCCGCTCGCAGCGGACGGGGTTCCGCTTGTGGGGCATCGCCGACGAGCCCTTCTGCCCCTCGGCGAAAGGCTCCTGCACCTCCCGGACCTCGGTCCTGGCCAGATTGCGGATCTCGGTGGCGATCACGTCGAGCGACGAGGCGAGGATGGCGAGCGCCGCCATGTACTCGGCATGCCGATCGCGCGAGACGACCTGGCTGCTCGCCTCGGCAGGCCGAAGCCCGAGCTCGCCGAAGACGTGCTCCTCCACCCGCGGGTCGAGCTGGGCGTAGGTCCCGACTGCCCCCGAGACCTTCCCCACCGACACGGCCTCGCGGGCCCGCCGCAGCCGCTCCCGGTCCCGATCGAACTCGAAGGCCCACAGGGCAAGCTTGTGGCCGAAGCTGGTCGGCTCGGCGTGCACGCCGTGGGTCCGGCCCGCCATCAGCGTGTCCCGGTGCTCCAGGGCCATCCGCTTCACCGTGCCGAGCAGCCGCTCGGTTCGAGTGAGCAGGAGGTCGGCCGCCTCGCGGAGCTGCAGGGCGAAGCCGGTGTCGAGCACGTCGGAGGACGTCAGGCCGAAATGGATCCACCGCCCGGCCGGTCCCACCGACTCCGCCACGCACTGGACGAACGCCGCGACATCGTGCCTCGTGACCTCCTCCAACTCGCGGACGCGATCGACGGTGAACGATGCACGTTCGCGGACGGTCCGGGCATCCTCCGCAGGGATGGTGCCCACGCGGGCCCATGCCTCGACGGCCAGGACCTCGATCTCCAGCCAATGGCGGAGCCGAGCCTCATCCGACCAGACGGCCGCCATCTCCGGCGCGGTGTAGCGAGGGATCATGGCCGCCCACCCCGCGGAAGGCAGGGGCCGACCCTCACAGCCTGAGACCCTCCGCCAGGTCGTCCTTGAACTTCCACAGCCGGGCCTGGATCTCGGGGTCGGCGACCCCCACGATCTCCGCCGCCAGCACCGCCGCGTTCACGGCGGCATCCACCCCCACGGTGGCGACCGGGACGCCGGCCGGCATCTGGGCCGTCACGATCAGGGCCTGCTCGCCCCCCATCTGATCGCTGGCGATGGGGACGCCGATCACCGGGAGGACCGTCCGCGCAGCCGCTGCGGCCGCCAGGTGCCCCGTGATCCCCGTGGTGCAGACCAGGACCTTCAGCCCCCGATCGAAGGCGGTCCGCGCGTATTCGTCCACGAGATCGGGGTTGCGAGAGGACGACATCACCTGGATCTCGTGGGGGAGCTCGAGCTTCTCCAGGATCGCCGTGGCCTGCTGCATGACGGAGAGCTCGGCAGGGGATGCGGCCAGGACGCCGACCACCGGGGTGTCCCCTCTCATCCAGCCTCCGTCACATCTGCCGCGATATCCCTGCGGAAGTGCATCCCCGGGAAGGAGATGCGCGAACACGCCTGGTACGCACGATCCCTGGCCTCCTCCGCCGTGGCGCCGAGGGCGCTCACCGCGAGGACCCGTCCTCCCGCGGTGACCACTCTACCCCGTCGTTCCGCCGTGCCGGCGTGGAAGATGACGACGTCGTCGATCGCGCCGGCCTCGTCGAGGCCATCGATCACGAAGCCGGTCTCGTACGGCCCCGGGTACCCGCCGGAGGCGAGGACGACGGTGACGCAGACGTCCGAGGCCCACAGCGCCTTGTAGTTGCCGATGTTGCCCTCGACCGAGGCCAGCAGCATCTCGCCGAGGTCCGAACGAAGGCGGGGCACGATGGCCTGGGTCTCGGGATCGCCGAACCGGCAGTTGAACTCGAGGACCTTGGGACCGTCCTCGGTGACCATGAGCCCGGCGTAGAGCAGGCCCGCGTACCGGACCCCTTCGGACTCCATGGCCCGCACCGTGCGCACCAGCACCTCGTCCCAGATACGACGCTCCATGCCCTCGTCGACCCAGGGGACCGGGGAGTAGGCCCCCATGCCTCCGGTATTGGGCCCCATGTCGCCGTCGCCGGCCCGCTTGAAGTCCTGGGCCAGGACGAGCGGGACCACCTCGCGGCCGTCGGTCAGCCCGAAGGCCGAGACTTCCCTGCCGGTGAGGTGCTCCTCGACCAAGACGACCGCTCCCGCCTCGCCGAACGCCCGGTCGATGAGGCACACGCGCAGGGCGGCGATGGCGTCGCTCCGGTCGTCGGCGATGACCACGCCCTTGCCGGCGGCGAGCCCATCGGCCTTGATCACATACGGCGGCTCCAGCTCGTTCAGGTACGCGATGGCCGTGTCCAGGTCGGTGAACGACCGGGAGCGCCCGGCCGGGACCCCGTACTTGTGGCACAGCTCCTTGGCCCACGCCTTCGACCCCTCGATCCTGGCCGCGTCCCTGGTCGGACCGAACGCCCGGTGCCCCTCGGCATCCAGCTCGTCCACCAGGCCCTTCACCAGCGGCGTCTCCGGGCCCACCACGGTGAGGTCGATCGACTCCCGCCGGACCAGGTCGACGATGCCGCGCGTGTCGTCCGGATCCACCGGAACGCAGGTGGCGTCGACGGCGATCCCGGGATTGCCCGGCGCGGCGAACAGCCGGTCGACCGTCGGGTTCTGGGCCAGCCGCCACACGAGCGCGTGCTCCCGCCCTCCCCCGCCGATGACGAGGATCCTCATCCGACCGGCAGGCTCTGTTCGCGGGCCGGGCCGACGGAGACCACGCCGATCCGCACGCCGGCCAGGTCCTGGAGACGTTCCACGTACTTGCGGGCCGCCGGCGGAAGGTCACCGAAGGAGCGGGCCTCGGAGAGCGACTCGTCCCACCCCTCCAGTTCCTCGTACACCGGCTGAGCCCGGTGGAACAGCGACTGGTGCGGAGGGACATCCTCGAACGTCTCTCCGTCCGCGACGTATCCCGTACACACCTTGATCGTGGGGAACCCCGAGAGCACGTCGAGCTTGGTGAGGAAGATCTCGGACAGGCCGTTCAGCCGTGCCGCGTACCGGACCAGCACGGCGTCGAACCACCCGCACCGCCGCTTGCGTCCGGTGGTGGTGCCGAACTCCTTCCCCGCCTCTCCCAAGCGCTCGCCGTCGGGCCCAGGGTCCTCGGTGGGGAACGGTCCCGATCCGACCCTGGTCACGTAGGCCTTGGTCACCCCGATCACCCGGTCCACCTCCATGGGCCCCACGCCGGCCGAGGCCAGGGCGAATCCGGCCACCGGGTTCGACGATGTGACGAACGGGTACGTCCCGTGATCCAGGTCGAGGAGCGTTCCCTGCGCCCCCTCGAACAGGACGTTCTCCCCGGCTCGAAGGCCTTCGTACAGCAGCCTCGACGTGTCGGCGACGTGCGGGCGCAGTCGCTCGCCGTAGGCCCGATAGTCCTCGACGATGGTGTCGGCCGAGAGCGGCAGCCGATTGTAGACCTTGGTCAGGAGGAGGTTCTTCTCCTTCAGGACGACCTCCAACTTCTCACGGAAGATCTTGGGGTCGAACAGATCCTGGAGCCGGAGCCCGATCCGGGCCGCCTTGTCGGCATAGGCGGGCCCGATGCCCCGCTTGGTCGTCCCCAGCGCGTGCTTGCCGAGATGGCGCTCGGTCACCTTCTCCAGCTCCAGGTGATACGGCATGATCAGGTGCGCGTTGCCGGACACGACGAGGCGCGAGACGTCGATCCCCAGTCCGGACAACGTGTCCATCTCTTCGAGCAGCACCCCAGGATCCACGACCACCCCGTCGGCGATGACCGACGTGAGGTGCGAGTACAGGATCCCGGAAGGGACGAGGTGAAGCTTCAGGAGATGCCCCTCGGCCACCACCGTATGTCCGGCGTTGTTGCCCCCCTGGTACCGGACCACGAACCGCATCTGGTCGGCCAGGTAATCGGTGACCTTACCCTTGCCCTCGTCCCCCCACTGGGTCCCGACGACGATCGAGGCCGGCATGACCTCCCCTGCTTATCGCTCCAGGCGGAACCGGATCTCCACGTGCGTGTGGTACTCGGTGATCTTGTTGCCCTCGACCACGGCCGAGGTCCCGAGGATGTCCATCCCCTCGATACCGCGGATCGTCTTCGACGCCTCGTTCAGCGCCTGATGCGCGGCATCCCTCCACGACTCCGATGACACGCCGACCAGGTCGATCGTCTTGATGACCGCCATTCCATCCCCCTCCTACCGTCCCTCGTACACGTCGATGAACCGCCGGTAGTTCGCGGAGATACGGGCCGCCGCATCCTCCCGGGGGGCCGTGCCGTCCACGAACTCCTTCAGCGGGTTCCACCAGATGGTCCGGCCGATGGCGAAGCCGATGTACCCGGGGACGCCGGCGCCCTGTCGGAGCCAGTGGTCCACCGCGGCCTCGTCGGCCCCCCGGCCCAGGACGACGCAGGCCACCTTGTCCCGGCCGCCCACCCGGGTCTGCGTTGCGATGGCCTCGCAGTCCTCCCGCCGGTCCAGCCCCTCGATCTTCCAGACGTCCGGCTCCACCCCCGACTGCTGGAGCTCGGCGATGGCCGCCCGCATCAGGTCCGGCCGGATCTCCTTGTCGAATCGGTCGGCGTCGCCACCGACCGATCCGAGCTGCCCCTCCGTCGCCGGGACCAGGAGCTCGAAGAGGAACTTCCGGCCCCGCTCGTGCAGCCAGTCGGACAGCTCCCGCAGCCGCTTCGCCTGGCGCTCGTTCATCGCCCCGTCGGCGGCCGGGTTGTAGCGGACCAGGACCTTGGTGAAGGTGGGGTCGAACTCCTCGATGTGCTTGCCGTATTCGTCGCCGTACTCGAAGTCGAACTCGTCCTGTCCCGACTTCTCGACGGGCATGGCCAGGATCAGTCCGTCCGCCTTGGCCTGGCGGGCGATGGCGGCGCCGAACTGCTCGTCCACGAGCAGTCCGGCGCTCGTCCGGTCCGCGCCCTCGTCAACGGCGCGAAGGAATCCCTCGAAGATGACGTGCTTGGCATCGGAGATCCGCTCGACGTCCTTCGCCGTGGGCTCTCCCGTGACCCCGAAGAACTTCTTCTGGAACGAGCCGCGGTGGTCGAACGCCAGGATGTACAGGGGTCCGTCGTATCCGAGCTCCATCGCGATCCTCTCCTTCCGTCAGTCCCGCTCGAACGGGTTCACCGGCCTCATCACTTCGACGGTCACCGGCTCCGCCTCCCGCCTGAAGGTTTCGGCGTCCTTCGGCGAACCGACGACGAACCCGTAGTGCATGGGCACCGCGATCTGCGGCGAGATCGACCTGGCCAGCCCGGCCGCCTCGCCCGGGTCCATCGTGTAGGTTCCTCCGATCGGCAGGAATGCTACATCCGTCCTCACGTCGTCGAGCTCGGGCGCGTGGTCCGTGTCGCCGGCGTGGTAGTACGTCTTCCCCTCGAGCTCCAGGATGTAGCCGACCCACCGGTTGGCCTTGGGATGTTTGTCGAGTCGATCGGGATGCACGTTGTAGGCCGGCACCGCCTCCACCTTGATCCCGGAGACCTCGATCGCGTCGCCGGGCGCGACCGCCGTGACGTCCCCCGACAGCTCCCTGGCCACGTCGTGCGGAGCGACCAGCTTGGTCGTCGACCTGCTGAGCCGCTCGATCTCCTGCGGCTGGAAGTGATCGGTGTGGGCATGCGTGATGAAGATGACGTCGGCCGGCGGGTCCTGGCTGACGGTCCCCCATGGATCGATGTAGACCGTGAGCCCGTCGCCGGCGAATCGCATGGCCGACTGTCGGAACCAGGTGAACCGCTCGAGCATGGCTTCCCCCTTCGGTCGGCAGGCGCTTCCCTGTAGTCTGGCAAATCGCCGTGTCAGCGCGCGAACCGGTCGAGGTCCAGGGAGGCCTTCGGGCCAGCCTCTCGCTGCTTCGCCGAAACCGCGACTTCCGACGGCTCTACCTCGCGTCCCTGATCTCGCTGGGTGGCGACTGGTTCTTGCTCGTTGCCTTGTTCGGGCTGGTCCTTCACTTCACCGGCTCGGCCATCGCCGTGGCTCTCGTCCTCGCCGTCCAGGACCTCATGTACTTCCTGCTCTCGCCGATCGCGGGGGTGCTGGCGGACCGGATCGACCGGCGGCGGTTGATGGTCGCCGCCGACCTGGCCCGGGCGGTCGTGTGCCTAGGGTTCCTGCTGATCCGAACCGACTCGCTCGTGTGGCTCGCGTTCGTCCTGCTCGCGGTCATGGCCTCGTTCAGCGCCGCCTTCGAGCCCGCGTCCGCAGCCGCGATGCCCAACCTGGTGGAGGAAGAGGACCTGGCCACCGCCAACGCCTTGTCCGGGTCGCTGTGGGGCACGATGCTCGCGGTCGGCGCCGCACTCGGCGGCGTCGTGGCCGCCGTGTTCGGCAGGGACACCGCGTTCATCCTGGATGCGGCATCCTTCCTGGCCTCGGCCTGGCTCATCTGGCGGATCCGGCGGGCGTTCGCCGAGGAGCGCGCGGCCGAGGATCACGCCGGCGTCCGGGAGGCCACGGTGGAGACCGTCCGGTACGCGCGGAAGGATCACCGGGTGCTGGCGCTGCTCGCCGTGAAGTTCGGGTGGGGGATCGCCGGTGGCGTCCTCGTGCTGATCCCGCTCCTGGCCCATCGCGAGTACCACGCCGGCGACGTCGGCATCGGGCTACTGATGGCCTCCCGCGGGGTCGGTGCGCTGATCGGTCCGTTCGTCGGGAGGTCGGCGCTCGGGCCGCGGGATCGGCGGATCTTCGGTGCGATCGGCGTCGCGCTCGCCGTCTTCGGCTTGGGCTACACGCTTCTCGGGCTGGCCCCGGGGTTGCTGCTCGCCATGCCCACGGTGGCCCTCGCGCATCTGGGCGGAGGCGCGCAGTGGACGCTCTCATCGTACGGGCTCCAGCGCATCGTCCCCGACCGCATCCGAGGACGGATCTTCGCCTTCGACGGGATGCTCGTGACACTCACGTTCGGGCTCTCCAGCCTGCTGACGGGATGGCTGGCCGAGTCCTTCGGCCCGCGGGTCACCGCGGTCGGCATGGGCGCCGTGGCGATCGGCTGGGCCGCCGTGTGGTCGCTGCTCACGACCGACGTCCGCCGGGCGACCATGCTCGAGGGCTGCGGGACGGCGCCCGCCGAGATGGAAGCGGCCTAGGGAGCGGACCCTGCCGGAGGCGCTGGTTCGCCGGGTGGAGGCGGTGGCGGCGGCGGCCCCCCCGTGGGGGGCGGAGAGGCCGACGAGCCTCCCGGAGCCCCGAACGAGACGGACGGGGACCCGGGGGCGAAGCTCACCTGGGGCGGTCCGGCCTCCCGAAGGGTCTCCTCCACCTCGAAGAACTGCTCCACCTTGAACCCGAAGCTGCGCGCGAGGATGTTCGATGGGAAGGACTGGACCCGCCGGTTGAATTCACGCACGTTCGCGTTGTAGAACCGGCGCGCGGTCTGGAGCCGGTCTTCGGTGTTCGACAGCTCGGACTGCAGGGCCAGGAAGTTCTGGTTCGCCTTCAGGTCGGGGTAGTTCTCGGCCACAGCGAACAGCTGGCGGAGCGCGGCGACGAACGGCCCCTCCGCTGCGGCCTGCTCGGCAGGGGTTCCGGTGGCCGAGACGGCCGCGGCACGGGCCCGGGTCACCTCCTCGAAGACCCCACGCTCGTGGGCGGCGTAGCCCTTCACCGTCTCGACCAGGTTGGGGATGAGGTCGTATCGGCGGCGGAGCTCGGTGTCGATATTGGCCCACGAGTCCCGGATGAGCTGGCGTCCGGAGACGAACCGGTTGTAGGAGACGATGCCGAGGATGACGACGAGCGCCACCACCCCGACGATGATCCAGAGCCACGCCACGATGACGTCCCTTCTGCGAGCGATCCCGTGAACGACGGGGTACAGCCTACCGGGCGGCTCCGGTCCCGTACAGTTCGAACACCACGCGGGGGACGTGGTCCACGAACTGCTTTGCGCTCCCCAGGAGCGGAACTAGATCCACCGGCCGCAGCCGGCTGCTGTAGCACAGCACCCAGGTTCCGCTGACCTCGAACCGGAAGGCGCCATCCACCCCGAGCAGCCACTGCATCATCCGGGGATCGATCAGATCGTTCGCGAACTTCCGATCGGTGCACTTCACGTTGAACCGTCGGTTGAAGTCGTCGGATTCGAACTCGATGTCGTGCAGGCCGACGTGGTCGGCCAGCCGGCTGAGCACGCCCTCGCGATCGAGCGAGAGGCGCGCGCACTGGGCGGCGATCTGCGTGACCGCGCACGAGAACCGGTAGTACGTCCGGCTCCGGTGCCCATTCGAGTCGGTGGACTCCTCGTAGTACCAGTAATCGAACTCGGTCATCGGGACGCCCTGCCACGCGCCCCAAACGACGTTCTCGGTGCCGCGTCCATCGCCCCTGGCAAGAAGGGTGAACGGGTAGTTCAGGCAACCAACTTCGTCCTGCGGCGAATACTCCATGTCCAGCTGCCGGGCCATGAGCGCCAGCGCGGCCCGCCGCCTCTGCTTGAAGTAATAGGAGAGGTAGGCAGCGACGCTGGCGAGGACGACGAATCCAGCGATGAGGAGGAGCCCGTTCACGACCCGGCTATCGGAACACCGGTCGCCGGGATGAAGCAAGCGACCGGCTAGTCGCGCCCTCCACGCGCCCATCCCCGCCCACCGAGCAGGATCGCCGCCCCGAGCACGATCAGGAGAACCGGCAGCACGTACCGGGCGCGGAGGGTCCAGACATCGAGCCGGTCGAGCAGGAAGGCGATCCCGGCCGCGATGAAGAATAGGCCCCACACGACGGCCCTGCGGTTCCCGCCGTCAGCCATGCTGGACGAGCACCTCCCCGATGCCCACCGACAGGTCGAGCGAGAACACGATGGCCTGACCAGCCGGTGCGATCGGGGTTACGTCCTTGTCGACGCCGAAGCCCTCATCGCTCTCGCCGAAGATGGTCACCTGGCCCACGCCGGCATGTCCTCGCACCACGGCCAGTTGGTCCGACGGCAGCTCCACGATCAGCTGCCCCACGCCGACGCGTGCCCGAACCGTGTGCGCCGTGCCGGTGACAGGCACCGGCACGCTCGTGAGGTCCAGGGTGAGGTGCCCGACGGCCAGCCGGTACTCCGACTTCACCCCCGACAACGACGTGGGGCGTTGGGTCCGTTCGCCCACCCCGCCCTCCAGGGGGATGTCTACCGCGGACGCCGTCGCGAGCAGGACCGTGAGGACGATCCCGATCGCGATGAGGCCACCCTGGCCGCTCTCGGACCGGCGGCCGGCGATCACCAGTCCCAGCCCCACGGCGATCAACGAGCCGGGCAGTACAGCCTTCCACGGCACGTCGCTGACGCCTGCGGCCTGGAGGAGCGCAGCCACGCCGATCACCACGACCACCAGGCCCAGCACCAACCGCCCGGCGTGGAATCGCGACGAGGGCGGCGGCGAAGCCGGCGGTTCGGGGAGCTCGCTCATCGCCGGGAGGACGCCTGGACGATCACGGCCACCCCGACCGCGATCAGTGCCAGCGGCCACAGGTACTTCCCGATCCTCGGAAGCGACAGGCCGAGCAGCAGGATGACACCGATCGCGATCAGGGCCCCGCCGAACACCAGCCGTGCCATGTCGGCGCTGGGAGGAGGTGACTCACCGAGGTTCTCCCCCTCCTTCTCCTCGGGGATCAGGATCCACCCCAGGATGTAGAGCAGGATGCCTCCGCCCCCCACGATCGCCAGCACCACGAACGCGACCCGGATGAGGGCGGGGTCCACGCCCAGGTAGCGTCCGATGCCACCGCACACGCCGGCGATGACGCGATCGCTTCGGCTTCGTCGAAGGAGCCTCGTGCTGCCCGGTGCGTCGCCCACCGAGCCAACCCTACCGACCCGGCGGCGGGGGCCTCAAACGGGCGCTTCTGGAGCCGGCCGTGGGCCGGAGTGGCCCTCGGACGCACGCGTGCGTTTGGCGGCGGCCTTCCCGGGCGAGGCGGCCTTCCCGGGCGAGGCCCGCTTTGTGGACGATGCGGCCTTCTTCGATGAGGCAGAGCCTGCCGACCCCTTCGATGCGGTGGGTCGCTTCGACCCGGCGGCCCGTCCTTGCCGAACGGGCTCGACCGCCAGACGCCGCCCGAGGTTCACCCCAGCCTCGAGAAGCGCGAGCAGGTCCCGACGATCCCACGGCATGTACGTGAGCAGCATCCGGCCGTTCACCTCGAACGCGATGCCGTTCCGCCGCTCCATCCACTGCTTCGTGTCGTCGTCGAGGAGTCCGGTGGCGAACGTCGGATCCCCGGCCCGCACGTCGAACGCCTCCCCGAACGCCTGGTCGTCGACCTCGACGATGGAAAGCCGCCCTCGCTCGGCGAGCGGGGTGAAGAAGATCTTCGGCTCGACCACGACCGGCGGGACGTCTCGCTCGAGTGCCAACAACGCGCAGGTGAACCGGCGGTCGCCGTCGTCCCCGGATGTGTATCGGAAGTCGAACAGCCTCACGTCCACGGTTTCCCAGCTCCCCCACAACACGTTATCCACCCCTCGGCCTTCCGGTCCCCTGCTCAGGAGCTCGAGTGGCAGTCCGGCCAGTCCGAAGAGATCGCCATCGGCGGCCTGCAATCCGAGCGCGCGGCCTTCCAGGTTCTCCTTCGCGGCCTTCTTGCGCCGGCTGAACCGGTAGGCGCCGTAGCCTCCGGCCGCCAGCGCCCCGACCACGAGGACGCCGGGCGGGACGGCCTTCAGGGCGAGCGCGAGCACCGTGACGGCGGCGAGCAGCCCGATGACCAGGCCCCATCCCCTCATGGGGCGAGTATCGGGAGGGCGTGCGGCGCGCTTTACGTGCGCCGCACCCCGAAGCTGAGGCCGCCGCCTTCGGCGTCGACCTCCACCTCGTCACCCTCCGCGATCTCGCCGGCCAGCAGCTTGACCGCCAGCACGTCCTGGACCTCCCGCTGCAGGAGCCGCTTCAAGGGACGGGCCCCGTACGAGGGGTCGAACCCCTTGTTCGCCAGGTACTCGCGAGCGGCGTCGGTGAGGCTGATCGCGAGCTTGCGCCCCTCCAGCCGGTGCTGGAGCACACGGACCTGGATGTCCACGATCTGGGCGATCTCGTCCCGGCCGAGCGGCTGGAACACGATGATCTCGTCGACCCGGTTCACGAACTCGGGTCGGAAGGTCGCGCGGACCTCGGCCATCACCTTCTCCGTCCGCTCCTCCGCGGACGACCCCGGGTCGGCGAACAGGAACCCTCCGAGGTTGGAGGTCATGATGACCACGGTGTTGCGGAAGTCCACCGTCCGGCCCTGCCCGTCGGTGAGACGGCCGTCGTCGAGCAGCTGCAACAGCACGTTGAACGCATCCTGGTGCGCCTTCTCGATCTCGTCCAGCAGCACGACGGAGTACGGGCGCCTGCGCACCGCCTCGGTGAGCTGTCCGCCCTCGTCGTAGCCGACGTATCCGGGCGGCGCGCCGATCAGTCGCGACACGGTGTGTCGCTCCTGGTACTCGCTCATGTCGATCCGGACCATGGCCCGCTCGTCGTCGAAGAGGAACTCCGCGAGCGCTCGCGCCAGCTCGGTCTTCCCCACGCCCGTCGGCCCGAGGAACACGAACGAGCCGATCGGCCTGCTCGGGTCGGACAGCCCGGCCCGGGTGCGGCGGATGGCGTTCGACACGGCCTCGACCGCCTCGTGCTGATCGACGACCCGCTGGTGCAGCTCGTCCTCCATCCTGACCAGTTTCTGCATCTCGCCCTCCATGAGGCGCGAGACCGGGATGCCGGTCCACGTGGAGACGACCTCCGCCACGTCCTCCCCGTCGACCTCCTCCTTCAGCATCTTGCGGTCGCGCTGGATCTCGGCGAGCTTCGCGTTCTCCTCGTCCATCGAGCTCGCGAGCTCCACGAGCCTTCCGTACCGGAGCTCGGCGGCCCGCTCCAGATCCCCGTCGCGTTCCGCCCGCTCGGCCTCGCTCCTGGCCGCCTCGATCTCAGAGCCGATCTGGCGGATCCGGTCGATATGCTCCTTCTCCCGGTGCCAGTGAGCCTTCATGGCGGCCGAACGCTCCTGGAGATCGGCCAGCTCCCGTTCCAGGCGGGCCAGCCGCTCCTTCGACGCGTCGTCCGTCTCCTTTCGAAGGGCGGCCCGCTCGATCTCGAGCTGTTTCATCCGCCGCTCGACCTCGTCGATCTCCGTCGGCATCGAGTCGATCTCGATCCGGAGCCGGGACGCGCCCTCGTCGATGAGGTCGATCGCCTTGTCCGGGAGGAACCGGCCGCTCACGTAGCGGCTGGAGAGCAGGGCCGCCGCGACCAGGGCGGAGTCCTGGATCCTGACTCCGTGGTGCACCTCGTACCGCTCCTTCAGGCCCCGGAGGATGGCGATCGTGTCCTGCACCGAGGGCTCCTCCACCAGAACCGGCTGGAACCGCCGCTCCAGGGCCGGATCCTTCTCCACGTGCTTGCGGTACTCGTCGAGCGTGGTCGCGCCGATGGCCCGGAGCTCGCCACGGGCGAGCATCGGCTTCAGCATGTTGCCCGCGTCGACGGCGCCTTCCGCCGCACCGGCGCCGACGACCGTGTGCAGCTCGTCGATGAACGTGATGATCTGGCCCTCGCTCTCGGCGATCTCCCGCAGCACCGCCTTGAACCGTTCCTCGAACTCCCCGCGGTACTTCGATCCCGCGATAAGCGCCCCGATGTCCAGGGCCACCACCCGTTTGTCCTTCAGCGACTCGGGGACGTCCCCGGCCACGATCCTCTGGGCCAGTCCCTCGACGATGGCGGTCTTGCCCACGCCGGGCTCGCCGATCAGGACCGGGTTGTTCTTCGTCCTTCGGGAGAGCACTTGGATCACCCGGCGCACCTCGTCGTCCCGGCCGATGACGGGATCGAGCTTCCCGCGCCGCGCCAGGTCCGTGAGATCGCGCCCGTAGCGCTCGAGGGCCTGATATTTCTCCTCCGGACTCTGGTCGGTGACGCGCTGCCGGCCGCGCACCTCGGCCAGGGCCGCAAGGACGCCATCGGACTCCAGGCCCACGTCGCGGAGGAGCCGCGCGGCGCCCGTGTCCTCGTCCACGAGGCCCAGGAACAGATGCTCGGTGGAGACGTACTCGTCGGTCAGCTTCTGGGCTTCCGCGAACGCTCGCTCGAGTACGACGCCCGTGGCCTGCGACAGCCGGACCTCGGCGCCCTGGGCGTACACCTTCGGGATCCGATCCAGCGCCTCGTCGACGCGGTCCCTCAGCGTGCGGGGCGAGATCCCCAGACGGTGCAAGAGCGGGTAGATCACCCCGTCCGGGTCCGAGAGCAGCGCGAACAGGACGTGCTCGGGTTCGACGGCCTGGTGGCTGCGGGCGAGGGCCTGCTCCCGCGCCGCCTCCAGCGCGGCCTGTGATTTCATCGTCAGCTTGTTCGGGTCCACTGGTCCTTCACTCCTTCGTAGTCGTTCCTGGTCATCCCGTACATCACGCAATCGGCGCCACCGCCGTCGGCAGCAGGAAGGAACTGGCGTTGCACGCCTTCCTCGACGAACCCGAGGCGTTCGAAGACCCGGCGCATCGCGGCATTGTCGGGAGTCGTTCCTCCCTCGACCCGCCGCGCCTCCTCCCGGTCGAACAGGTGCCGAACGAGCATGGCCATGGCTTCGGTCCCGTACCCCTTGCCCCGATGGTCCGGGTCGAACAGCTCGATGCCGATACCGAACACACCCCGCGGGAGCTGGGCCCGGTACGCCTGGATGTGGCCGACGAGGTCACCGTCCGCCTCGATCGCCAGGGCCAGGCCCCAGCCCGTCAGCGTCCCGGACTGCTCGATGCGCTCGCGGAGCTCGTCGTCGCCGAAGCTCCCGGGGGACACGGTGGCATCCGCTCGCTCCCGGGCCGACCGCAGCATGTCGAACTCCTCGGACCGAAGCGGTCGCAGGCGCACGCGCGCTCCCGCAAGGACGATCATCGAGACGTGCCCCCGCTCAGCCAAGGGAACGCCGAAATCGTGCGAAGCGGCACGATCTCCATCGCCGCCGAGGACGGACCGAGCGCGACGGGACGGCCTCGGCGAACCCGCCGGAGCTCCGACTCCAGCTCCACGGCGCGCCGCCGAAGCTCCTCCAGCTGCGTCTCGAGCTCCATGATCATCTTCACGCCGGCCAGGTTGATACCCAGGCCCTGCGTGAGCTGCTGGATCACCTGGAGCCTGGCGATGTCTCGCTCCGAATAGCGCCGGGTGTTGCCCGAGGTCCGTTTGGGGCTCAGCAAGCCCTTCCGCTCGTAGATGCGAAGCGTCTGCGGGTGCACGCCGGCGAGCTCTGCCGCCACGCTAATGATGTAGACCGCTCGGTCCTGCCCCCGGTCGCTTCGATTGTCTCGCGCTGCCATGGACTCTCCGCTCCTCCCCTACGCGTCCACCCCGAGCCGCTTCCGCGGCGACTCGCGTTCCATCTCCTTGAGCTGCTTCAGCAGGTGCTTCTCGTCGCGGGACAACCGCTGCGGCACCTCCACGTTGACCGTGACGAGCAGGTCGCCCTGGCCGCCCTTCTTCGGCGCGCCCTTGCCCCGGATCCGGAAGGTCCTGCCCGACTGCGTGCCGGAGGGGATCTTGAGCGTCACCGGACCGTTCAGGGTGGGAACGTCGACGTTCGCGCCCAGGGCCGCTTCCGCGAACGTGATGGGGAGCGCGAGAGTGAGATCGCTCCCCTTGCGTCCGAACACCTTGTGAGGCGCCACGTGCACGACGACGTACAGGTCGCCGGCCCCCCCGCCCGCAGGACCGGCCTCCCCGCGTCCCGCGAGCCGGATGCGGGCCCCGTCCTTCACACCGGCCGGGACCTTGACCTGGAAGCTGCGGGTGGTCCGGACGCTGCCCGAACCGCGACATGTCGGGCAAGGATGCTCCACGATCCGGCCGGCGCCCCGGCACCGAGGACAGGTCTGCGACATCTGGAAGAACCCCTGGTTGACGCTGACCGATCCGAGCCCACCGCACTGAGGACAGGTGACGGGCGTCGTCCCGGGCTCCGCGCCCGACCCACCGCAGGTGGGGCAGGGCGCGGGGCCCTGGATGCGCACCGGGACGGTGGTCCCTCGCATGGCGTCGTCGAAGGAGACCCGAACCTCGGTCTCGAGGTCGGCGCCGCGGGCGGCGGTCCGCTGCCCCCGGCCCCGGCCGGTGAACACGCTGAACAGGTCCCCCAGGTCGCCGACGTCACCGAACCCGACGTCCTCGAACCGCACCCTTCCCCCGGGGCCCGGCCGGCCCCCTCCGGGGAAACCGCCGGCCCCGAACCCCGAGGCCGCCATGTCCCGGACCTGGTCGTACTGCGCGCGCTTCTCCTGGTCGCCGACGACGTCGTAGGCCGCCGAGATCTCCTTGAACCGTTCCTCGGCGGACTTGTCTCCGGCGTTGGCGTCCGGGTGGTACTGCTGCGCGAGCTTGCGGTATGCCTTCTTGATCTCCGCCTGGGACGCGTTCTTGGCCACGCCGAGGACCTGGTAGTAGTCCTTGTCGAACCACTCGCGCCGGACGTCGCCGTTCATCGGCGACCCCTCAGCGCTCGTGCGTGACGCGCACGCCGGCCGGACGGACCACCCGGCCCTTCAACGTGTATCCCTGGCGCAGGACGTCGGCGACGACGGGCTCGCCATCGCCGCCACCCGACCCCATGAGGGCCTCGTGGCGCTCCGGGTCGAACGGCTTGCCCTGGGCGTCGATCCGCTCGAGGCCCTCGGCCCCGAGCGTCTCGGCGAGCTTGGCGTAGACGAGCTCCACGCCGTGGAGGAACCGGTCGAAGTCCGGCTTCTGCTCTGCGGCCATCAGGGCGAGCTCGAACTCGTCGAGGACCTCGAGCATCCGTCGGACGATCGGCTCGGCGGCCAGCTCCAGGGCCCGGGTCTGTTCCTTCAGCACGCGCTTGCGGTAGTTGTCGAACTCCGCCTGGAGTCGCATCAGGTGATCCCGGTATTCGGCCGCCTCCTTGCGGGCCGCGGCCAGCTCCGCCTCAGGAGTGGAGCGTGGGTCCCCCGATCCCGGCGCCTCCGAAGGGGTGGCCACGGCTCCCTCCTCCCTGACCCGTCGCCGATCGGTCACCTTGACCTTGGGCCGGCCTGCCGGCCGGTCGCCGGTGCGATCGTTCTCGCTCATGAACCGCTTCCCTCGTCCACGATCTCGCCCTCGACGACGTCTCCCTCGCCGCCCTCGGACGCGCTCTCGGCCGGGCCCTGCTGCGGCCCGGCCTGAGCCTGGGTCTGCTGGTACATGGCCTGGCCGATGCGGGAGAAGACCTGCATGGTGGCCTCCGTCGCCGAACGGATCCTGGCGACGTCCTCCCCCTTCAGCGCCTCCTTCAGCTCGTCGTTCGCCTTCTTGAGCTCCTCGCGGTCGGCCTCCTGGACCTTCTCGCCCCACTCCTGGAGCGACCGGTCGATCTGGTAGCTGAGCTGGTCCCCCGCGTTGCGAGCTTCGGCCGCCTCGCGCCTCGTGTGGTCCTCGGCCGCGAACTTCTCGGCGTCCTTCACCATGCGGTCGATGTCGTCCTTCGACAGGGCCGTCCCACCGGTGATGGTCATCTGCTGCTCCTTGCCGGTGGCCAGGTCCTTGGCCGAGACGTTCACGATCCCGTTCGCGTCGATGTCGAAGGCGACCTCGATCTGCGGCATGCCGCGAGGCGCCGGCGGGATGCCCATCAGGTGGAACTTCCCGAGGGAGCGCACGCCGGGCGAGAACACGGTCTCGGCCTCACCCTGAAGGACGTGGATCTCCACGGTCGTCTGGTTGTCGTCCGCGGTCGTGAAGATCTCGCTCTTGCGGGTTGGGATGGTCGTGTTCCGCTCGATGAGCTTGGTGAAGATCCCGCCCTTGGTCTCCACCCCGAGCGTGAGCGGCGTGACGTCGAGGAGCAGGATGTCCTTGACGTCACCCTTCAGCACGCCCGCCTGGACGGCTGCGCCGACCGCGACGACCTCGTCCGGGTTGACCCCCTTGTGCGGCTCCTGGCCGCCGGTGAGCTTGCGGACGAGGTCCTGGATCATCGGCATGCGCGTGGCGCCGCCGACCAGGATCACGTGGTCGATGGCCGAGACGTCCTTGCCCCAATCCTTCACGGCCTGGCGGAACGGCACCTCGGTCCGCTCGACCAGGTCGGCGGTCATCCGCTCGAACTCCGACCGGGTGAGCTTCATCTCCAGGTGCAGTGGGCCTTCGGCCGTCGCCGTGACGAAGGGGAGGTTGATGGTGGTCTCGGCAACCTGGGACAGCTCGATCTTGGCCTTCTCCGCCGCCTCCTTCAGGCGCTGGAGAGCCATCCGGTCGGCCGAGAGGTCCACGCCGTGGGCGTTCTTGAACTCCTTCACCATCCAGTCGATGACCCGCTGGTCCCAGTCGTCGCCCCCGAGGTGCGTGTCACCGTGGGTCGCCTTGACCTCGAAGACCCCTTCGCCGATCTCCAGGAGGGACACGTCGAACGTCCCGCCGCCAAGGTCGAACACGAGGATCGTCTGGTCGTGCTGCTTGTCCAGCCCGTAGGCGAGCGACGCCGCAGTGGGCTCGTTGATGATCCGAAGGACCTCCAGGCCGGCAATCTGGCCAGCCTCCTTCGTTGCCTGGCGCTGTGCGTCGTCGAAGTACGCGGGCACGGTGACGACGGCCTGCGCGACCGAATCGCCCAGGTAGGCCTCGGCGTCCCGCTTCAGCTTCATCAGGATCTGGGCAGAGATCTCCTGGGGGGTCCACCGCTTCCCGTCGATCTCGACGTGCCAGTCCTTCCGCCCCATCTCGCGCTTCACGGAGCGGACGGTTCGGTCCGGGTTGGTGATGGCCTGCCGTTTGGCCACCTCACCGACCAGGATCTCGCCATTCCTGGAGAACCCGACCACCGAGGGGGTGGTCCGGGAGCCCTCCGCGTTGGGGATGACCACGGGCTCGCCCGCCTCCAGGACGGACACCACCGAGTTGGTCGTCCCCAGGTCGATTCCCACGGCTCGTGGCATGAGCGAATCCTCCTGAGTGCGTGCTTGATCTGCATCGCAGGATAAAGTCTGAGTCTCTCACTGTCAAGGTTGGGCATCCCCGGGGCACGGCTGAGCGGCGCGGGGTCGAGCAGGTGGGCCAGGCGGGGAGCGGGGCCGTCAGGTGGTCGAAGACGGCCCGGGGGGCCCGGGCGGGGGGGCACCGGCGAGGGGCGGGGGCGCGGGAGGAAGAGAGGCTTCCCCTTGAGGCCGCCGAGGCCCCATGCCGCCCACGAACAGGGCCGCCGCGAGCAGGAGGATCCCGGCGGCGAGGGCGGCGATCGCTCCGCCCGTCGAGTCGCCGGCGTGCTCGACGACGATCCCACCAGAGACCAGGAGGAGCCCCGCGATGCCCAGCCCCTGCACGGGGCTATCCCCGAGCCACTCCCCCAGCACCAGCAGGCCCCCGGCCGTGGCCAAGGAGAGCAACTCGCCCGCGACGCGGGTCCGGGTGAACAGCAGCGGTCCAACGATCGCCGCGATCGAACCGAGCACCATCCCGGTTCGAACCGGCCCCACGATCCGGCGGATGGCCAGGAACAGCCACACGCCCCCGAAAGCCCAGATCAGCATGGCCATCCCGGTCAGGTCGGGGATCCCGAAGTACGACGGCTCCGGGAACACCATCGACACCAGGACGGCGAGCAGCGCCAGGAACAGGAAGACCTCCTGGAGGCTCCGCCGGAGGTGCAACCAGAGCACGGCGCCGATAGCCACGCCCAGGAGGGACGACACGATCGCTCCCCCACGTCCGTCGAGCCCCGCGATCTCCCCGATAAAGATGGTGACGGCGACGGACCAGGCCTCTGCGCCGCCGAACCACAGGACGCTCCGCATCCGAAGGCCCCGCTCCGCAGGATGAAGGCCGAACAGGTACCCCGTCCCCAGCAGCCCGGCCGCGACGACCAGAGCGATGGCCAGCGCTCCACCCTCCGAGAGGTCCTGGATCTGCGCCGCGGCCGCCAAGGTAGCGGCGGCGCCCACGGCCGCGCCGATGTACCCGAGGATCTCGACGGCCGTCTCCTTCGTCACCACCGACGGCCTCTGCTGTGCGCCTGCCCCTGGGTCCATGACCTCTGCCGATCATGGCGCGGCCCGAGCCCGAGTCAACGACCGGCCGTCGATTCCGCATACACTCGCCCCTTGATGCTCCTGCCTGCGGCGATCCTCCTGGCGCTCGTTGCCGCGGCCGTGGGACTCTTCGCCCGCCGGGCCCGCCTGCTGTACCGGTTGGTGCGCCTGGGCCGGCCGGTGGACCGAACGACTGACGTGCCGGTCAGGCTGGAGCGCGAAATGACCGTGGTGCTCGGCCAGCGAAAGCTGCTCCAGCGTCTGCTGCCGGGGCTGATGCATGCCTTCATCTTCTGGGGCTTCCTGGTCCTTCTGACCACGATCGTCGAGGCCATGGGCCAGGCCGTGGACCCGGACTTCGCCCTGCCGCTGATCGGCCACAGCGGGTGGCTCGGGTTGCTGCAGGACCTGTTCGCCGTCCTGGTGGTCGTCGGCGTCTGCCTGGCCTTCGCCATCCGCAAGGTCCAGCGGCCGGAGCGGTTCGTGGGCAGCCACATGCAGGAGGCCGACCTCATCCTGGTGTGGATCCTCGGCATCATGCTCACGCTGTTCGCGCTGAACGCGGTGCGGATCGCCCGGGGAATGGCCGAGGCCCCTGCGGCCTGGACGCCGATCTCGCACGGGCTCGCTCGTGCGTTCGACCCCATGAGCCCGGCGGTGCTCCGCCTTTACGAACCGTTCTTCCTCTGGATGCACCTCCTGCTCATCCTGGGGTTCCTGGTCTACATCCCGTATTCCAAGCACCTGCACATCCTGACCAGCTCCATCAACGTGTTCTTCTCGAACACCAAGCCTCGGGGGTACCTGACGCCGCTGCGGATCGACGTGGACGCCCCCGACTCCGACGAGATCCGGCTCGGCGCCGCGACGGTCGAGGACCTCACGTGGAAGGAGGCACTGGACCTCTATGCCTGCACCGAATGCGGAAGATGTCAGAGCGCGTGTCCGGCATGGAACACGGGGAAACCGCTCTCGCCGAAGCTCCTGATCATGAACCTGCGGGACCACCTGTTCGAGGAAGGGCCGAAGATCCTCGATGCCGGAAGGACCTCGAGCGAGATCCAGAGGACCCCGCTCGTCCCGGAGGTCATCGACGAGGAGGTCCTGTGGGCCTGCACGACGTGCGGCGCGTGCATGCAGGAGTGTCCCGTGGACATCGAGCACATCGACCACATCATCGACCTCCGCCGGAACCTGGTGATGGGTGAGTCTCGGTTCCCTCCCGAGTCGGCCGCGCTGCTTCGGAACCTGGAGACCGCCGGCAACCCGTGGGGCCAGCCTCAGTCGCAGCGCGCCGCGTGGGCCGAGGGGATGGATGTACCCCTGCTCGCCCAGGGCGAGCAGGCTCCCGAGTTCCTGTACTGGGTGGGATGCGCCGGCTCGTTCGACGACCGGGCCCGCGGGGTCTCGCGCGCCGTGGCCGGCCTCCTGCGGGACGCCGGGGTGTCGTTCGCCATCCTCGGCCCGCAGGAGCTGTGCACCGGCGACCCGGCCCGCCGCATCGGGAACGAGTACCTGTTCCAGACGCTGGCGGAGCAGAACGTGGCCACGCTGGACGGCTCGGGCGTCACCAAGATCGTGGCCAACTGCCCCCACTGCTTCAACACGCTCCGCAACGAGTACCCGGACTACGGCGGCCGGTACGAGGTGCTCCATCACACCCAGCTGCTCGCCCAGCTGGTCGACGAGGGCCGCATCCGACCCACGCAGCGGGTGCGCGCGCTTCTCGCCTATCACGACCCCTGCTACCTGGGACGGCACAACGACATCTATGGGGAGCCCCGGCAGGTCCTGGAAACGGTCCCCGGCCTGTCCACCGTGGAGATGCCCCGCCATGGGAGCCGGGGCCTGTGCTGCGGAGCGGGGGGAGCCCGGATGTGGATGGAGGAGCGGATCGGCAAGCGCATCAACCGGGAGCGTATGGACGAGGCCGCCTCCACCGGCGCGGACATGGTCGGCGTGGCGTGCCCCTATTGCCTCGTGATGCTGGATGACGGGGCGCGGGCACGGGGCGACGAGATCGAGGTCGCCGACGTCGCGCAGGTCCTGGCCATGGCCACGTCCGGGGAACGCCTAGTCCCTTCGGAGTAGCCCCCCTTCCGACCTCGGCCGTTCCCTTGGGCCGACCGGTTCGCGCTCGCCGAGCCTCGCCGCCCCCGCCCCATGGCTTGCGTCAGCGCCGGCGGTTCAAGCGCGACCTCGAACCGTCCGAAGGAAGAACTAGACCGAACGGCTTGGCTTGGTCGAACGGACGACCCCCGGTGTCGTCCGCGGTGGCAAAGGCGAGAGGCAGGCAGCACGGCTGTGGGCCGTGCCGGCCGAGAAGGAAGGGAACGGGTGGAGACAGCTGTCGTCCACGAGGCCGACGAGGCCGCCGAATGCCGGCGCCTCGCCGAGCTTTTGAACCTCGACGCCGTGGGCCTCCTTCGAAGGGGCGCGTCCACCCGCAGGATCGCATGGTGGGCCGCGCCGGGATCGGGGCCACTTCCGCTTCACCTCGACGACGTGCTCGAAGGGCGGGCCGAGGGCTGGATCGCATGCCCCCGCGGTGACGACCTGGTGTTCGCCCGCCTCACGCCGAAATCTTCCGTCCGCTCTGTCGCGGCGCTGCGAGGGATGCTCTCCTCGCTCGCCGGCGACTTGCCCTCAGTTTCGGACGGTCTCGACGACCCATACGCGAGGGAGCGAACCCGGTGGGCCTATGCGATCCACGATGGCCTCACGCAGGTCGTGACGGCGTCGGTACTTGAGCTGGAATGGATGGCCAGGCGGGTCGAGCTCGACCCCACGCAGGTCACGGCGATCCTGGCCGAGGCGGCGACCGAGATGCGACGAGCCCTGGAGGAGATCCGCCGGATGCTGGCCGCCCTGTCGCCCGATGGATCGCCGCAGGAGGGATCGCCCCAGGAGGAACCGCTCGAGCTGGTCGTGCAGAAGGTGCTGGAGCGGTGGCGGCTTCCCGCCTCGTGGTCGATCGAGGGCGACCTCGGCGCCGTGCACGGTCCGGTGCTCCAGGCGGCCTCCTCGGTCATCAGGGAAGGGGTGGCCAACGCGGCCAAGCACTCGGCCTCGAAGGATGTGGCCGTGAGGGTCCAGGCGACACCTCAGCGCGTCGAGGTGCACGTGGAGGACCGGGGACGGGGCTTCCAGGCGTCCCCCCGCGAGCTGGAGGACGGCCATCTGGGCCTGGAGATGATGCGACGCCTGGTGGCGGAGGTGCGCGGCACCCTCGACATCGAATCGTCCCCGGGGCGTGGGACTCGGGTGGTCGCCCGGCTACCCGTCGACGAGCGAGGAGACGAACCGTGAGGATCATGATCGTTGACGATCACGCGCTGGTGCGTCGCGGCATGGCTCATGTCGTGCGCGAATGCTTCGGCGACGCGGACGTCGAGGAGACGGCTGGGGCGGACGAGGCCCTTCGGGTGATGGAGGCCGACCCGGTCGACATCGCCCTCGTCGACGTGCGGATGCCGAACACCGACGGCCTCGAGCTGCTTCACGATCTGCGGACGAGATGGCCCACGGTCCCCGTGATCGTGCTGACCACGTTCGACCATGCACATTACGTGCGGCGAGCCTTGGCCGAAGGCGCCGCGGGGTATCTGCTGAAGGACGCGACGCCGGAGGACCTGGAGCAGGCCATCAAGGTGGCGATCTCGGGTGGCGGAAACGTCCTGTCACCCAGGGTCATCCAGAACCTGTTCGACGCCATGGAGGTGGGAGGCGGCGACAAGAACGAGTCGCACAGCCGCCCCTCGACCAGCCTGACGCAGCGAGAGACCGACATCCTGGCCCTGCTGGCCGAGGGAAAGAGCAACCGGGACATCTCCCGGGCCCTGTTCCTGTCCGAGAAGACCGTCAAGGCGCACCTCGCCGCGGTCTTCCGGAAGCTCGGCGTGAGCAACCGGACGCAGGCCGCCATGGCTGCGGTATCGATGGGGATCGGTCCCACGCCGTTCGCGATGGACCCGGAGGACGTCGAGCCCTCCAACGCAACGACTCATCGGTGACCCTCCCGTGGTCACCGGGATGCCGGCGGCTGTGAGCAGTGGATCCGGGCCCGCCCCGAACGACTCGGGTATGGCCGGGGATCGAAGGCGGGCGCCCCGATCGACGAGCGGGAACCGGACGGCCGGAGGCGGCAGATAGATGGAGCGCAAGCAGGGTCTGATCGGTGGCCTCCTCGGCCAGAAGGGAGAGGATGGATCCGAGGGCCACGACGCCTCCTCCGGCAAGGCCGGGGGCTCCGATGCGGGCGGCTCCCCCCCGAAGGGCAAGCGAGTCGACGCGTACGAGGAGGACTGGTACCGGAGCTTGAAGGCGCTCGCCGAGCGCCGCGCCCAGATGGCCGAGGAGGACGACGAGGAGGCCCCCGCGGCATCCGAGCCCTCCGATGAGCCCCCATCCGACCAGGAGCCGCCGGCCGAGGAGGAGCTCGAGCAGCTTGCGGCCGAGATCGGGGAGCCCCCGGCCGAGGTCCTTGAACCGGACGCCGCCGCGCCGGAACCGTCGGAGCAGCCGGCTGCCGCCGCGCCCGAACCCTCGGACCAGCCCGTCGCAGCTGAGCTCGAGGCCGTCGAGGCGCCTCAGCCCGAGGATCCCGACAGCCCTGAGCCCGTCGAGCCGGTTCGCGCCGAAGCGGCCGAACCGGTCGAGGCGGTCGAGGCGGTCGAAGCGGTCGAGGCGGTCGAGGCGGTCGAAGCGGGCGAAGCGGTCGAATCGATCGAGGCAGTCGAAGCCGCCCACGCTGTCGAGGTTGTGGCCAGCTCGGAAGCCGAGATGGTCCCGATCGAGGCGCAGGCAGCCGCCCCCGAAGCGGAGCCCGAGTCAGAGCCCGAGCCAGAGCCCGCCGAGGCGTCGCTCAACGCTCGCGATCCCGAGCAGCGGCGCCTTGCCCTCCGGGAGCTCGCCGAGCGCGGCCTGGGCGACGGTGAGCTCGAGCAGGTCATGGGGTTGGTGCTCGACCCCGACCAGCAGGTCCGCCGGCTGGCTCTGGAGGTCCTGTCGACCCGGGCCGACCGCGTGGACGATGCCACCATCAGGCAGGCACTCATGGACCCGGCCGATCAGGTTCGGGCGACGGCGGTTCGATTGGCGGCCGAACGTGGATCTCGCGATCTCGTCCTCCTGGCTCCGTTGGTCGCCGCACGGCGCTGGCCGCTCACCCAGGCGGCGGCGCTCGACCTGCTCCCCGAGCTCCTGGCATCGACGTCGACCCTCGGCGAGACCGAGCTCGATCTCCTCCTCACCTCGATCGGCGAGATGGACTCCCCCCCGACGATGGAGGAAGGGCCGTCGATCGCCCGGCTGAGCCGGGCCGCCGGCATCTCGCGCCTCGTCGGCAGCCTGTCGCTGCCCGACGTCAGGCGTCTGGGAGCCGTCCGGATCCTGGTCGAGGGCGAGGAGGCGCCCGAGATCCTTCGCGCGCTGGCAACCCTTGTCTCGGATCCGCTGGACGAGATCCGCGAGGTCGCGGAGGTCGCCGCGGACGCCATCGGGCGGACCGACGATCCCATCGGCGGATCGGAGTTCTTCGAAGACGCGCCCCTTGCTCCCGCGGAGGCCGAACGCATCGCCTCGCTCGCCCGTTCGTTGCGCGATGCGGACGAGGCGGTCCGCCATCTGGCACGGTCGGGTCTGGGTGGGGTGGAGCGGAACCGGGTCCTCGCCTGGGCCCGCGAGGCTATGCACACGGGTGACCTGGATACGGCCTCCGCCGCAGCGGAGACCGTGGGTGCGCTTCGCCTTTACGAGATCGGGGTGGACATCCTGAACCGCGCGATCGAGCTTCCACTCGAGGCGCGCGAGCCGTTCCTGAAGGCCCTGGCTCGGGTGCGGCTGGAGGACCTGGTCGGCCTGCTGGGGCAGGTCGACGAATCTCGCAAGCCCGAAGCGATCCGGGTGCTCTGGAACTCGTCCGGTCCGCCCGTCCTGCCCCACCTTCGGGCCCATCTCGACGACCCCTCGATCCCGGTCCGTATGGCGGTCCTCGAGGTGATGGGTGAATCCGGCGACCCCAGCTGTGTCGACGTCGCGCGGTTCGTGCTGGAGACCGATCAATCGCCCCCCCTTCGAGCCGCAGCCGTCCGCGTGATCGCGCGGGCCAACATCGATGCCTCCGCCGCGATGACCCGCGCGATGGGCGACGCCGATCCGATCGTCCGGGCGGCGGCGCTGGAGGAGTTGACGCCCGACCTTGGTCGGGAGGCCGAACCTTTCCTTCTCCGCGGATTGTCCGACGGCGACGAACCGGTCCGGCGCGCCGCCATGAACCAGCTCGCTTCGAGGGAGGACAACGACCACGAGTTCGTGTGGTCGGCCTTTCGCCAGTGCAGGCCGGAGGAGCGGAACGAGCTCGGCTCGGTGTTCTCCTACTCCAACCAGGCCGCCCTGACCGAGCTCGCCCTGATGCATTACGGCTCGCCGGACCATGAGGAACGGGTGCTCGCGCTGGAGCTCGCTGGATGGAGCAGGAGCCAGGCGTGCCTTGAGGCATCGATCCAGTCCCTCCAGGATCCCGTCCCCGCGGTGCGGGCGGCGGCCGCGGCGGCACTCGGGCGACTCCGCGACACGTCTGCGGTGCGGGCGCTCGGCAATGCGATCGAGGACCCGTTCCCCGAGGTTCGGGTTGAGGCCGTGCGAGCCCTGGGCGTCATCGACGACGAGGCGGTGCTCGGATTCCTGGTGGCCGCGCTCCAAGATGCCGACGGCGGGGTCCGAACGGTTGCGAGTGAGGTCCTCACCCAGTGGAGCTCCCCCGCGGTGGCGAAGCGGCTGGCCGGTGTCCTGGCCGTTCCCAATCTGCGCGGTGCCGCCACTGAGCTCTTGAAGAAGATCGGCCCGTCGTCGCAGGAGCTGCTCATCGACGTGCTGCTCCACGGGAGCGCCGAGGTGGTGCCCATCGTGGGCGGCTTGCTCGGCGACATCGTCGGGGTCGACCGGCTCGCCGGGCGACTGGGCTCCACGGAGGCCGACACCCGCCTGCGAGCGGTCGAAGGGATCGGTGCGATCGGCGGACCCGAGGCCATCGACGCCCTGATCGGCGTGCTCTCAGACCCGGACGAGCGCATCCGGCTCCGCGCCACGCGGTTCCTGGCGGCACTGGGGGATCCGCGGGGGGCGCAAGCCATCGTCGATGCCGCGCTCAACGACCCCGTGCCGGAAATCGTCGCCGCAGCCGAGGAAGCGCTCATCCGGCTGGGCGTCCGCTCGGGCGACCCTCAAGTCGCCTGAGCGGGAAGCGCCGCCTGCGGCGTCAACTGGGCTCGGGCTCGCCGAACTCCTCGAAGAACCGGCTGGCCGTGGGGCCTCGCTGCCCCTGGTACTTGCTCCGCGTCTCGGTAGACCCGTAGGGCCGCTCCGCGGGCGTCGTCAGCCGGAAGAACGAGATCTGTCCGATCTTCATCCCCGGGTAGATCGTGATGGGGAGGTTGGCCACGTTCGACAGCTCGAGCGTGAGGTAGCCGTCCCATCCGGGATCGACGTACCCCGCGGTCGAGTGGATCAGCAGGCCGAGTCGTCCGAGCGAGGACTTCCCCTCGAGCCGCGCCACCATGTCGTCGGGGATGGCCACGCGCTCGAGGGTCGACCCCAGCACGAACTCGCCGGGGTGGAGGATGAACGGGTCGGGTTCGGCGACCTCGACGACCTCGGTGAGCCCGGGCATCTCCTTCTTCACGTCGATGTAGGGATACCGAGAGTTGGCGAAGACCCGGAACCGGTTGTCGACGTGGAGGTCGACTGAGGACGGCTGGATCGAGGCCGGGTCGAACGGGTCGATCACGATCCGGCCCGATTCGATCTCCTTTCGGATGTCGATGTCCGAGAGGATCATCGCCGCGATGCTACCGGGTCGGACGGGTCGGAGGACTTGCCAGCGTCGCCGGTCACCCCGCTCGCTGTGAGACCTCGACCCATCGCTCGAGCGCTCCGGCGGCGGCGCCGGAGTCGATCGATTCGGCGGCCGCGGCCATCCCGTCCCGGATGTTCGCCGCGCGTCCCGCCACCTCCAGCGCGGCGCCGGCATTCAGGAGCACCACGTCGCGCGGCGGTCCGTGCTCGCCCGCGAGCACGGACCGCGCGATGCCCGCGTTCGTCTGGGCGTCCCCACCCTTCAGGTCGCCGTCCCCGGCCCGGGGCAGGCCGAGGTCCCCGGGATCGAGGAGTCGCTCCTTCACGTCCCCGTCCGCGGTCTCGTAGACCGTGGACGGCCCGGTGGTGGTGAGCTCGTCCAGGCCGTCCTGGCCTCGGAAGACCTTGGCCCTGATCCTCCGACGGGCCAGGACCTCCGCGACGAGCGGCAGCATCCGAAGGTCGGACACCCCCACGACCTGGGCGTGCGGCCGAGCGGGGTTCGTGAGGGGCCCGAGGAAGTTGAACGCCGTGGGCACGCGGAGCTCACGGCGGACCGGCGCGGCATGCGCAGCGCCCGGATGGAAGACGGGAGCGAACATGAAGGCGATCCCCGCCTCGGTCAGGCATCGCTCGACCCCGTCCGCCCCGAGGTCGATCCGAACGCCGAGCGCCTCGAGCAGATCCGCCGACCCACAGTGCGAGGAGGCGGCGCGGTTGCCGTGCTTGGCCACGACGGCCCCGGCGCCCGCGGCGACGATGGCCGCGAGCGTGGAGATGTTGAAGGTGTCCGAGCGGTCGCCTCCGGTCCCGCACGTGTCGACGACAGGTTCGGCGCACCGGACCGGCTGCGCCATCTCGAGCGCCGTACGGGACAGCCCCTCGATCTCATCGACGGTCTCTCCCTTGGTGCGAAGGGCCATCAGGAACCCACCGACCTGGGCAGGCGTGGCGTTTCCCTCCATGATTGCCAGCATGGCCCGAGCGGCCTGCTCGGTGGAGAGCGATTGCCCGCCGGTCAGCCGGATGAGGAGGCTCGGCCAGAAGCTGGGGTCCTGCGAGGCAACCTCGTCCTGCATGGGAGCAGGAACGCTAGCAGGTCACTCGAAGGCCGAAACCCCGGGCGCGATGCAGCCGAGAGCGCGTCGCCCCGACGCCTCGATACACTGGCCGATCGTGGCCGGGCGACCGGCCGGTGGCGCGATGCGGGCGTGGTTCAATGGCAGAACGTGAGCTTCCCAAGCTCGAGACGGGGGTTCGATTCCCCTCGCCCGCTCCATCCACGTAGGCAGCATACGGGCGCTCAGGCCTTCACCCCGAGGATCGTGGGCGCGGTGGGGCACAGGTCGGCGAGGGGACAGACCTCGCACCTTGGCCGGCCGGGCTTGCAGATGTCTCGGCCCAGGCGGATCAGACCGACGTGCATGGCCACCCGGATGTCGGGTGGCGTGATCGCCTCCAGGATGTCGTGCGCCCTGGCCGCGGATGCCTTCGACGGGAGCAAGCCCAGGCGGCCAGCCACGCGATGGACGTGCGTGTCGACGGGGAAGGCCGGACGATCCAGCGAGAAGGCCAGCACGACCGCCGCCGTCTTCGGCCCGACCCCGGGGAGCGAGGTCAGGTAGTCGCGCGCCTCCGCATCGGTCGCGGCTCGAAGGAAGGACAGGTCGAGGTGCCCCTCCCGTTCCTCGATGGCGCGCAGGATGGCCAGGATGCGCGGCGCCTTCACGTTCGACAGGCCGCCGGAACGGATCGCGGCGGCCACCTCCGACGGGCGCGCCCGGGCCAACGCATCCCACGTGGGGAACCGGGCCCGGAGCGACTCGTAAGCCCGGAAGCTGTTGACGTCGCTCGTGTTCTGCGAGAGCACGGTGAGGACCAGCTCCTCCAGCGGATCGCTCCGCCGGGGCGGCTCGAGGGAGCCGAAGTGCTTCAGGAGCCTCCGGTGGATGGCGCGGACGCGACGGACGTCGGCCGTCATGCCCTGCAGCCTATGGCCGGAGGCGGCTAGGCAGACGCCGGCGCGTAATTCCGGAACTGCGTGAGATGGGGAAGGAAGGTCACCGGGACCGTATCGGTCGGCCCGTTCCGGTGCTTGGCCACGATGAGGTCCGCCAGTCCCTTCTTCGCCGGGTCGGAGTCGTCGCGATGGATGAACATGACGACGTCGGAATCCTGCTCGATCGCACCCGATTCGCGGAGGTCCGAGAGCTGGGGGCGCTTGTCCTGCCGCCGCTCGGGGTCCCGGTTCAGCTGGGAGACCGCGATGACCGGGATCTTCAGCTCCTTGGCCAGGAGCTTGAGGCTCCGGGTGATCTCGGCGATCTCCTGCTGGCGGTTGTCCACCCTGCGGTGGTGCGACATCAGCTGGAGGTAGTCCACGATGATGAGCCCCAGGCCGTTCCGGCGGGCTGAGAGCCGCCGGGCCTTGGCCCGGATGTCGACGATCGTGACGTTGCCCGAGTCCACGATCGACAGCGGCGCGTCGTGCAGGACCTCCGCGGCCTGCACGACGCGCGACCAGTCGTCGGCCCCCACGCGGCGGCCCCGGATCCGGTCCCATGGGACGCCGGCCTCGCCGCACAGCAGCCGCATCCCGATCTCCCACCTCGACATCTCGAGGGAGAACATCGCCACCGGCACCCGTGACTCGACCGCCGCGTTCCTGGCGACGTTGGTGGCGAACGAGGACTTCCCCACTCCGGGACGGGCCGCCACGATCACGAGGTTTCCCTGCTGCAGGCCCGACAGGAGCTCGTCCAGGTCCCGGAAGCCGGTCGGCAGGCCGGCGAAGGCCGACTCCCGATTCTGGATCTGCTCCAGGTCGGTCATGGCCTGGTCGACCAGCTCCCGCAGGGAGGCCACCTGGTCCTTCTCGTCGTGGCGGGCCACGTCGTAGATGCGCTGCTCGGCCTCGTCTGCCACCCGCTCGGGATCCTCGGGTGCCGAGTACCCCATCTCCATGATGTCGCCCGCCGCCTGGATCAGCCGACGCAGCAGCGCATGTTGCGCGACGATCCGCGCGTAGTTGCCGGCCGCGGCCGGCGTCGGCACCTGCTCGACGAGCTCGTGGATGTACAGGTGCCCGCCGACCTGTTCCAGCACACTGCGGCGCCGGAGCTCCTCGACGGCGGTGATGGCGTCGACCGGGTCGCCCCGCCCGTAGATCCCCCGAAGGGTGTCGAAGATCGTGCCGTTCGCCGACTTGTAGAAGTCCTCGGGCTTGACCACCTCGACGACGTCGGCGATGGCCTCGGTCGAGAGCATCATGGCGCCGAGGACCGACTCCTCGGCCTCCAGGTTGTGGGGCGGGACCCGTTCGGGTCGGAGACGGCGGACGTCGTCAGCTCTCGTCGCCAACGATCCCCCTCTCCCGGACACCCAACGGCGAGATGCCGACCCTAGATGCGGGAGCCTCCCGAGTCACGGGGAAAACCCTTGTGGATTCCACCACCCCAGGTACGCACGGAAACTTTGTTGTCACACCCACCTCCACCTGCCACGGGACCTGTGGAAAACGCCGTGGAGACATGTGTACAGGAGGGTAATGACAAACCTGTCATTCGAGGGATGGGGGCCGGGCGCTATTCGGCGGGTTCGACCTCGACCGGGACGACGGGGTCGACGTCGGCGAACAGGTGCACCCTCACCTCGTGGACCCCGATGCTTCGGATGGGCTCGTCCAGGTGGACGTCGTGGCGGTCCACCTTCACCCCGGTCTGTCGCTCGATCTCCTCCGCGAGCTCGGAGGCCGTCACGCTGCCGAACAGCCGGCCCTCCTCGCCCACCCGGGCCCTCACCTTGATCGGGCTCGCGGTCAGCCGGTCGGCCACCTCCTGGGCTTCCCTCTGCTCCAGCGAAACCCGGGTGGCATGGGCCCGCTTGAGGCTCTCGACGTGCTTGACCCCGCCCTTGGACGCTCTGACCGCGAGGCCCCGAGGCATCAGGTAGTTCCGGGCATAGCCGTCGGCGACGTCGACCACGTCCCCAGGCACGCCGAGCTTGTCGACGGACTTCTGGAGGATGACCTTCATCGACTGGAGTACGGAAGGAGCGCCATCTCGCGGGCGTTCTTGACTGCCACGGCCACGTCCCGCTGATGCTGGGCGCAGTTGCCGGTCACCCGACGGGCACGGATCTTGCCCCGCTCGGAGACGAACTTGCGCAGCACCATGACGTCCTTGTAGTCGACGTACTCGATCCGGTCCTTGCAGAAGATGCAGACCTTCCGCTTCTGCTTCTTCTGCCAGGCCTTCTCTTCCTTTTCCTTCCTCGGCGGTCGCTTCTTTGTCTTAGGGGGCATCCAGTGGCGTCTCCTCGTCCGAATTCTGGCCTGCGCCGACCGGGGCGGGAGCCTTGGCCGACCAGTCGCCGCCGGCCTTGCCGCCTTGGCGCTCGATCTTGGCCGTGGCCCACCGCAGGCTCGGCCCCAGCTCGTCGGCCTCGATCTCGACCACCGACCGCCGCTCGCCCTCCGGGGTCTCCCAGGAGCGCTGGCGGAGGCGGCCCACCACGACCACCCGCGAGCCCCGCGTGAGGGACTCGGCGGAGTTCTCGGCCAGGGTCCGCCATGCGTTCACGCGGAAGAACGAGGTGTCGCCGTCCTTCCAGCCCCCGCCCTCGTCCCGGATCCGGGGCGTGACGGCCACCGAGAAGTTCACGACGGCCGCGCCGTTCGGCGTGTACCGAAGCTCCGGGTCGTCCGTGAGGTTCCCGACGATCGTGATCTGGTTGTCGCTCGCCATCTCCATCACCTACCTGTCCGTTTTCCACTCCCCCGCGGATGGCGTGCGGGGGAGGGGGAAGTCTCCTAGGCGGCTCTCTGGACCACCTTGAACCGAAGCACCTCGTCGGCGAGGTGCAAGCTCCGCTCGAGCTCGGCGATCACCGACGGCTCCGCCGTGAACGCCACGACGACGTAATAGCCCTCGCCCTGCCGGGCGATCTCGTAGGCCAGGCGCCGCCGTCCCCATCGATCCACCTTGCCGACGTCGCCCCCCGCCTGGGAGACGATCTTGGTGATCCGATCGATGACCCCGCCGATGACCGACTCGTCGGCCTCGGGGGGAACGATGAACATCACTTCGTAGGACCTCAGGTCCCCACCTCCTCTGGTCTGGACGGCCCCCCACCGGGGAGCAGGACGTGGCTGGCCTCCAGAGTCTACCGGGTCTGCCGGCGGGTCTACCGGCTGTTCCACCGTCGCGACCCTAGCACCGGCCACCGACAGCCACCGGGGTCGGGCCGGAAGGTGGCCCACGGGCTGGGGTTACACTTCCTGGAGCCGTGCACTCACTCGAAAGGAGGCGCGAGCGATGACCGTGACCGTCCATGACCTGCGTGGATGGAAGGCGGAGGGCAGGCGCTGGGCTATGCTCACCGCCTACGACTTCCCCACCGCCCGGATCCTCGACCAGGCGGGCATCCCGGTGCTCCTCGTGGGCGACTCACTTGCCCAGAACGTCCTGGGCTACGAGAACACCCTGCCCGTGACCATGGAGGAGATGCTCCACCATGTCCGCGCGGTGACCCGCGGCGCGCAGAGCGCCATGGTCGTGGCCGACATGCCGTTCCTCTCCTACCAGGTCTCCGTGGAGGAGGGCGTCCGAAACGCCGGCCGGTTCCTGAAGGAGGGCGGCGCACACGCCGTCAAGCTCGAGGGCCCCCAGGTCGAGCTGACCCACCGCCTGGTCGAGCTCGGTGTCCCGGTCATGGCCCACGTCGGCCTGACCCCGCAATCGGTTCACGGGATGGGCGGGTATCGGGTGCAGGGCCGGGGCGAGGAGGCCGCGACCAGGATCCAGGAACAGGCAAGCGCGCTCCAGAAGGCCGGCGCGTTCTCCATCGTCTTGGAGGGAGTCCCCGCGGAGCTCGGAACGCGGATCACCGACCACCTGCACATCCCCACCATCGGCATCGGAGCCGGGCCGGGGTGCGATGCGCAAGTCTTGGTGCTCACCGATCTGCTGGGCCTGTCGGATGGCAAGCTCCCCAAGTTCGCCAAGGCCTACGCGAACCTTCGTGAGGAGATCGCAGACGCGGCGCAGGCGTTCGCACGCGAGGTCGAGGCGGGCACGTTCCCCGACCCGGAGCACTCCTACGAGTAGCCGCCGCCGGTAGCAAGCCCGGAGTCAGGCACACCTCCGGGGCCCGGCCGGCCGAAGGCCATACACTCCGCGTCGGTGAGCGACACAGCCGGCGCTTTCCTGCTCGGAGCGGGGGCGGGCCTCCTCGCCTCCGCCGTCGTCGCCTTCGTGTGGGCCCGAACCCGTCGGCGCCCCGGAACGGTCGAGGACCCGGGGCGCCGGGCCGACCTGACCTCGAAGATCGGCCACGAGCTCAAGAACCCGGTCATGTCGGTGAAGGGGCTCGCGTCCTCCGGCATCCGCCTCTACCCCTCGATGAGCGACGACGAGCGACTCGAGTTCTTCCGGCTGATCGACGTGGAGGCGAACAGGCTCAAGCTCATCGCCGACGAGATCTCCACCGCCCTTCGCATCGATGCCGGCCAGATCAGCTACCACGTCCGAGACGAGGATCTGGGCGCCCTAGTCCAGGAGGTCGCCTGGCGCTCCCCGAGCGGCCAGCACGCCATGGTGGTGGAGGTGGAGGACGGCCTCACCGCCCCGCTCGATCGGACCCGCCTATCCGAGGTCATCTTCCACCTGCTCGACAACGCTTCGAAGTTCTCTCCGCCCGACGCACCGATCGAGGTCCGGGCCTACCGGTCGCCGGAGGGGGACGCGGTCGTGGAGGTGGCCGACCGGGGCCCAGGGATCCCCGCCGAGCACCGGGAGGACGTCTTCGGGGAGTTCACGGAGTGGCGGCCCCCCGGGTACGAGGAGACTCCCGGCGCCGGGCTCGGCCTGTTCATCTGTCGGGCGCATCTCAAGGCCATGGCCGGGCGCATCGATATCGAGGACGAGAGGGACAGGGGTACCATGCTCCGGGTCACGCTGCCAGGAGGGTGACAGTCGTGTCGAGCGAAGCCAACGGGCCGACCACCCTGCTCATCTGCGACGACCACAAGATCCTCACCGACGCCCTGGCCATGGTGGTGGAACGGGACGGCTCCCTTCGGATGATCGCCGCCCCGGTCCACATCCCCGAGGAGGCCATCGAGCTGTGTCGCGAGCATCAGCCCGACGTCGTGCTGATGGACATCGTGTTCAAGGGCCACATGGACGGCATCAAGGCCACCCGCAAGATCAAGGAGGTCTCGCCGGCCACGAAGGTCGTGATCATGACGGCGCACGACGACGACCGGCTCCTGGTGGAGGCGGTCGAGGCGGGGGCCTCCGGGTTCCTGGGCAAGGATGAGGCCGCGGGCGAGGTTCTGTCGGCAGCCAAGGCCGCGGCCGAGGGCGAGGTGCTGATCGACCCCGCCACCCTGACCAGGCTGTTGCACCAGGTGTCCAAGGAACGGGAATCGCGCCGCGACGCCGAGGCGCTCCTCGAGGAGCTCACCGACCGGGAGCGGGAGATCCTCCAGCTCCTGGCGGAGGGGATGCGGAACGAGGGGATCGCCCGCAAGCTGTTCATCAGCCCGCAGACGGTCCAGACGCACGTCCGGAACCTGCTGGCCAAGCTGGGGGTGCACTCCAAGCTGGAGGCCGTGGCCTTCGCCGTGAAGCACGGCGGGATCACGATCTAGGCGACATACCGAACCGCCGCTACGCCTACCCGAAATCAGGTACCCGGTTCTACCCGTCCCGTGGGATGCAGCGGATCCCCCATCCTGCCGAACCGAAAGATGACCCGGACCACGAGAGCTCATCGCTCTCTTGTTCATCTGGGGGTGCAGACGCCGGCTCGGCGCGCGCTCACAGGTGACGGCGGGGCCGCCTCCCCCTCGGCGGCCCCGCACCCATGTCCGGGGTGGATGGCCTCCCCTGCCGGCCGTGCCGGGCGGGATAATCGGCCCCGTGGCGCCGCCCACCAAGCAGATCGGGCTCGGCCTGGTCATGACCTGCCTGGCGACCACGCTGGCGTTGGGGATCGCGATGAAGGCGCCCTGCGCCGGCGGCGACTGGGGCGACGGCCGCCAGTACCGCTCGTACTGCTATTCGGACATCGTGCCCCTGCACGGCACCGAGCAGCTCACGGGAGGCCGGCTCCCCTACCTGGATGCCTGCACATCGGCGGACGGCGAATGCGACGAGTACCCGGTGCTCTCGATGTACGCGATGCGCCTGGCCGCCTGGATGTCGAACGGCATCGCGGGGTTCTTTTACGCCAACGTCGTGCTGCTCTCGATCGCGGCATTCGTCGTGCTCGTCTGCCTCTACCTGCTGGTGGGATCCCGGGCCCTGTACTTCGCGCTCGCGCCGACGCTCCTCATCTACGGCTTCATGAACTGGGACCTGCTGGCGGTGGCGTTCGCCACGGCGGCGACGCTCGCCTACCTGAACCGGCGCGACGTCTGGGCCGGCGCGCTGCTCGGCTTGGGAGCCGCGGCGAAGATCTATCCGGCCCTGCTACTCGTGCCGTTCGTCCTGGGACGGTTCCGGGACCGGGAGCCCGACCGGGGCATCCATTTGGCCTGGGCGGGGGCCGGCGCCTGGGTGGCGGTGAACCTTCCGTTCGTGCTGGCCGCCCCCAAGAGCTGGTGGGAGTTCTTCGGGTTCAACCGCGACCGTCCGGCCGACTGGGACAGCCTGTGGTTCATCGCCTGCAACCGCCTCACCGGCAAGCTGTACTGCGGGCACACTCTTTTCATCAACGTGGCCTCCGCAATCCTGTTGCTTGCGGCCTCGATCCTGCTGTACCGGCTCCGCCGCAAGGTCGTGCCGGACTTCCCCCGGTGGACGTTCGGGTTCGCCCTCCTCGTGGCGTTCCTGCTGACGAACAAGGTGTACTCGCCGCAATACGGGCTCTGGCTGCTCCCCTGGTTCGCCCTGGCCCTGCCGAACCTTCGCCTGTTCGCCGCGTTCGAGGCGGCCGATGTCGCCGTGTTCCTGACCCGGTTCTCCTGGTTCGGCCGGTACACGGGGGTGGGAGGGCTTCCCATCGGCGCGTTCGAGGTGGCCGTGGTGGTTCGGGCAGTCGTCCTGGTGTGGTGCCTCGTCGTATGGGTCCGCCGGCCTGAGGTGGAGGACGGGCGCCTCGCTCCCGCCGCCGCGCTAGCGGACGTCCCCGCGTGAAGCCCGAGACACGAGAGGGGATCCGCTACAGCCTGACGGTCTTCCTCGCGGTGCGCCTGGGGCTGCTCGTCCTGGGGCTCGTGGCCGTCGAGCTGTTCCCTCCGCTCAAGCCGGTCTCGGTCCCCGGCTGGCGGGCGCAGCCCCTTCCCGACCCCGGATGGCAGAACGCCTTCACAAGCTTCGAGCGGTTCGACGCGCTGTGGTTCCTGCGGATCGCCTCGGGCGGGTACCGGGCGGTGTCGTGGGCCACGGGGGGCCATCCGTTCGCCGCGGCGCTCCTGGTCTCGAACGCCTCCATCGCCGGCGGGCTGTGCGTGCTCTACGCGCTCACGGCCTCCGAGCGCTCGGTCGAGACGGCCCGAAGGACGGTCCTGCTCGTCGCGCTGTTCCCCTCGTCCTTCTTCTTCTTCGCTCCCTACAGCGAGTCGCTGTTCCTACTCCTGGCGGTAACGACCTTCTGGGCGGCGAGATCCCGGAGGTGGGCGGTGGCCGGTGCCGCCGGGGCCCTGGCCGCCCTGACCAGGAACGTCGGCGTGGTGCTGGCGCCGGCCCTGCTGGTGGAGGCGTTCCATCAGCGGGCCGAGGGCCGCGGGTCGGCCCTGCCGGGCATCGGAGCCGCCGTGGCCACCGGGCTCGGCACGCTGGCCTATCTCGCGTATTGGGGGGCGAAGGCGGGCGACTGGCTGGCCCCCGTGGTCCAGCAGGCCAACTGGCAGCGCACGTTCTCATGGCCCTGGGCCACCCTGGCCAACGGCACGTATGACGCGTTCCGGTATCTCGGCAAAACGAACGGCGGGTACTGGCTGATCGACTGGCTGATCGTTGTGCCGGTGGTCGGGGCCTCCGTCTTCGCCCTGTTCCGGTACCGGCCCTCGTGCTCGGTGTACCTCTGGGGCGGGCTGCTGATCCCCTTCTCGTTCGTGTTCGCCGACCGCCCCCTGATGTCGATGCCCCGGTTCGTGCTCCCCCTGTTCCCGGCCTTCTGGGCCCTGGCGGAGCTGACCGAGCGATGGCGCATCCCCCAGAAGGCCGTGGCCGCCGTGGGGGCCGCCGGGCTCGGGCTCCTCGTGGTGCTGTTCGTGAACTGGTACTACATCTTCTAGACCGGGCGGGCCGACATATAGGATGGGCCAGACAGTCGGGCCGTGGGCGGCAGAGGGAGCCTCGGGTGACCATACGGGTAGGCATCGCGGACGACCACTCGCTGGTCAGGCAGGGCCTTCGCCGATATCTGGACATGGCGGACGGTATCGAGGTCGTGGGTGAGGCATCCAACGGCCAGGAGCTCCTGGACCTCGTGGAGCAGCAGAAGCCCGACATCGCCCTGGTGGACATCCGGATGCCCGAGATGGACGGCCTGGAGGCGGCCCGGCTGATCCGCGACCGCTTCCCCAAGGTCGGCGTCATCATGCTCACCGCCTACGACGACCGCCAGTTCGTGGTGGAGGCGGTTCGCTCGGGGGCGCGGGGCTACGTGCTGAAGGCCCGCGACGCCGAGCACCTGATCCAGACCGTCCGCCTGGTCGCCGGGGGAAACATGGTCATCGACCCCCAGCTCGTGGTGGCCCTGGCGGAGGAGCTCTCCCAGGCCAAGGAGCGAGACCGCAAGGCCGAGACGCTCACGGCCCGGGAGATCGAGGTCCTCCAGCTGCTCGCGTTCGGGCACACCAACCGGGACATCGCCGAGCGCCTCTACATCTCGCCCGACACGGTGAAGACCCATCTCGAGCACATCTTCGAGAAGCTCGGGGCCTCCGACCGCACGGCCGCCGTGGCCGAGGCGCTCCGCCGGCGCCTGATCGAGTAGCTCGACCGGGGGTCAGCACCCACTGGTCCTCCAACTGACCTAGGCCGAGATCGGCCTGCCCCTCTCCAGGCGGGTGATGGAGTCGAGCCCTTCTGCGAGGCAACATAGAGGGCCGATGTCGATCGAAGCGGCCCGCCGCCGTTCGACCTGGCTCGTCCTTGGCGTCCTCGGCGCCGCCATGGCGGGCGTGGTGACCACGCACCTCGTGGGTGGCGCCTCCCTGGTCGACGTCGACGGCCTCCACGACGCGGTTCTCGCCGGGGCCTGTGTGCTGTCGGCCGGCGTCATCCTGTGGCGGGTGCGATCCGCCGGCCTGCTTCGAAGCCTCCCGTTCCTCGCGTTCGGGATCCTGGCGATGGCCCTCGTGGCGGTCCTGTTCATGATCAACGACTTCAGGAGCAGCATCGACTATTCACCGAGCCCCTACGACTCGCTCTTCCTGCTCATCGGGGCGATCTTCTTCATCCCCATCGAGATCGAGTATCGCCAGCACTTCCGTCAGGAGGTCCGGGGCGAGATCGCGGCCGACGTGGCCCTCGGCGCGGCCTCCATCGCCGTCATCCTGTACCTCGCGCTCCGTCCCGATGTGGCGACGTCGATCGAGTCCGTATCGACCGCCGTGTTCGCGATGATGGTGGCCACGGCGCTCACGGCATACGGAGCCCTCGTCCTGTGGGTCCCGTCGGTCGCCCACATCGGGCAGTTCGGCATGATCGCCGCCTTCTCGGCGGGCGCGGTGGTCTTCGCCGAGCAATGGGTCCGGGGGACGTACACCTCGGGACGTTCCGCGGTGGACCTCCCACTCGCGCTCGGAGCGCTGGGGCTGGCGTTCGTGGTGACCGCGGCACCCCGGCGGATGGGCGACGGAAAGGTCGCCCGGCCCTCCCGGTATGGCCGGGCCCTGCTGACCACGGTGGCCGTGGCCACGGCGTGCGCGGCGCTCGGACTGGTCGCGGCCATGGAGACGAACGCGGTCATCGGTCCGGTCCAGGCCTCAGGGCTGATCTACGTGCTCGGGGTGGCCGTCGCGCTCCGGATCCTGGTGAACCAGCTGCGGAGCACCCAGGCAACGCGCGATGCGCAGGACGCGCTCGAAGCCAAGGAGGCGGCCCTCCGCGAGACCGACAAGGCACTCGCGCGTCTCCAGCGGGCCAACGAGACCCTGCGCGACTCGGAGGAGCGCCTCCGCCTGGTGTTCGAGGCGGCCGTGGACGGGATCGTGGAGCTGGACCACAAGGACGTGATCGTTCGAGCCAACGAGGCCTTCTGCAGCATGCTGGAACTGCCCCAGAGCATGGTCGAGGGCCAGCCGTGGGCGGCCCTCGCCGCCGCGATCGAGGCCGACGAGTCCTTCATCACGCTTCCCACGACCGGTCAGGGGACGCTGCTCCAGGAGGGGAACGCCAATTACCTCGAGGCCCGGACCTCGGAGATCCCGGGCGACCCCCCCAGGCGGCTGCTGCTCGTCCGCGACGTCACGGCCCAGCGCGTGGCGGACCAGACCATCCGCTCGCTGTTCAAGTTCCTCCAGGACCGCGACGAGGACCGGACCCGGATCATGCGCCGGACCAACGCGGCCATCGAGAGCGAACGCAACCGCATCGCTCGCGACCTCCACGACGGGCCGGTCCAGGGCGTCTCGGCCGCGTCGCTCTCGCTCGAGGCCGTGCTCCTGATGCTGAAGGCCGGCGATGACGAGGAGGGCATGGAGGTCCTGA
>VAYX01000211.1 GCA_005885325.1 Actinomycetota bacterium
TTCACGGACGTCCCCACTGGGCGCCAGTTCGTGGTCCTGCAAGAGCTCCGGAACCCGGACGGCTCCTGGCCCCACGCCTGGGGGCTGTACGTCTACTCGCCGGGCTCCACCTCGAGGCTGATCGTGGAGGTTGCCCACCCGCTGGACGACATCGATACGCCTCCCGTGGGGGTCGAAACATTCCGACTCGCCAATGCGCGCGCGTTGCTGGTGGCTGGAGCGAGCAGGTTCGCGAACGCCGGCGACGTCGCCGACGTCGCCCACGACGGCTACAGCGTGTTCCAGGCCGTGCACGGCGCCGCTCTGGTTCCGGGCGCGGTCGTGTTCGAGCCCCACGGGTTCGAGCAGGACCGCCACGAGAGCTACGGGGACGTGGTCGTCTCCACGGGCGCATTTCCGCCCGACGCTCTCGCTGCTGAGGTCGCGGCCGCGCTTAGGAAGGCCGGCTTCTCCGTCTGCCTCTACGACGGAACGAACTGCAGCGAGCTGGGAGGTACGACCAACGTCCAGGGCGCGTCGACCAGGGCGGCAAGCGACACCTTCCTCCACCTCGAGATGTCCATCGGGGTTCGCTCCGATCAAGCACGCCGCGAGCTCGTCGCCCGAATCGTTGCCCGCCTGGCGGGCTGACGGCGACGCACGTTCAGTACCGCCAGCGGTGGGCCGCCACGATCTCTTCCGGACCCTTGCCGGCGAAGGCCTCGGCCTCCCCACGGCGAACCGCCGCGAAGGGCCCGAACAGCATCGGCCCCATGGCATCCCGCAAGACGTCCGACTTCTCCAGGTTCGACAGCGCTTCCTCGACGGACTGCGGCAGCCGCTGGATGCCCTGGTGAGCGAGCTCGTCGGCAGAGAGTCCGCCGGGGTCCACGGTGACCTCGTCGGGCAGCCGCAGGTCCTTCTCCACACCGGCTAGGCCGGCCGCGATGAGCGCCCCCGCCACCAGGTAGGGGTTCGCGCTCTGGTCGAAGCACTTCACCTCGGTGTTCGCTGCGGTGTCGCGCGTCCCGAGCATGCCGGTGACGAATCGGACGGCGGCCTCCCGGTTCTCCCGCCCCCAGCACGCGAAGGCCCCGGCCCAGTGTGAGGGGATCAGCCGGAGGTAACTCGGAACGCTGGGCGAGCCCACGGCCACGAGCGCGGGAAGCTCGGCCAGCACGCCGGCCACGAAGGCCTCGCCCTCCGCGGTCATCCCATACGGACCCCGGCCCCCGTCGAACAGGTTCTTGCCGTCGCGCCACAGGCTGAAGTGCACGTGCCCACCGTTCCCCACGTGGCCCGCGACCACGATGGGGGAGAACGACGCGCGCATCCCGTGCGTGGCCGCCATGGCCCGGATGGTCTGGCGAACCAGGACGGTCGTGTCGGCCGCGCCGACCGGGTCGGACGGCGCCACGGAGACCTCCAACTGCCCCATGGCGTACTCGGGATGGAACTGCTCGACCCCCACTCCCTCCTCCTCGAGCGCCGCGATGAGGTCCCGGGCGTAATCCGAGATGGTCGCCAGGACCGGCAGCCCATACCCCGGACCCGTGTGGATGGGGTTGTCGACTTCCGAGCCCAGGGCGGCCTGGAACCACTCCAGCTCGAAGGTCATCCGCACATCGATCCCGGCGTCGGTCGCCCGTCGCGCCATCCGCCTGGCGAATGACCGCTGGCACCCGGCGTAGGCCTCGCCCTCCTGGGTGTGCTTGTCCACCGGAGCCCAGGCCCACCCGGGCTGCGCCGCGAGCACCCTCAGCGCCGACGGGTCGGGCATGAGCCGGAGGTCGCCCACCGGGCCGCCGACCTCGTCGCTCGACGTGATCGAGTCGTTGACCAGGAACACCTCGAACACCGGGGACATGCCGACCCCGTACTTCACGGCCCGCTCGAGGCGCGACACCGGGACGGTCTTCACCCGCGTGACGCCGGCGTTGTCGACCTGGCTGAGCGCGACGGCCCGGACGCCCTGGACCAACAGCGACTCCGCCAACGCGCTCGCCTGGTCGGCGCGCCGGGCCATCTCCTCTGCCGATGGCATCGCGTGAATCATCGCATCCGCGGGCGGCGGGGCGCGAGCGCAGCGCGCGGCGAAGGACGCGAGGCTATGCTCGGGCCCGTTCGGCGGTGCGGTTGCGCGGAGGTGGTCCGGCGGTGGCAGAGGTCGACGTCGAGGATCTCCGGCTCATCGACCACCACTGCCACGGCGTGGTGAAGGCCGATCTCGACCTGGCCGGGTTCGAGAACCTGATCGCCGAGAGCTCCGACCCGCCCCCCCGGGGAACCAGTCGGTTCGATTCGCCCCTCGGCCTGGCGGTTCGCCGGTGGTGCGCCCCGGTGCTGGGCCTCGAGCCGTTCGCCTCCCCCCAGGACTACGTCGCTCGCCGGGCAGACCTCGGAGCGGACGGGGTGGCCCGCTCGTTCCTGAAGGAAGCCGGCATGGGCGCGCTCCTCCTCGACACCGGGTACCGCTCCGAGGAGCTCCACGACCTCAAGGCGATGGGCGAGCTGGCCGCGGTTCCCGTCCACGAGATCGTCCGGCTTGAGGCCGTTGCGGAGGCCGTGGCAGTCTCGGGCGTGGATGCGAGCACGTACCCGAGTGCGTTCCGGGAGGCGCTGGATGACGCATCGCGGGAGGCCGTGGGGCTCAAGACCATCGTGGCCTACCGCGGTGGGTTCTCGCTCGACCCGGAGACGCCGTCCGAGACCGAGGTCGTGCGGGCCGCCGGACCGTTCCTGGAGGCGGCGGCGTCGGGACGTCCTCGCGTGGCGGATCCCGTGCTGCTCCGGTTCGGGATCTGGTCGGGCGTGCGGCTGGCCCGAGAGCGAGGCTTCCCCATCCAGTTCCACAGCGGCTGGGGGGACGCCGACCTCGACCTGCACCTGTCGAACCCCACGCTCCTCACCGGGTTGATCCGGAAGTTCGACCGGCTCGGGGTGAACGTGGTGTTCCTGCACTGCTACCCGTTCCACCGCGACGCGGCGTACCTGTCAGCGGTCTACGGGAACGTGTACTTCGACGTGGGCTCGGCCCTCCACTATCACGGCCCCAGCTCATCGCGGTTGCTGGCGGAGGCCATGGAGGTCGCGCCGTTCTCGAAGCTGCTGTTCTCCTCAGACGCGTTCGGGCTGGCCGAGCAGTACCACCTTGGAGCCATGCTCTTCCGACGAGCCCTCCAGGAGGTCCTCGACGGCTGGATCGAGGCCGACCACTGCGACGTGGCGACCGCAGGGCGCATCGCCGAGGGCATCGCGAGGGTGAACGCGCTCAGGATCTACCCGCTGACGTAGTGGCGCGCGGGTCGGGAGTAAGGACCCGATCTGTCCGACGTGATCGTGGGCGTGCTCGGCGTAGATCTCGAGCCACATCTCCACGGAGTAGTCCCCGCCCTCCGTGTGGATGCCGGACCGGCCCCAATCCTCCTCGCTCAGCCGGTCCAGGATCGCCGCCGTGCTGTCCCGAGTGGCTCGTAACGCCGCCAGCGATGGCCCGGGGGGCCGGGAGTCGTAGTGCAGCCGGCGAGCGAACTCCTCCTCGTCGTAGCCCTGGATGACGGGCGAGTCCTCAGCGAGCAGCAGGCGGAGCCGAGCGGCGGACATCATCTCGCTGTCCGCCAGGTGATGGATGACCGCCCGCGCCGACCACCCACCGTCGGCGGGCACGTGGTCGAGCTCCTCGTCCCCGAGCCCCGCCGCGACCTGCTCCACGACCGCCGGCCCTTCCCGGTGTCGGGCGATCAGTTCGTACCGGCGCGAAGCGTCCACGTGAACGACCTCCTCAGAACAGCTCGAGGTACTCCCGGCGCTCCCAATCGCTCACCGAGTCGGCGAACCGGGCGAGCTCGTGGCCTCGGATGGCCGTATAGACCTTCAGGAACTCCTCCCCGAAGAACTCCTTCGTGGCAGGCTCGCCCGACAGCTCACCGAGGGCCTCGGCCAGCGAGGAGGGGAGCGGCTCGAGCGAGGGGTCGTCCTCGGCCGGGGCCCCGCTCGACGGCGGGGGAGGCTTCAGCCCTTGCTCGATCCCCGCGAGGCCGGCCGAGAGCAGCGCCGCGCCGACCAGATAGGGATTCGACAGGGCCGTGGGGCCGCGGTTCTCCGTGTGCGTCGACTCCAGGGCCCCGCCCTTCACGCGCAAGAGCGCGGAGCGGTCCTCGAGCCCCCAGGAGATGTTGGTGGGGCTGAACGTGTGCCTCCGCCGCCGCCGGTGGCAGTTCACCGTCGGCGCGATGAGCGCGTCGACCGCCTTCGCATACCGGAGCTGCCCGGCGATGAACGACCGGCAGAGATCGGTGATGCCCTGGGGGTCGTCGGCGTCGCCGAACGCGTTCTTCCCGCTCTTCGCATCGACCAGCGAGATGTGGGTGTGGCACCCGCTGCCGGCGGAGTCCCCGAACGGCTTGCTCATGAACGTGGCGAGGTAGCCGTCGTTTCTCGCGATCTCCTTCACCCCGTTCTTGAAGGTGAACGCCTGGTCGGGACCGGCAAGGCCGGTTCCGGGCGCGAAGTTGATCTCCCACTGCGACCCCGCGTACTCGCAGTTCGACGTGATGATGTCCACGCCGATCTGGGGCATGAGCTCGAGGATGCGGCCGATCGTGGGGACGTACGCGTTCCGAACGGTGTTGAAGATGTGATACCCGCTGAACAGCGGCTCCAGGGTCTCGGGGTTCAGGAGGTAGAACTCGTACTCGAACCCCGTGACGGGCTCGTACCCCATGGCCCGGCATCGCTCCAGGACCCTGCGGTAGACCTGCCGCGGCGTGGCGTCGAGCGGCGTCCCGTCGTACCACCGGGCGTCGCAGATGAGCCGGGCCGTCCGGTCGGCCCACGGGACCACCGCCGCCGTGTCGGGGTCGGGGAACAGGAGCTGATCCCCGTACCGGCGCTCCTCGTTGTACAGCGTGCCCCCCACGACGTCGGACCGGCTGTCGAGGACGCTGGCGCCGCCGTACATGTTCAGCCCTCGCTCGGCGTACCCAAGAGCGTGCCGGAGGGGGATCGTCTTGGACCGGGACGTACCGTGCATGTCCGGCAGCTCGAACCGGACCCACTCGATCCCGTCCTTCTTCCACCCCTCGAGGATGTCGTTCAGGCCAGCCACGGGGCAGCAGGATAGCGTCCCGCCCACCGCCAGGCATAGTCGGGTGCCGGGTTCGTGGGGGCGCCGACCGAGAGGTAATCTCCGGTCGATGGTCGACAGCGCAGGGACTCGCGTGCTCCCGCTGGAGCTCGATCGGCGCTATCCGGTCATCGTGCGCGGCCAGGGCGTCTGGGTGGAGGACGCCGACGGCCGCCGGTACCTGGACGCGATGAGCGGCGGGTCGATGGCCGCCACCCTGGGCCACGGCCGAACGGACATCATCGAGGCCGCCCGGGCTCAGGCCGATCGGCTTTCGTACGTGCACAACGAGCGGCTCACCAACCCCGCGCAGGAGCGCCTGGCCCGCGAGCTCGTTGAGGTCGCGCCCGAGGGGTTCACCCGCGCTCGCTTCGTGGCGAGTGGTTCGGACGCGAACGAGATGGCCGTCCAACTGGCCCGGAGCTATCACGTGGAGCGAGGCGAGGCGGATCGGTGGCAGGTCATCTCGCCGGCGCAGGCCTATCACGGTCCGACGATGGAGACCCTGGCCCTGACCGGCCGGCCGGGTTTGCAGGGGCCGTTCGGCCCCTACCTGCCCCATCACCTGCACATCCCGCCGAGCACCTGGCGGTTCGACCCAACGGGCCAGGCGGCGCTCGACGCACTCGATGAGGCTCTGGAGGAGGCCGGGCCGGGGACAGTCTCGGCGTTCTTCTGCGAGCCGATCAGCGCTGCGGCATTGCCGGCCTACACGCCACCACCGCGGTTCTGGGAGGGACTGGCCGAGCGGCGCGAGCGGCACGGTTTCCTGGTGCTGTTCGACGAGGTCGTCACCGGCGTGGGGCGAACGGGGCGGTGGTTCGCCGGAGCCGGCACCGAGTGCGCGCCGGACATCATCGCCACGGCGAAGGGCCTCGGCGCGGGGTACGTGGCCATCGGCGCGCTGCTCGTGCGCGAGCACGTGTACGAGGCGGTCGCCCGCGGTTCGAGGCATTTCACCCTGGGGCACACGTGGGACGGCTCGCCGCTCGCGTGCGCCGTCGGGCTCGCCGTGCTGGACGCGATGCGCTCGGAGGACCTCGTCGAGCGGGTTCGCGATCGTGGGGCGCGTCTTCTGAAGGAGCTCGACGCGGCCCTGGGGGGCATCCCCATGGTCCGCGAGGTTCGAGGGCATGGGTACCTGCTGGGCGTGTCGTTCGTCGATCCCCGTGACAGCGATTCGCTCCTCCCGCGGGAGCTCCGCGTGGGGGCCCGGATCGATGAGGCGGCCTTCGAGCGTGGCCTGATCGTCCTGTCCACGCAGCCCACCCGAGACGGGTACGCCGGCGACCAGACGCTGTTCGCGCCGCCCTTCACGACGACCGACGACGAGCTCGCCGAGATGGTGTCCCGGTTCGCCGACACCGTGCGGCACGTCGCCGAGGGCGTCGACCGCGAGCTGGCCGCTCACCCGGCCACGACGGGGGCCGAGCGATGAGCGAGCGGGCTCGGAGCGGCGCCACGGCGCCGAGATGGACGTCTTCCGCATCGACCTCGACGAGCCCAAGGTCGAACCGGAGGAGTACGACTTGATCGTCTCGCTCGGTTCCGAGTTCGCCGCGTACGACGACTCGCACCGGTTCGTCACGAGTGAGGCGGATCTGATGCGGCGCGCCGTCGACGCGAACGTGCCGATCCTCGGCCTGTGCTTCGGAGGCCAGATGCTCGCCCGGGTGCTGGGCGGTGAGGTGTACCGCGGTTCCGAGTCGGAGATCGGGTGGCTCCCGGTGCGGACCACGGCCCCCGACCTCGTTCCCCAAGGCCCTTGGTTCCAGTGGCACTTCGACGTCATCACCGCGCCGCCCGACGCGAAGGTGCTCGCCGAGACCGACCTCGGCACGCAGGCGTTCGTCTCCGGTCGGAGCCTCGGCCTGCAGTTCCATCCCGAGGTGACGCCCGAGATCATGGACGAGTGGGTCCGCGCGTATCGCCACGAGCTCGACGCCGAGGGAGTCGACCCGGATGCGCTGCTCGAGGAGACGAACCGGCGGGCGGCCGAGAGCAAGGGAACGTCGTGGCGGCTGCTCGAGGGATACCTCGACCGGGTCGCCGGACTGGGGTCCCGGGCGGCGACGTGAAGGGGACGATCCGTTCGGACGACACCAGCGTGTTCCCGCGCTTCCTCGACCTGGAGTACCCGAACGTGGAAGGCGGCGAGGGCGTCTGGCTCACCACGACCGACGGGAAGCGGATCCTCGACGCGTGCTCGGGTGGCGCCATGGTCACGTGTCTGGGCCACGGAGTTCCCGAGCTGGTCGCGGCGGCCACGGAGCAGGCCGGCCGCATCGCGTACTTCTACAACCACCACTTCACGAGCGAGCCGCAGGAGCTGCTGGCCGACCGAATGCTCCAGGTCGTGGCCCCGGAGATGGCGCGCGTGCGGTTCGTCTCGGGGGGGTCCGAGGCGAACGAGACGGCCCTCCAGCTCGCCCGGATCTACCACGTGGACCGGGGTGACACGGAACGCTGGCGCGTGATCTCGCCGGGCCAGGCCTACCACGGCTCGACCATGGGCACCCTGGCGCTCTCCGGCCGGCGCGCCCTCCAGGAGCCGTACACGCCGTACGCGCTGAAGGAGCTGGATCGCCTCCTCGAGCAGGCGGGCCCGCAGACGATCGCCGCGTTCTTCTGCGAGCCGATCAGCGCGGCCGCCCTTCCCGGCTACTCGCCGCCCGAGCGGTTCTGGCGAGGGCTGGACGAGCGCCGTGAGGAGCACGGCTTCCTGGTCTGCTTCGACGAGGTGGTGACGGGGATCGGCCGGGTCGGGACGTGGCTGGCCGCCCACCAGCTCCCCATCGAGCCCGACATCGTCGCCGTTGGGAAGGCGCTCGGCGCCGGCCACGCGCCCCTCGGGGCCGTGCTCTGCCGGCAACCCGTGTACGAGGCGATCGAGAAGGGTTCGCGAGAGTTCGACTTGGGCCACACGTGGGACGGCGCGCCGCTGTCCTCCGCCGTCGGCCTGGCCGTCCTCGACATGATCACTGAGCGAGGGCTGGTGGAACGGGTCCGCGACCGCGGTCCGGGAGTGCTCGGTGAGCTCGAGGCCGCGGTGTCCGGTTCCGAGATCGTCCGCGAGGTCCGCGGCCGCGGCTTCCTGCTTGGCGCGGAACTGGTCGACCCTCGCGACGGAACGTCGTTCCTCCCCGATGACCTGGATGCCGCGGCGCTGGTCGACGACACTGCGTTGGAGCACGGCCTGCTGGTGACGTCCACGCATCCGCAGGCCGATGGCTACGCGGGTGATCAGGTCCTGCTGGCCCCGGCCTACACCAGCACCGACGCGGAGCTCGGCGAGATGGTCGAGCGGTTCGCGGCCACGATCGGGGACGTGGAACGCACCATCAAGCGCGCGTTGACGGGCTCGGCGGCCGCCTCGTGATCTCCGAGGGCCGCGCCGGCGACGCCGAGTTCGTCCTGCTCGGGATCCCCGACGTCAACGGTTCGATCCGGGGGAAGGCGCTGCGACCCGCCGCGTTCGACTCGGCGGTCCGGCACGGGACGGTGATGACCGACCTGATCCTGGGCCTGGACCCCGTGGACACGCCGATCGCCGACTTCGAAGGGTTCGGCATCCGGACCGGGGCCGCCGACCTGCTCGTGCATCCGGAACCCGAGACCCTCCACGAGCTGACGTGGCGTCCGGGATGGCGGGTCTGCCTGGCCACCCCGAGCTGGCCCGACGGAACCCCGTGCGACTTTGCACCGCGAGAGGCGTTCCGGCACGTGCTCGACGAGATGGGGGAGTTGGGGTTCGAGGCCATGGCGGCGCTCGAGTACGAGATCCGTCTGTGGGAC
>VAYX01000212.1 GCA_005885325.1 Actinomycetota bacterium
CTTGTCCCGGCGCTCGAGGCGTTGGGGGTGGAGCTCTCCGCCGTGCACACGGAGGCGGGCCCCGGGCTGCTCGAGCTGAACCTGGGACCTCGGCGGGGCCTCCGCGCCGCCGACGACGCCGCGCTGGTGAAGTTCGCCGTGAAGGAGCTGGCGGCGTCGATGGGCATGCGCGCCTCCTTCCTGGCGAAGACCGCGCCGGGCGAAGAGGGATCGAGCGGGCACATCCACTTCTCGTGCTGGGACGGCCAGACCAACGCGTTCGCGGGGCCGGACGCGACCGACCCGGTGCCGGCCGCGTTCGCCTCGGCCATCGCCGGCGTGCTGGAGCATCTGCCCGGGGCCTCGCTGTTGCTG
>VAYX01000213.1 GCA_005885325.1 Actinomycetota bacterium
GAACCCTGGGGGGCCGGTCTGCTCGGTGTTGATCACGATCCACCCGCTCACGTACACCCCCGAGCCACCGAGCGCCGGCAAGGGCGTCGAGAGGCCCGCGAACTGAAGGCCGGGGCGCGACCACTGTGAGTCGTCGCCGGGGGCGGCCGAGATCCAGGCGATCAGGACCGGGGCCCATCGCTCCCCGTACCGGTCCGGCTCGTAGGCGTCCCGGTATCGGGAGGGAGGCTCGTCGGTCGGCCCGTCGTAGATGAGGTCGATGCCGGTCGCGGCCTTCACCCGAGACGCGACGACCTTCACGTCCTCCAGGGCTCCGGGAGGTGCGTTGTAGAAGTTGACGACGTAGTGGATCGGCGCACAGGGGTTCCATCGATAGGGATGGCCGCCGATCGAGGCGATGAACGCGTACTCCTCCGGCCGGTCGTGGCCGAGCACAACCGCCACGGGCCCGCCCACCATGACCGCGAGGAGCAGGAGGGCGATCAATCGCCGGTTGTTCCGCCACGGGGAGCGGCCACCCGCGGGCGGCATGGGCGGGACGTAGACGTCCGGACGCGTGGGAACCGGAAAGTCTGGGCGAGGCGGGACGCGGAGCGCCGGGTGGCCGATCACACCCTTGTGGTCGGCAATCGCGGGGCTCGGACTTGAGCCCGTCCGTCCGGGGGGCTACGGCCGGGTCAGATGAACAGCTGGATCGACGACTCCTTCATCTCCAGGAGCGCGGTGGCGGCCCCGATCGGCTCCTCCAGGCCGTCGATCAGGTCCTCCTCCTTGACACCCATCAGGTCCATGGTCATCTGGCAGGGGATCAGGCGCACGCCCATATCGCGGGCCATCTCCAGGAGCTCGGTGGGGTGCGGCGTCTTGTAGTCCTCGGCCACCTTGCCGAGCATCCACGGACCCATGCCGGCGAAGTTGTACCGGGACAGCTTGGCCCGCTTCATGGCGCCGGGGTTGAGCACCGACAGCGCCTTCGTCATCCACTCCTTGCCGGTCATGCGCTTCTCCGGCTTCACCAGCGCGAACAGGCCCCAGAAGGTGAAGAAGACCGACACCTCCATCCCGGAAGCCGCGGCCGTGGTGGACAGGATGAGGGTGGGCCAGATGCGGTCCAGGTGGCCGTCCCAGGCCACGATCGTGATCTTGTTCTTCTTGTTGAACCCGTCGCGCGCCTCGCGCTCGGCGAGCGCCCGATCGATGAGCTCGGTGAGCTCAGTGGCGTCGGTGGAGCCGTTCCCGGTCGCGTGGCCCACCGTCATGCCTTCCTGATCAGGTAGCGGAACACGCCGTCCTCGTGGCTCGCCTCGAGGAGCTCGTTCCCCGAGAGCGTGGCCCACGACGGGACGTCGGACTTCGACCCCGGGTCCGTGGCGAGCAGCTCGAACACGTCGCCCGGGCCGCCGTCCTTCAGGGCCCGGTGCAAGGTGACGAGCGGCCCGGGGCAGGACTGGCCCCTGGCGTCGACGGTGGTGGCGGTGATGCTCATCGGCGGGAACCTCCAGACGGTGATGGGGTGGGCGAGAGGGGATCGGTGCCGGTGGCGCGGCCGCCTACGGGCGGGCGCCGGGCACCTGGGGACAGCAGCACCGGCAGGGGATCATTGCCCCCACGAGCCCGCAGCACCGTGTCCGGATCATTGCAACTGCAAATCCTACGCCCTACCTCGGAATCGCGGCAACCGCCCCCTACAGGAGCTGCCGCCGGGACGGGGGCCAGTAGATCAGGCGGACCTTGGCCCTGATCCGATCGGTGGTGACCGGGCCGAAGTGGCGGCTGTCGGTGGACAGGTCCGGGTTGTCGCCCTCCACCCACCACTGCCCGATCTCCAGGATCCGGCCGTCGGGCGCGAGCTCGTCCGGGATCCCGGTGATCCGCTTCACCAGCTCGAAGCCCGGGCGCGACGGATGCTCCAGAACGATCACGTCCCACCGCCGGAGCCGTCCCGGGGCCACCGCCAGGGCCCAGTCCCCCGGGACGAGCGTTGGGGCCATGCTCGGGCCTCGGACCTCCACCTTGAACGGCTTCCACCGCAGGAAGCTGTAGGCAAAGGCCACGCCCACCGCCGCCCCGGCCATGGCTCGGCCGAGCCTCCGACGATCACGGTGATAGGTTCTTCCTGGGACCCCGTTCGAAGGAGGCGGCATGTCCATCCTCGAAGCTTTGCTCAAGCCGAGCCGCGTCGTCCATGCCCATTGCGACCTGCCGTGCGGCATCTACGACCCGGCCCAGGCCAAGATCGAGGCCGAGTCGGTGAAGGCCATCCAGACCCGGTACCAGGACCCCGAGAAGTTCAAGACCAAGGCCGAGACCGTGGACGACTATCGGGCTCGGTGCCTGATCATCAAGGAGGAGCGGGCCAATCTGGTCAAGGAGCATCTGTGGGTGCTGTGGACCGATTACTTCAAGCCCGAGCACCTCGAGAAGTACCCCAAGCTCCACGACCTGTTCTGGAAGGCCACCAAGGAGGCCGGGCTGGCCAAGAAGTCGCAGGACCCCCAGCAGGGCCAGGGCCTGCTCGACGCGATCGCCGAGATCGACAAGATCTTCTGGGAGACCAAGAAGGCCGCGTAGCACGAGTGGTCTCCCGGTAGCAGAGGGCTGGGCCGGAGCCCAGCCCTCATCGCATCCAGGCAGGTCCGCGTGGACGATCGTCCCGCCAGGACCGGCTGCTAGGCTCGCCGCCACATGAAGGACATCGGTCTCGTTGGCGTCCCATTCTCCGGAAAGTCGACGCTCTTCACGGCGCTGACGCGCGCCGGGGCGAAGGGCGGCACCGCCAGCCAGGCCGTGGCCACGGTCCCCGACCCGCGGGTGGAGACGCTCGCCACGATGGAGCGGTCGAAGAAGATCGTCCACGCGCAGGTCCGGTTCACCGACGTGCCGGGAGGAACCTCGTCGGCCCACGGTATCGCGCAGCTCCGGGAGATGGATGCGCTGGCCATCGTGGTGCGGGCATTCGGGGGCGACGCGAAGCCGGCCGCGGAACTCGCCGAGGTCACCGCCGACCTGATCCTGGCCGACATGGCGGTGGTCGACTCCGCTGTGAAGAAGGCGGAGAAGCGAGCGCGGGGCAAGGCGTCCGCGGACGTGGACGCGCTGGCGCGGGCGCGAGACGCGCTGCACGGCGAGCAGCTACTGCGGGACGCGGGCCTCACCAAGGACGAGGAGAAGGAGCTCCGCGCGATCGCGCCACTCACGCTGAGGCCGTGGGTGGTGGTGGCCAACCTCGAGGAGGGAACGGAGGTGCCGCCGGAACTCCCCGAGGGAACCGTCGGCGTGTGGGCGGCGATCGAGGCCGAGACCGCGGAGATGGAGCCAGAGGAGGCCCGGGCCTTGCTCGACGAATTCGGGGTGCACGAGCCGGGCCTCGACGGGGTGGTCCACGCGTCGTACCGGGCGCTCGACCTCATCACGTTCCTGACGACCGGCGAGGACGAGACCCGGGCCTGGGAGGTTCGGCGTGGGGCCAAGGCGCCCGAGGCTGCGGGTGCCATCCACACCGACCTAGAGCGAGGCTTCATCCGGGCCGAGGTCATCTCCTTCGACGACCTGGTGGCCGCCGGCAGCATGGAGGCGTCCAAGCACAAGGGCCTGATCCGGGTGGAGGGCAAGGACTACGTCGTCCAAGAGGGCGACGTCATGCACGTCCGCTTCGCGGTCTGAGGTAGCCAGGTTCTTCCCGGTTTCCCTAGCGGTCACTAGTTAGAAATCTGTATGCTCCGGCGGTGGGCGAGAGCTATCGGATCGGGGAAGCCGCGGGGCTGCTCGGCGTCCGGGTGGAGACCCTTCGACGGTGGGAGGCCGAGGGCAAGATCCGGGTCACCCGGACCGAGGGCGGCCAGCGCCTGGTTCCCGCCGAGGAGGTGGCCAGGCTCTTGGCCGAGCGCCGGGATCGGCCGAAGGTCACGGCGAGGAGCGTCCGGAACCGGTTCCCAGGCGTCATCACCGAGGTGAAGAAGGACGGGGTGGCGGCGACCGTCGAGATCCTGGCCGGCCCCCACCGGATCCTGGCCCTCATCACCCGAGAAGCGGCGGACGAGATGGCGCTCGAGCCGGGCATGCACGCCGTGGCCACGGTCAAGGCGACGAACGTCATGGTCGAGGTGGGGGAATGAGCGCCGACACCACGGAACGGGCCGGCGGCTTCCACGTCGGAGCCGGCGAGGTCTCGGGCGCCGTGGCCGATCTCGGCGTGCTCGTCCCGCTGGCCGCGGCCCTGGTCCTGGTGAACGGCCTCGACGCGGGAGCCGTACTGCTGTGCGCCGGGCTCCTGTACCTAGGCGCCGGCCTCTGGTTCAAGGTGCCGTTCCCCGTTCAGCCGCTGAAGGCCCTCACCGCGATCGCGGTGGCGGAAGGGCTGCATCCGGGGGTCATCCACGCCGCCGGATTGGAGATGGGCCTGCTCCTTCTCCTCATCTCGGTCG
>VAYX01000078.1 GCA_005885325.1 Actinomycetota bacterium
TGGGACGGGCCGCGGGACGCGGCCGAGTTCGCCTCGGCGACGCGGCAGTGGCTGGGATCCCGCGAGGGCCGATCGGCGAGCGTCCTTCCCGTCGAAGGTCAGCATGTGCGGGTGCTGTTCACCTCCGATGCGGGGACGCTCACGTCGCTGGAGGCCGCCGCGGCATGACGCGACGGGACGACCTGAACGCGGCCCCACGGGAGTGACGTGGACTGCTGGGTGTCGCTTTCTAGCTTGGCTTGGCGAACCCCGCGATCTCCTCGGAGAAATCGACCGCGACATAGGGCTTGTCGCCCACGACCCAGGCGTCGTGGCCGGCCTCGCCTTCGGCGCCGTCGTCCATGACCACGTGGATCCTTCCTGAGATCACGTAGCCCTTGTGGTGGACCTGGCACGAATCGGTCTTCGCGATCGGCTTCACGTCATTGGACCACCGCCAGCCGGGCTCGAGGGTTGCCCGCCCCACGGTCACGTTGCCGGCCTTCGCGACCTCGGCCTTCCCGTGCTCGAAGGCCCGCACGTCGGCGTCCTTGTCGATGTTCTTCACCTCGAGGGTCACTTCTGTCCTCCTTCTCGGTCGGTCGTAGAACGCAACCTAGTGGGATGGTCCCGATTCCCCCAGTCCGGACGGTCGACGCCTCGATCCAGGCAGCATGCTGCCTGCGTAGACTGTAGGGTTCGAAACGTTGGTTTTGGTACGGCCGGAGGCTGGCGATGACCAAGTACGCCTACGACTTCTCCGAGGGCAACAGGGATATGAAGGACCTCCTCGGTGGCAAGGGGGCCAACCTCGCCGAGATGACCAACATGGGCCTCCCGGTCCCTCCCGGCTTCACCATCACCACCGAGGCTTGCCTGGCCTACCTGGCGAAGGGCGACTTCCCCGGAGGCCTGACGGACGAGGTCGAGGAACACCTCCGCCGCCTGGAGCAGGCCATGAGCAAGAAGCTCGGGGATCCCGAGGACCCGCTCCTCGTGTCGGTCCGCTCGGGCGCGAAGTTCTCCATGCCGGGGATGATGGACACGGTCCTGAACCTCGGGCTGAACGAGGACTCCCTCCAGGGACTGGCCAAGCAGTCCGAGGGGGACTGGCGGTTCGCCTACGACGCCTACCGCCGATTCATCCAGATGTTCGGCAAGATCGTCATGGGCGTGCCCGGCGAGGCCTTCGAGGATGCCCTGGACAAGGCCAAGGAGCGCAAGGGGACCAACGCCCAGGACACCGACCTCGACGTCGACGACCTGAAGCAGCTCGTCGAGGAGTTCCTCGGCATCTACAAGGAGCACACGGCCACCGAGTTCCCCCGGGACCCGCGGGAGCAGCTCCGGCTGGCCGTCGAGGCCGTGTTCAAGTCCTGGAACGGCAAACGCGCGGTCGACTACCGGCGCCAGAACAAGATCCCCGACGACCTGGGCACCGCGGTCAACGTGGTGGCCATGGTGTTCGGCAATCGGGGGATGGACTCGGGGACCGGGGTGGCGTTCACCCGCGACCCCTCGACCGGCGAGAAGCGCCCGTACGGCGACTACCTCCCGAACGCTCAGGGCGAGGACGTCGTGGCCGGGATCCGGAACACCCTGCCCCTCACCGAGCTCGAGAACCTCGATCCCGTCTCGTACACGCGGCTCCTCGAGGTCATGGACACGTTGGAGCGGCACTATCGGGACATGTGCGACATCGAGTTCACCATCGAGAAGGGCAAGCTGTGGATCCTCCAGACCCGGATCGGCAAGCGGACCGCCTTCGCTGAGTGGGTCATCGCCTACGACATGCTCGACGAGGGACTGATCGAGGATGACACGGCGCTGCTCCGGGTGGACCCCAATCGGCTGGAAGAGCTGTTCAAGCGAGTCGTGTCCGCCAAGGCGAAGGCCGAGCCCATCGCCAAGGGCCTGAACGCCTCCCCGGGCGCGGCCGCCGGCAGGGTGGTGTTCACGGCCGACGAGGCTCAGGAGTGGGCGGCGCGGGGCGAACGGGTGATCTTGGTCCGCCGGGAGACCACCCCCGACGACTACCACGGGATGATCGCGTCGCAAGGCATCCTGACCTCGGCCGGCGGGACGAACTCGCACGCGGCCGTGGTGGCTCGGGGCGAGGGCATCCCGGCGGTGTGCGGGGCCGACGCGATCAAGATCGAGTTCCGGTCCCGGTCCTTCAGCGTGGACGGAACGACGGTCAAGGAGGGCGACGTCATCACGATCGACGGCTTCACCGGCAACGTCTACCTCGAGGAGCTCCCGCTCGAGGAGTCCGTGCTGGAGCGAGCTCGGACCGGGGATGCGTCCGCCCGGAAGGAGAAGATCTGGAAGGCCTTCGAGCGGATCATGGCCCTCGCCGACGCTGCCAGGCGCCTGCGCGTACGGGCGAACGCCGACACGCCCGACCAGTCCACGAACGCGCGGGAGCGCGGGGCCGAGGGGATCGGCCTGTGCCGGACCGAGCACATGTTCCTGGGCGAGGAGCGGGTCGACGCCGTGCGGCAGATGATCTTCGCCGAGACGTCCGAGGAGGAGGAGGCCGCCTACGACAAGCTCCTTCCCTTGCAGCGCAACGATTTTGTGGGCATCTTCACGGCCATGGACGGGCTGCCCGTGACCGTCCGGCTCCTGGACCCGCCGCTCCACGAGTTCCTGCCCAACCAGGTGGACCTGGCCGTCGAGGTGGCACGGATGGAAGAGCGCGGCGAGACCGGGCCGGCGCTCGATGAGAAGAAGCGGATCCTGAAGAAGGTGAACGAGCTCCACGAGGCCAACCCGATGCTGGGACTTCGCGGCGTTCGTCTGGGGATCGTCAAGCCCGGGCTCTACGCCATGCAGGTGCGGGCCATCCTGGAGGCGGCGACGGCTGTCAAGGCAGAGGGAGGCGATCCGAAGGTCGAGATCATGATCCCGCTGGTCGCCACCAAGCCCGAGCTGGAGCAGATGCGACAGGAGCTCGAGCCGGCGGCCGGGAAGGTGATGGAGGAGTCGGGACAGCGGATCGAGCACCTGGAATGGGGCACGATGATCGAGGTGCCGCGGGCCGCCCTCACCGCCGGCGAGATCGCCGAGGTGGCCGACTTCTTCTCGTTCGGCACGAACGACCTGACCCAGATGGGGTTCGGCTTTTCCCGGGACGACATCGGCAAGTTCGTGGGCATGTACGAGGAGCGCAAGCTGGTCCCGGCCAACCCGTTCGTGACGATCGATCGCGCGGGCATCGGGCGGATGATGCGGATCGCCACCGAGGAGGGCCGGGCGGCCAACCCGAACCTCCACGTCGGGATCTGCGGCGAGCATGGCGGAGACCCGGCGTCGGTGGTGTTCTGCCATGAGATCGGCCTGGACTACGTATCGTGTTCACCGTTCCGCGTGGAGACGGCGCGTCTGGCCGCCGGCCAGGCGGCCGTCGGCGCCGCGCAGTCCGCGTCGAACTAACTCGAGCGGAAATCCCCCGCACGACCCCTCAGTTCACCCATCCTGGTGATTCGCATGGTAGCACGCTTCGGCTAACGTGTGCGCCCTCCCCACCTACCCCGCGTGGACAGGAGGTGGATCGTGCGGGCGAAGGTGGGCACATTCATCCGCCGGCATCGTCGGCGGGCCCTTCCTCTCATTGCGGCCGTGGCCCTGGCCACGCCACTGCTGGTTGGGTGGCACTGGGCCAAGCTCGGGTGGCGGGATTGGCACTACAACTATCCGTCCGTCCCCAACGGCTACACGCAGATCGTCAACCGGTTCGGCCAGCCATGCAGCGCGGCCGCGCACGCGGTGTCCATGTACTGGCGTGCCGCCGACACGGGCACGACGTACACGGTCTGGTTCCATCGCAAGCTTGGCGGATACCCGACCCAGATGGTGACCGGCAAGGGCGGGGCCTCGACCAACCTCGACAACGACATCTACGGGCACATCCAGAACGACCACCTGAGCCAGTACGTCAAGCACGGGATCTACGGATACGCGTGCCGGTACATCAGGAACGGGACGTCGTGGAGCACCCATGCATTCGGCATCGCCATCGACCTGTCGTCGGCGGAGGAATACATGGGGAAGACCTACAGCACCACGAACTATCGGTTCGCCCCCATCTTCCGTAATCACGGGTGGACCTGGGGACTCAGCTTCAACGATCCCATGCACTTCCAATACGCGACCGGGTACTAGGTTCCGACAGGAGGGGACGATGAAACGAACGCTCGCCATCATGCTCGGCCTGCTGAGCGCCGTCGGCGTCAGCATCGGCGTGCTCGCCGCGGTGGGCCGGACCGAACCCGTGCCTCGTGACGTCGGCCCACCGATCGGACCGCAGATGGCGCCCGACACCGGTGGGGGTGAGTTGCTGATCGTCGTGGTCGGCGGGATGTATCCGACGAGGGCCGAAGCGGAGGCGGCCAACGAAGCCATGTCCTTCGGGGACATGTCCGGCTACTACGTCGTTCCGGTGGCCCAGTTCCAGGGGTTCAAGGAGGGGACGGGCTCCCCCGGTGACTTCGCGCTGGTCTCCGCGTTCCGAACCGAGCAGGGAGCCCTCGACTTCGTGGCGCTTGCCCAGTCGTTCGATTACCCCGCAACGATCCTGCCGGGCCGGGTCCGCAGCCTCGGTGGGCTGTATGCCGGCCTGGGCCAGGAAGCGAGCCCCGACGGCACCGGCCCGCTGACCCATCCGGTGCCCGAATCGCTCCCGTGAGGCTGGCAGTGGGGCGTGCCATGGTTGCTCTCGGATGCACGGCATGTGCTGCGTGCTTCGGACCGGAGCCGACGGTCGCGCCGACTTCTCCGCCCGTGAGATGCGAGGCTCCCTTCACGGTGCCCACCGGATTCGGCGTCGCCGGGATGCTGGACGACCGCTACACCGACCACATCGGCGTGCGAGTTCGGTTGCGCGACAACCGGGATCGTGAGCTGGAGCTCTTCTTCGGCGTGCCGGGCGAATACGGCGAGCACGCGCCCGTCGTGGGAAGGAGGACCGTGTACTCGGGCGAGTCCGCAACGCTGTTTCGCTCGCCAGACGAGAACTGGACCCTCTCATGGTTCACCGCCGGCCCCTGCGGCTCGAACGCCGTCTTCGGCCACGGCTTCAAGCAGAAGCGGGAGTTCCTCGGGGTCCTCGAAGAGACCGGACTGATCGAACCAGGATAGCGATCGCGACGGCGCCGCCCTCCCCGGGCGCAGAGAGGGGGAGAGCATGCGCAAGGTGTTTCTGCTGGTGACAGTGGTGCTGGCGTTGGTCGGGGGTCCCGCGGCGGATGCCGCCTCGGTCTCCATCCAGGCCTCCCCGAACCCGGCTCGCCTCGGGGACCGGGTCACGCACACGGTGGGGGCGTCCGCCTACGGCTATCTCATCGTGTGGATCAGCGCCCGGGGGTTCGGCCAACCGGGCCTGGGCTCGCTGCCGCCCGGCACGTGGCGGCTCGAGTGCTGCCCGTCCGAGACCGCCGGGACGGCGGCCTGGCATTACCGATCGAACGCGGCCGTCGGGCCAGCCACGTACCGATTCGGCGCCACGGCGCGCTCACGAGGGACGTTCCTGTCGACCGCCCGGCTGGGTATCTCCACCGCCACCGTGTGGGTGCGCATCACGTAGGAGCCGACCGTCGTCCGTGGAACGTCGGGGGCGTTGTTAGATTGGGGCCGTGGGCGCGATCCGCCGCCACCCCGTTCTCTCGATCACCGCGTTCCTCGCGGTCGTCCTCCTGTTGGTCGTCGTCGCCACGTTCGTGGCCGTCTGGCGCGCCGCCCACACCGACGACGCCAGCACCGTGGAACGAGCCGACGCCATCCTGGTCCTCGGTGCGGCCGAGTACGACGGACGGCCGTCGCCGGTCTTCGCCGGGCGCCTGGAGCACGCGCAGCTCCTGTACGACCAGCACCGAGCTCCCATCGTCATGGTACTGGGTGGCGGGCAGCCGGGCGACGTCACGACGGAGGCCGAGGCCGGCCGGGACTACCTGGTCCAGCAGGGCCTGCCTCCGGACGCGGTCGTGGCCGAGCCGGTCGGCCACTCGACCCTGGAGAGCCTTCGGGCGGCGGCCTCGTACATGCGCGACCACGGCCTTCGGTCCGCGTTCCTCGTCTCCGACCCCTGGCACAACCTGCGGGTGCGGCGGATGGCCTCGGACCTCGGCATCCACGGGTTCGTCTCGGCCACCTGGCACTCCGCGGCCCGAAGCGAGGAGACGCGGTTCGAGGGGTACGTGCGTGAAACCTTCGCCTACATCTACTACCGGGTCTTCGGGCGCTGACCCGTAATAGCAGGTAGATCGCCCTATTCCGGGGCTCGGTGCCTCTCCACGTATTCCTTTAGCCAGAGGCGGACCAACGCGGCGAAGGGGTCTCTCCTCCGAGCCCGCGCTCGACCTCACCGAACCCGTCGCGTACGGTTGCGCGGTGCCACCTGCTCGCTTGGTCGAAGGAGTGAGGTTGATGCGGAAGTCCCTGGTCGTGGTCCTAGTTGCGATGGCCGGATCCGTCGTTGCCGCGCCCATCGGGACGGCCGGGACCGCGCACGAAGGAGAGTTCTTCTACCTTTGCGAGTTCAGCCATCGGTCCCAGAACGATCCGATCTTGTATCCGGGCAAGGCGGGGGCGAGCCCGCGGAACGACTTCTACGGGAACATGACGACGAACGCCGACTCGACGGCGCAATCCCTCGTGGCCGGGAAGACGACGTGCCGCGTGCTCGATGACAAGAGCGCGTATTGGTTCGCGACGTTGATGCGCAAGGGCAAAGTGCAGAAGCCGTGGAAGGTGCACATCTACTACCGGAACCAGGTCGCGGCTCATCCGCGCCCGTTCCCGCTCGGCCTGGAGTATCTGGCGGGCGACCCTAATGCAACCCGGAAGCAGCGCGATTGGGAGCAACGGTACTTCTGGCAGTGCGGCGACACGGTCGCGTCGACCCATTTCGCCAAGCCACCGGACTGCCCGGATGACGGCAACCCCGAGCCGGGGAGCTCGACGGGAGACACGCTCACGCTTATGATCCGATTCCCGCAGTGCTGGGACGGCACGCGGAAGGACTCCAAGAACCATCATGCGCACATCGTTTACCCGGTGAATGACGCGTGCCCCAAGGATCACCCGGTGCTCGTGCCGCAGCTCCAAGTTCACGTGCAGTGGGCCATCAACAACGGAGCGAGTGGCCCGAAGCTCTCCCTATCGTCCGGATCGATCTTCGGGATCCACGCCGAGTTCTTCGACGCGTGGAAGAAGGCAAGGCTGAGGTCGCTCATCAAGTCCTGCATCGACGCCGGCGTCTCGTGCCATCCGAACGATCTCAGCCCCTGACCTCGTGTGGTCCGTTGCTTCGCATCATGACCGCTCATGCTGCCGGTGAAGAGGATCCGCGCGTCGGCTGACGGAACATCGCACCCCCTCCGCCACCTGCGGGCCGACCACGACGCGCTCCACGACCTTCCCCAGGTAGGCCCTCCACTCAAGCGACGTGGGCTCGGGTGTGTCCTCCAGCAGCGTCGCGAGGCCGCACCCTACGACCGGCGCTGGCAGTGCCTCGATCTGTCGGTCGACGTCGTCCAGCTGGCGCTGCAACGTTCGGGCTCGCTGCGGTTGTCTGCGTCGGGCATTGCCGTTCGACCCGAGCGTCTCAAGCTCGCCCTCGGCAGACCTTCGCCTACATCTACTCCCGGTGTTCGGCCGTTGATGTTCGTCTGACGGCCGCGCCCGGCGGTGTCTGAACCTCGCGCTACCATGGGCGCGTGACGGCCACCGCCCGCGAGGGCACCGAGGAGATCGAGCGCCAGACCCTGGACCCATACGCCACCCTGGCCGCGGAGTCCAAGGGACGGGAGCGCGACGAGGAGCAGGACGCCCTTCGAACCTGCTTCCAGCGTGACCGAGACCGGATCGTCCACTCGAAGTCGTTCCGCCGCCTGAAGCACAAGACGCAGGTGTTCCTGGCCCCCGAGGGCGATCACTATCGAGTTCGTCTCACCCACACCCTGGAGGTCTCGCAGATCGCTCGGACGGCCGCCCGGGCCCTTCGCCTGAACGAGGACCTGGCCGAGGCCATCTCGCTCGGCCACGACCTGGGCCACACGCCGTTCGGGCACCTGGGCGAGCAAGCCCTCACGCCGTTTCTGGGCCGGCCGTTCCGCCACAACGAGCAGAGCCTCCGGGTCGTGGACTACCTTGAGGACGACGGGCGCGGGCTCAACCTCAGCTGGGAGGTCCGCGACGGGATCGTGAACCACACCTGGTCGATGCCGGCGCCCTCCACCCTCGAGGCGCAGGTGGTCCGGTTCGCCGACCGCATCGCGTACATCAACCACGACGTGGACGACGCGCTCCGAGCGGGCGTTATCGAGCCGGCGGAGCTGCCGGACGGAGCCCTCGAGGTCCTGGGCGGAACCCACGCCGAGCGGGTCAACACGCTGGTCACCGACCTGGTGGACCGGAGCGAGGGCTCGCCGGAGGTCGGGATGTCCAACGAGGCCTTCCGAGCGCTCGACACGCTCCGGGACTTCCTGTTCGAGCGGGTGTATCTGCGCGACGAGGCCCGGTCCGAGCAGGACAAGGCCATCGCGCTGGTCCGCTCGCTGTTCGCGCACTACCTGGACCATCCGGAGCAGGTCCCGGAGGAGTACCATCGGGCCCCGGGAGACCTGCCGACCCGCGTGGCCGACTACATCGCCGGCATGACCGATCGGTACGCCCTCCGGGTCTACGAACAGCTCTTCCTTCCCCAGAGCTGGTTGCTGTAAGCGCTGGGGGAGTGGTGGCAGGCAGGATCAGGCAGGAGGACATCGAGGCGGTCCGGGAGCGGACCGACCTGGTCAAGCTGATCTCCGGCTACCTCACCCTGAAGAAGGCCGGACACGACTCGTTCGTCGGCCTGTGCCCGTTCCACACCGAGAAGACCGCATCGTTCTCGGTGTCGCCGTCCAAGCAGGTCTATTACTGCTTCGGGTGCGGGGCCGGAGGCGACGCGATCCGGTTCCTCCGAGAGGTCGAGCACCTCGAGTTCACCGAGGCCGTCGAACGCCTGGCCAAGGAGTCGGGCGTGTCGCTCCGATACGAGGGCGACTCGGCGGCCGACCGGCGGGCCGCCTCCCGGCGCCAGGCGCTGCACCGGGCCAACGAGGAGGCGTCGGCGCTGTACCACCAGACCCTGGTGGACCGGCCCGAAGGCGAGGAGGCCCGGAGGTACCTCGAGACCCGGGGGATCGACCGGGAGACCGCGGAGGAGTTCGGGATCGGCTACGCGCCGGGGGCCCCGGACTTCCTGCTCCGGCGGCTGGCCCGGGGGTTCTCCCCGGAGATCCTGATGGAGGCGGGGCTGGCCCTTCGCGATGCCTCCGGCAACGTCCGGGACCGGTTCCGCGGCAGGGTCACGTTCCCGGTCCACGACCTGTCCGGCAAAGCGGTGGGGATCGGGGCCCGGATCCTTCCCGGCGAGCGGGACGAGGGCCCGAAGTACATGAACTCACCGGAGACGCCGGTGTACCGCAAGGGCGAGGTCCTGTACAACCTGGACCGGGCCAAGGCCGCCGTCTCCAAGTCCGGCGAGATCGTCATCGTCGAGGGGTACACGGACGTCATCGCGCTGGCCCGCGCGGGCGTGGAGACGGCCGTCGCGACCTGCGGCACGGCTCTCGGCGAAGGCCACTTCCGACTGGCTTCCCGGTTCGCGCAACGGATGGTGCTGGCCTTCGACTCCGATGAGGCTGGAGCTCGGGCCGCTGAGCGCGCGTTCGGGTTCCTCGAACGGTTTCCCGTCCAACCGGTCGTGCTGATCCTTCCCGAGGGGCTGGACCCCGCCGACTTCGTTCGTCAGCACGGCGCGGACGCCTTCCGCGACCTCGCCGCCAAAGCGCAGCCGATCGTCGAGTACATGCTCCTTCGAGGTGTGGGACGCCACGACCTGTCGACCATCGAGGGACAGAGCGCCGCCGTGGCGGCTTCCCTTCCCATCCTGGAGGGACTGTCGGATCCGGTTCGCCAGCGCGAGTACGCGCACCGGTTGGCCGAGCTGGCCGGGGTGGCCGAGACCTCTGTGCTGCTCTCGTTGGAGCGCCGCGTGTCGGGGCGCCCGACCGAGGTTCGCCAGGCCATGAAGCGAGCGTCGGTCCACGACCGGGTCGAGCGGGAGATGCTCCGGCTCCTGGCCCGCGACACCGGCATCTACCACGAGGTGGCCAAGCGCCTGGCCGAGGACCACTTCCAGTCGGCCGGCAACCGCAAGCTGTTCGGGCTCCTGGTCGCGGCGGACGGCGACGTCCGGGCCGTCGTGACCGGCACCGACGACGACAAGCTGTCGCGCGCGGCCTCCGCGCTCGCCCTGGAGCCGCTCGACGGCGACCTGAACATGGAGTACGCGGAGGACGTGTGGGCCAGGCTCCAGGAGTTCGCGCTCCGTCGCAGGAGTGCGGACCTCCGGCGGCGCCTTCAGAAGCTCAACCCCACGACCCACCCGGAGTACGAAGCGCTGTTCGGGGAGCTCATCGCCACCGACGGCGAGCTACGCCGGCTGAAGGAGCGGCACGGCGACGCCGCCTGAGGGACGCCGGCGCGCCCATGGGTCGCCGCCGGTGGGGTTTCGTACACTTCCGAGCGGCCACCACCCCCCCGCCCGCGAGGAGACCCATTGACCGAAGTGGCGCGAGACCTCGGTCTCGAGGAGGCGAAGGAATCGATCGCCGCCCGCGGTCGGGAACGAGGGTTCGTCACCTCGGACGATCTGCTGGAAGCCGTCCCCGTCGATGACTTCACCCCCGAGCAGGTCGAGGAGTTCCTGACCCAGGTCGAGGAGCATCTTCGGAACGAGGGCATCGAGGTCATCGAGGTTCCCGGCGACGACCTCGTCGAGCCCGGCGTCGCCGCTCGTCTGGACGTCGACCTGCTGAAGGCTCCGACCAACGACCCGGTCCGGATGTACCTGAAGGAGATCGGCAAGGTCCCCCTGCTCACAGCGGCGCAGGAGGTGGACCTGGCCAGGCGGATCGAGGCCGGCGAGTTCGCCACCGAGCTCTGCGACGTCCAGGACAGCGACGACGGCAACGGCAAGGTCGACGGCAAGCGCCTTCGGATCGTCGTCGAGCGGGTCGTGGCCATCCGCGAGCACCAGCAGGACAAGTTCGGCAAGGTCGAGGGCATCGGCCGCGACCGCATCCCCAAGAGCTGGAAGCCCAAGGCCCAGGAGGACCTGGAGGACTTCCTCCGCCGCGTGGAGCGGGACGGCCAGCTGGCCAAGAA
>VAYX01000091.1:0-11414 GCA_005885325.1 Actinomycetota bacterium
CGGGCGTTCTGAAGGACGCTGCGAACAGGACGCGACAGGCTCCGGTGCTGCTCATCTGCACGGGACGCTCCGAGCCCGTCCCCGGCGACGGCGCCACCCTGATCAGGGTCGAGCCCTTGCCGGACGCGGAGCTCTCCTCACTCGTTGCCCAGCTCACGGCGAACCCGGAGACCGATCCGGCCTTCATGGACGCGATCGCAAGGACGGCGGGGGGGAACCCATTCGCGACGGAACAGCTCCTGGCGCTGCTGGCCGACCAGGGGCGGCTCCGGTTCGAACACCGAGCGTGGGTTCCTGATTTCGATCCGTTCGCCCCCGACCCTCCCCTGCCACCCTCGACGCAGGAGATCGTGGAGGAGCGGGTGAGGGGCCTGGATCCCGATCAGCGCCGGGCAATCGGCCTGGCCTCCGTGCTTGGCGAAGCGTTCCCTTGGGCGCTCCTCGCCGCCCTGATGGCCGAAGAGGAACGCGCGGACCTACAGGGGCATCTGGCGGCACTGACCTCAAAGCGGTTCCTTCGTTCCGAGACATCGGCGGCGACGGGAGAGGAGACGTACTCGTTCACCCACTCGCAATTTCGGTCCGCCGCACTCGCCGAGGTGGACGAAGAGGTCCGGGCGGGCATCCACGAGCGCTGCGCCGAGCGCCTCCACGACGCTTCGGGAGAGCGCCCGGACCGCCATGCGGAGCTCATCGGCTCGCATCTGGAGTCGGCGTGTCGAGCGCGGCGGAACGCGGGGTCGCCGGAGCCCAACGACGAGCTGCCCCGCCGGGCGGCCGGCTTGCTCGCTTCCGCGGGAGCCGCGGCGGCGACGCTGGGCGATCTTCACGGGGCCGTCCAGCTGTGGCTCCGCGCATCCTCGCTCATGTCGTCCGACGATCCGGTGCAACCCCAGCTCCTGCTCGAGACGGCGGTCCTGCTCGCCGAGCTCGGGGAGCGGTCCACGGCCGAGGGCTTGTTGAGCCAGGCCTCCAGGGCGGCACGGTACGCCGACGATCGAGCCGTGGAATGGCGGGCCCGGCTGGTCCGGACGAGGCTGGCCTTCGCGGACATGCCGGACCAGGAGTCGCTCGAGACCCTCCGCGAGACGGCAGACTCGGCCGTGTCGGCCCTCCGTGAGCTCGGAGACGACGTCGGCCTGGCCTGGGCCTGGTCGGCCCGCGTGGTCGTGCGCCGGCACCGGGGGCACTTCGCCGCCGCCGCCAATGCCGCCGAACGAGCGGCCGAACACGCTCGGCGGGCGGGCCGAGACCGCGACGAGGTGGCGGCGCTCCGGGATGTCGCCCGAGCCATCGTTGATGGCCCCACCCCGGTGAGGGACGCCATGGGCCGATGCGATGGGGTCCTTTCCGCCGTTCGGGGACGACGCCCTGCCGAGCAGGAGGTCGCCACGACGCGGGCCGTGCTCATGGCACGCGGCGGCGCCGTGGACGAGGCACGAACCGTGGCGGCTTCCTCCGTGGAGGAGGTCGAGGACCTCGGCCTGGAGCGGGAGCTGGCCATGTGCCTGCTGCGCTCGGGGCAGATCGAGGTGTATGGGCAGGAGCTCCGGACGGCGGAACGACTGATGCGCCAAGCGTTGGAGCATGCCGAGCGGGTGGCCGAGCCCGGTCTGCACGCGGAGATCGCAGCGTCACTCGCCCACGTGGCCATCGAGGTGCGTGATCTCCAAGGGGCCCTCGAGTTCACCGAGATGGCCGACCAGGATGGCGCCCCCGGGGACCTGTGGACCCAGGTCAGGTGGCGATCGGCTCGGGCAAAGGTGCTGGCCAAGGAAGGACGACCGGATGAGGCCAAGGCCCTGGCCCGCCAGGCCGTCCAGCTGGCGGATCAGACGGACCTGATCGACCTGCGGGCCAGCGCGCTCCTCGATCTGGCAGAGGTGCTGCGACTGACCGAGCGACCGAACGAGGCCGTGCCCTTCGCCCGCCGCGCGCTTCGAACGCTGGAGCGAAAGGGGGCAGAGGCCCCGGCCGCCAGGGCCCGCGCGCTGCTCGAGGAGATCGAACCCCGGTCGGCAGAGCGCGCGGGCTAGCCCGCGCCGCCCACGTGGGAGTTCGGGCGGTCCGGTCCTCAAGCCGTGCGGCGCTCCGCTCGCTGGATGAACCGCGTGGGCCGCTGATGCTGCCAGCACAGCGCCGAGGGGTTGTAGATCGACAACCGGGTCCGGCAGCCATCCGATGAACACATCCGGTCGCCGGGGTGGGTTCGGCACCGCTGACGTCCCATCGGTGCCAGCCTCCCTCGAAGGATGAGCCGTTCGTCGTCCAGGACGATCGTTGCCCCCTGCATCCCTTGTTCCTTGCTCCTTCCCTCGAACGGCATCTACCTACCCCCCGCACAAAGGGGCGAAACGGCGCCGTCCCGGCTTCTCGACGGAGTAGGCCACTGACCCGGGTCCCCCCCGCGGCACCGGGAGCGAAAGAGGGCGTTGAACGGCGGTTTGCCGCTCCGCCCGGCCGGGTACCTGTCCATCACCCTTCGATCCGGCCGTGGAGGCCTCGACCCTTTGGCGACTCGCGCGCAACAACCGGCCAGCTGGGACTGGACCGCTGGCTGGAGCGCGCCATCGGTGGATCGCGGGGCAAGGGCGCGGACGTTTGGCAGGGTTGTGGCCGTCGTCGCGGCCATCCCCCTTCTGCTGCTGGGAGCCGGGGCAGCCGGATTCGCCTACGTCTACGGGACGATCCACCTTCCGCCGGTCCCGGCCCTTCGCCAGACGACCTATCTGATGGACCGGAGCGGGAAGCCCATCACCGAGCTGCACGCCGCAGTGAACCGCACGATCATCCCATTCGAGCGGATGCCCCTCCGACTTCGGCAGGCGGTGGTGGCCGTGGAGGACAAGCGTTTCTACTCCCATGATGGGGTCGATCCCATCGCCATCGCCAGGGCGGCGTGGGTCGACATGCAGGACCGGTCGTTCGACCAGGGCGGCTCCACGATCACCCAGCAGTACGTGAAAACCGTGTTCACCGGCAGCGAGCCGACGCTGGGCCGCAAGATCCGCGAGGCGGTCATGGCCATCAAGCTCGAGCACGAGCTCACCAAGGACCAGATCCTGGCCAAGTACCTGAACACCATCTACTTCGGGCACGGCGCCTACGGCGTGCAGGCCGCCGCCCGAACGTACTTCGGGCGAGACGCCGCGGACCTCACGCTTCTCCAGTCCGCCACGCTCGCGGGAGCCATCGCCGGACCGAGCAGGTACGACCCGATGGTTCATCGAGAGGCGGCGAAGGCACGGCGCAACTACGTCCTGCGCCAGATGGCCCAGGTTGGGGCGATCGGTGAAGCGCGGGTGACCGCCCTGTCGCGCGAACCCGTCAAGACGGTCGCTCCTCAGGTCCTGCGGTCCCCGGCCGCGTACTTCGCCGACTACACGCGCCGGTTCCTCGAGAGCCGGTACGGATCGGGACGAGGGTTCGGCGGGGGTCTGCGGGTCAGGACGACCATGGACCTGTCATGGCAGCGTGCCGCGCAGCGGGCGGTGCGGACCTATCTGAGCGGGCGGAACGATCCGGCCGCGGCCGTCGTAGCCATCGACCCCCGAGACGGCGCGATCCGAGCGATGGTGGGCGGGCGCAACTTCCGGGTGGCCAAGTTCAACCTGGCGACCCAGGCCCATCGGCAGGCGGGAAGCGCGTTCAAGGTCTTCACGCTGGCCACGGCGCTCGAGGACGGAGTCTCGCCGTGGTCCATCTGGCACGGACCGCCGAGCATCGTGATCCCCGACCGCCGCTGCTATACGAACGGCGCGCCCTGGCACGTCGCGAACTACGCGGACGAGGCCGCGGGCACCATGACCCTGGCGCAGGCCACCGTCCACTCGGTCAACACGATCTTCGCGCAGGTCGTGACCCAAGTGGGACCGGAGAACGTGGCCCAGATGGCCCATCGCATGGGGATCCAGTCCCGCATGGAACCATATTGCTCGATCACGCTCGGCACGGAGGAGGTCACACCGCTGGAAATGACCGAGGCGTACGCGACGCTTGCGGCCCAAGGCGTGCGACACGAACCCACCCCGGTTGCGGTGGTACGGGGGCCGGATGGGAACGTGATCGACCGCCCGGTCGATTCGGCGGGCCAATCGGTCCTGTGGCCCAACCACGCGAACATGATCACGAGCATCCTCGAAGATGTGATCACGTCGGGGACCGGGGCAGCTGCTGCGATCGGGCGGCCGGCGGCCGGAAAGACCGGCACCGCCCAGGACTACACGAACGCCTGGTTCTGCGGGTACGTCCCCCAGCTCGCCGCGTGCGTCTGGGTGGGCTATCCGCGGGGGAACATCTCCATGCGGAACGTCGGTGGATTCTCGGCGGTGTATGGAGGGTCGATCCCGGCGCTGATCTGGCACCGATTCATGTCGGCGGCGACGACGGGCATGCCCGTGCAGACCTTCCAGCCACCTTCGCTCGTGGAGTTTCCGACGCCGACGCCGTCTCCGACCCCCACCCCGACGCCAGCTCCCACGCCGACGCCCTCGGAGTCTCCGTCATCTTCCCCTTCGCCTTCGCCCTCGCCCGACCAGACGGCAACGCCGACGCCGACACCTTCCGCCTCACCCACGCCGTCGACGACCCCGGAACCCGGCTGACGCTCGGTGATAGGGAACGGGCGGCGCGTTGCGCCGCCCGTTCCCTCGAGGAAGTCTCGCCCTACTGCTCGTCGCGTCGGACTCCGTCGCCGAGCGTGTCCGCCGCGTCCTTCACGTCCTCCTTGACCTTGCCGGCGGCGTCCTTGACGCTACCCACCGCTCGCTTCCCTGCGCCCTTGGCCTGGTCCATCCGTCCCTCTCGCGCCATGTCCTCGTCGCCGGTGGCCTCGCCTGCCGTCTCCTTCACCTTGCCCTTGGCCTTGTCCCAAGTGCCCTTGGCTCGGTCCTCGGTTCCCTTGCCCATCGCCGTCTCCTCCCTGACAGGGTTGCCACTCCCTACCCCGCCGGGACGGGATCCGAACATGGCCACCCGCTTCCAGCCGACCCGGGTAACCTCAACCCGAGTCCGGACGTACCCTCCCTTGGAAGCGATCCACGATCGTCAAGGAGGCAACCCGCGGATGCCGAACACCGACGAGAGGGGCGATGCGAGGCATCCGCTCGCCGGGGACCTCGCCGCGATCGTCGAATCCTCGCAGGACGCGATCTTCCGAAAGAGCCTCGAGGGCCTGATCGAGTCCTGGAATTCGGGCGCGGAGACCATGTATGGCTACCGACCCGAGGAGATCATCGGCCATCCGGTATCGAAGCTGGCCCCACCGGAGCGCAAGGACGAGATCTCGGACATCCTCGAACGCGTCGCCCGCGGGGAGCGAGTCGAACATTTCTCGACGAAGCGAGTGACCAAGGATGGTCGGATCATCGACGTCTCGTTGTCGATCTCCCCCGTTCGTGACGACACCGGTCGTGTCGTGGGCGCCGCCACGATCGCTCGTGACATCACGCAACAGCGATTGGCCGAGCGGGAGCTGCATATCGCCCGACAGCAGCTTGCCATCATCACTCGGGCCGGGGCCGACGGCATCACGATCCAGGACGCGACCGGCCGGATGGTCTACGCGAACGACTCCGCCGCACGGATGTCCGGTTATCCGGACGCAGCGTCCTTCCTCGCAGCTCCCATCGAGGAGGTTCTGCAACGGTTCGAGCTCCTACACGAGGACGGCCGGCCCTTCTCGGCGGAGGAGCTCCCGGGCCGCCGGGTCCTGCGCGGCGAGGAGCAGGCCGAGGCCCTGATCCGTGTGCTGGTGAGGCGGACCGGACAGGAGAACTGGACACTGGTGCGTGCCGCTCCCATGCACGAAGAGGACGGAACCGTCCATCACGTGGTGAACGTGTTCCACTACATCACCGAGCAGAAGCGCGCCGAGCACCAGCTCAGGTTCCAGAACGCACTGCTGGAGGCGCAGTCGGAAGCCTCTGAGGTCGGGATCGTGGTGATCTCGCCGGCAGGAGAGATCGTTTCCGCCAACCGCCGGTTCGGAGAGCTTTGGAAGATCCCCCAGGAGGTCCTGAACACCAAGGTGAACCAGGCGGCCATGGAGGTCGTGAAGGGGCAGGTGGTAGACGCCGACAGCTTCGTCGAGCGTTCACGGTACCTGTGGGACCACATCGACGTGGAGGCGCGTGACGAGATCGCCTTGAAGGACGGGCGGGTCATCGAGCGGTACACCAGAACGCTCAAGGACGAGACGGGCGCCACATACGGAAGGATCGAGTACTTCCGCGACGTGACCGAGGACCGCAAGCGCGAGGAGGGGCAACGGTTCCTGGCGCAGGCCACGAAGGAGCTCGTCTCATCGCTGGACTACCAGGCCACCCTGTCTCGGATCGCCCAGATGGCCGTGCCGGAGCTGGCCGATTGGTGTGCCGTGGACATCCTCGAGCCCGACGGCTCGCTGGAACTGCTGGCGATCGCCCACGTCGACCCCTCGAAGGTCGAATGGGCCAGGGAGTTCCGCCGCAGGTTTCCGATCGACATGTCGGCGCTCACCGGCCTGCCTCGCGTCATCCGGACGGGAGATGCCGAGCTGTATCCGTCGATCGAGCCGGGAGCCCTGGAGACGAGCCTCGACGAGGAGCAGCTCGAGGTCGTTCGAGATCTCCAGTTGAGCTCGGTCATGCTCTTGCCGCTTCGGGCACGCGGGCGCACCCTCGGCGTCATCTCCTTCGTCTTCGCCGAGTCCGGGAGGTCCTACGGAGAGGCCGACCGGGTGCTTGCCGAGGACCTCGCGTCCCGGGCGGCGCTGGCTCTCGACAACGCGAGGCTCTATCGGGAGCGCGATGAGATCGCGAGGACGCTCCAAGAAGGCCTGCTTCCCGGGCCGTTCCCCGAAGTCCCGGGCGTCGAGCTCGCGGCCCGGTATCAGGCGGCCGGCGAGGGGATCGACGTGGGTGGGGACTTCTACGACGCGTTCGACACCGAGGATGGCAGTTGGGCGTTGGTCGTGGGCGACGTGTGCGGCAAGGGACCCAAGGCCGCGGCGCTCATGGGAGCCGCCCGCCACACGATCCGCGCGGCCGCGCTTCGCGAACAGAGGCCCAGCGCGGTGCTCACGATGTTGAACTCCGCGCTTCAGCAACAATCCCGAGACCAATGGTTCTGCACGGTGTGTTACGTCCGGCTCCGACCACAGCCCGGCGGCGCGCGGCTCACCGTCTGCACGGGAGGCCACCCGCTTCCAGCGATCCTCCGCGCCGACGGTAGCGTCGAGTTCGCGGGGAAGCCGGGAACGCTGCTCGGAGTGTTCAGGGACATCGCACTGACCGATGCCACGGTGGAGCTCGGTTCTGGCGACGCGCTCATCCTATTCACGGATGGCCTCACCGACGCTGAACGGACTGACAAGGAATTCGGCCAGAAGTGGCTGGCCGACGTGTTGTCGCAGAACGTGGACCGATCCGCCGAGGAGATCGCCGAGCGCCTGGAACAGGAGGTGCTCGGGGATCGAACCCAGGGGCTTTCCGACGACCTGGCCATCCTTGTGGCCAAGGTCATGCCCTGATGGCATTCCACGATTGCCGGTCCTTCCGCATGGGTACGCATTGCATCTGAACCTGCCGGAAGGAGGGTGCCATGGAGCCAGTGATCTGGGTCCTCGTCGGGGTGGTGGGCGTCATGCTGCTGGTGTTCCTGTTCAGGAGCGCCAGGGGGCGTCCGACCGGCGCCGCGCCGCGCCGGGGTTGGCGGCGCCGACCGTATTGGCGGTAGCATCCGACCTCGGTCGTCGATGCCAAGGCGAAACGTTCCGAAGTGCCGGAGGTTCACGCGCGCTCGTCGCGCGTGAACCCCGGCACGTCTCGGTCTGTCCGTGCCGGATCCTCGGGTTCACGCCCCGGCGGCGGAGACCCCAGGGCGGACATGCCTGAAAGCACCAAGGAGAAGAGCACGCCGAACACCAGCCCCGCCACCGTTGTCCCCCACACCGCCTGCGAGCCCGGCTGAAAGATCAGCACTCCCGCCAGCACTCCCACGGCTGTCCCGACCGCGGCACCGATCAGCGTTCCAATGAGGACACGCCTACCCATGCGTCGAACGAACCAACCTTGCCTTTGGTCGCCCACACCGTTCATCGCTGTGTCATGCCGGAGGTCTCGCATGTCGCTCCCTCCTTCGAGAACGGGGCATGTCTGCTCAATACTCCTCAATACCCGCTGCTCCTTTCGATACACGCCGCCCAAGGTACGGATCGACCGATCCGTTGCGCGCACAGGGCCGAATCGGTCAAACACAGGTCACCCCGCTCAGGGAGCGGGGTGATCCGCCTTTGCGAGCAACCGAAGCAACTGAGTCACCTCACCGTTTACCCAACGCGGTCACCAGGTAGACCACGGGTCGAAAGGTTTTCACGAGCCGGCGAGCGTCAGGCTTCGCCCGGACCCGCAGATGGGACCGTGAACCGGACGACGCGAGTCCCAGAACCCTGATCGCTTTGGGCATCCGGGAAGAGAGCCCGGATGAGCTGCAACCGGTAGATCGGGACGAGCTCGGACCCTTCGGGGAGCGGGGCTGCACCCCCTGGCCGCAGGGAGCTGCTCGTCACCTCCACCGCGATCCCAGCGGAATGGAGCGACAGGGCAACCCGGATCGATCCGGCCTCCCCGGCCTCCATCGCCTCGGCGCACGCCTCCGACACGGCGAGCCGGAGATCGTCCGTCAGCTCCTCCGGCAGGCCCGCATGGCGAGCCACCGTTGCGGCGAAATACCGCACCGTGCCGACGAAGGCGGGGTCGGCGGGGATGGCGAGCGAAACCGTCGAGCTGTCGGCGTCGACCCGATCGGTCGCGCGCTGGGCGGCCATAGCGCTCAGCGTCCTCCGGTGGCTTCGCCGACGGAGCGGTGTGTGGGGAATACCTTGTCCAACCCGGTGATGCCGAGGACCTTCTGGACGGACCCCTCCCTAAAGACGAGCGCCATCTCCCCACCTCGCTCCCTGGCGCGTTTCAGCCCGGCGACGAGGACGCCGAGCCCGCTCGAATCCATGAAGCTCACGTTGTTGAGATCGACAACGATCCGGTTCTCGCCCTCCTCGGTGACTCGCGTGATGGCGTCGCGAAGTTGCGAGGACGTGTACAGATCCACCTCACCTTGGACCTCGAGCACGGCCCAGCCGTTCTCGTTCCGAGATCCGAGCACCAGATCCATGGCCCTCACCTCCACTCGTCTCGTCGCTCGCCGGCAGGACGTTCGGGTGCGCCAGTATAGGGATGGGCTGTCGCTGCCAACGCTCGAGTTTGGCCCGCCACTCGACGCGGTACACATGTCGAACCATCGACGAAGGCGAGGCTCCCTGTGGCACAACGATCCGGCGGCACCCAGGAACGAGAGGATCCCAAGCAGCGCCGTGACCGCGAGCTGATCGAGCTGCTCAACGAGCTCCGCGTCGCGCTTCCCGGTGTGCAGGTTCTCTTCGCGTTCCTCCTCACCATGCCGCTCACCCAGCGGTTCGGCGACCTGACCAACACACAGCGCGTTCTGTACTTCGCCACGCTGCTATCGACGGCCATCGCCACGGCCTTCCTCATGACGCCCACGGCCTACCACCGCCTTCGTTTCCGGGAGGCCGACAAGGAACACCTGCTGCGGGTGGGCAACCGGGCCGCCGTGACGGGCCTCGCCCTCACGATCGTCTCGGTTGGCGGTGCCGTGTTCCTGATCGCCGATCTCCTCTACCACTCGGCCCTCGCGAGCCTGTTCGCGGGGGCGGTGACGGCCGTGTACGTCTCTCTATGGTTCGGGATTGCGCTGCTCCAACGGGTCAGGGACGAGTAGCCGGTACCCATGCCCGGGGTTCGCCAAACTCGCTTGGATCGTTCCCGGGGACCCGTCAGCGCTCGGGCGAAGGATGCGCCAACAGGGACGGATGGTCCACGAACTCCAGCCTGGATTGGAGGTTCGTGAGCTCGAACACCCGCTGGACCCGCTCGGGTCCCCGGACCAGGACGAGGCGGCGGCCCGCCGTCTCGGCCCGAATGGCGGCGCCGAGGATCAGGCGCAGGCCGCTCGAGTCGAGGAACGATACCTGGCGCAGGTCGATCAGGATGACCGAGGGCCCTTCCGCCTCGGCACTTCGGATCCGGGCCTCGATCTCGTCCGCCGACGCGATGTCCACGTCACCGTCGAGGGGAACCTCCACCAGCTCCGTGCGGGACGTGTCCTCCGTCCCAGCGCCGCTCATGCGCCATCACCGCCGGGCGACCAGGCCTTCCGGTCGCCCTCCAGGCTGAGGCACGGGGCACCGCTCACTCGGTTCAGGACTCCTCAGGATAGCCCGCGAACGTCACGCGCGGCCCGAACCGGCGCACGAACCTGGTTTCGGCAGCGAACTGAGCGGGTACCGCTCCGCCCCGAGAGGGAGGACCTACCATTGGCGATGATGAACGCCCCCGCTGACTCCGACGTCGTCGTGACCGTGCCCTCGCAGGCGGCCTTCGTTCACGTCCTGCGGTCCATCGCGGCGAGCGTCGCCGCTCGTATCGACCTTCCCGTGGACGACATCGACGACCTTCGGATGGCCGTCGACGAGGCCAGCTCGCAGCTGCTCATGTTGGTACCGAGCGCCGGGACGCTCACGCTTCGGCTGCGCGCGATCGACGGAGGGGTCGAGGCGGTCGTGTCGGTGGACGGATCCGCGCCGGCCGATTGGCCGCCGCCGGCGTTCCTCGACTCACTCGCCTGGAACGTGCTCTCCGGGCTGAGCGACGAGCTCGCCTTCGAGTTGCCCGGTGGCGCCCCGGCGATCCGCGTGATGAAGCGATCCTCCGCGTCGAGCGGGGCGTGAGCGTGGCGTCGTCCAGCGACGAGGGACGTTCCGAGGAACGCGTCGCCGAACTCTTCGGGCAACTGCCCGATCGGGAGGCGCGAGAGGAGCTCGTTCGGATCTATCAGCCGCTTGCCGAGTACCTGGCGAGGAAGTTCTCCGGCCGAGGCGAGCAGGTCGAGGACCTCGTTCAGGTGGCCATGATCGGCTTGCTGAACGCGATCGACCGCTTCGATCCCGGCCGCGAGGTCCAGTTCCCCACCTACGCGGCGGTCACGATCATCGGAGAGCTCAAGCGGCACTTCCGGGACAAGGGGTGGGCCGTTCGGGTCCCCCGGCGCCTCCAGGAGACCGGGCTTCGGGTCAGCCGGGCCATGGGCGAGCTGTGGCAGGAGCTGGGACGTTCACCCACGGTCAAGGAGCTGGCGGCTCGGCTGGACCTTCAGGAGGAAGAGATCCTCGAGGCCATCGAGGCCATGCAGGCCTACTCCGCGACGTCGCTCGAGGCACCGGTCGGTGACGAGGGCCCCACCCATGCAGAGCTCCTCACCCAGGACGACGAGTCGCTGGAGCTGCTGGAAGCATGGGCAAGCATCGCACCCAAGCTCAAGGAGCTGCCCGCCCGGGAACGAAGGATCCTGTACCTCCG
>VAYX01000091.1:11582-21273 GCA_005885325.1 Actinomycetota bacterium
AGCAGGCCGACGATGATCAGGACCACGCCGGCCACCACCCCTCCTCGAAGGAGCGTGACGATGCCGGCGATCACGAGGATCACCGCGAGGATCCAGAGCAACGTCGCGGCCCCACCGGTAAGCGCAAGGACTCCGAACATGTGTACCTCCTGCTCAGCCGATTCGCGGGATGACGTACCAGGCCAGGAAGGCCATGATCGCCAGGACGATGATCACGATCGCTGCGTACTTGATCGCGGCGTATCCCACCAACCCGGAACCTTCCGGCTCCCGTACCTCGGACGAGTGTGTGTGGTGGTCCTCCAAGTACGTCATTCCGCACCTCCTTGTTGCGCCTTGCATTCCCGGTGCACGAATCGCCCAAACATGACCGCGGGGTTGGCCGGTGTCACGCCGCCTGCTGCTCGCCGGCGTGCGGCGCGCTCTCGATGAGTTCGAGGACGGCTCGCTCGACCTTCTGCCGGATCGAGGGGTCGGAAAGGTCGTCAGGCGAGACGCCCCCCAGGGCCGGCCCGATGGTCTCCCCCTCCAGGAACCGGTCGAGCACACGGGGATCCACGTACGACGTGCGAGCCACCGCGGGAGTGTTCCCCAGATAGTCCGCCACCTCGCGGATGGCCCGGGCGACGCCTCGCTTGCGCGCGGTGAGCGAGGGCCCGACGTCCTCGGCCGTGGCCAGGGCCACGGCGGCGAGCACGGTGCCGTGCCAGGTCCTGAAGTCCTTGGCGGAGAAGGGCCCTCGGGCAATCTCCTTGATGTAGTCGTTGATCTCCAGGGACCGGACGTCCTTCCACCCCTCGTCCGTCGAGTAGGCGAGCAGATCCGATCCGCCGTTGCGCCTGGCTTTCAGCCGGCGGAGCACATCCTTCACGTCGGGGTCGGCGATCGCCTGGACCCGTCGCTTCCCCCCCTTGGCCGTGTAGTCGAACAGGACCTCGTCGCCCGCCACCTTGACGTGCTCCTTGCGCATCGTGGCCAGCCCGAACGAGCCGTTTCGGGCGGCGTAGCTCTCCGAGCCGATGCGGAAGAACCCCAGATCGAGCAGGCGCACCGCGCACGCGAGCACGCGCTCCCGTGAGAGCCCATCTCCCTCCAGGTCCCTTCCCACCTGACGGCGGAGCCCCGGAAGCGACCTCGCGAACTCGTGCATCTTGTGGAACTTCTGCCGGTCTCGCCACCGACGCCACCGGTCGTGGTACAGGTACTGCTTGCGGCCCGCGGCGTCGATCCCCGACGCCTGGAGGTGACCCAACGGATCCGGCGAGATCCACACGCTCGTCCAGGCCGGAGGGATGGCGAGCGTGCGGATCCGTTCGATAACCTGGCGGTCACGGACCCGACGCCCTTGCTCGTCCAGGTAGGAGAAGCCCCGGCCCCGACGGCGCCTGCTGAGGCCGGGAGAGGACGTGTGGACCCGACGGACGCGAGAGGGCGGTACCACGGCGGTTTCACGACTACCCGACGGGGGAAGGACGAAAACATGGCACCACCAGAGGATCCGGGGCGTGAGCCCCGGACAAGCCGCTGTCCCATCTGTGGGCGAGGAGAGCTGAGGGACATCGCCTTCGACGGCGGGACGGGCGAGGTCGAGGGCACCCCGACGCAGCTCGCCGATTCCAGCGAGGTCGACGTGTACACCTGCGGCCACGAGGTGACCGGCGCCTCGTTGGCCAGGGCCGACCGGTCCCTGGACGTGGAGCGGCGGGCTTCGGAGGACACGGTGGCGCCTCCTGAGGAGCCGTCGAGCTAGGGAACGATCCGAAGCGCCAGGATGGCGATGTCGTCGGGCGACTCGCCCTCGGGGTCGGCCACCGCGTCGCGGAAACATTCGATGGTTCCCATGGCATCCAGATCGCGGCACGTGGCCAGCAGCGCGTCGAGCGCCGTCTCGTCGATCGGCTCCCTCCGACGCGAGTCGATCAAGCCGTCGGTATAGAAGACGACCGTGTCGCCCCGTTGCAGCCCTACCGTTCGATCGTGCAGCTCGACGTCATCGAAGATCCCGACGAGGGTCCCGGGGGAGCCCACGGTCTCGACCGAGCCATCGCGGCGAAGCACCACCGGGAGCGGGTGGCCCCCGCACGAGACGGTGAGCGTGGCGCCGCCGTCATGCGACTCGAGCCGGCCCATCGCCACCGTGCAGAATCCCTCGGCCTCCTCGCGCCGCAGCACCTCGTTCAGGTCTGCCAACACGGCGCTCGGGTTGATCTGGTGCACGGCCGCGGCCCGGATCGCGTGCCGGGCGATCCCGGTCATGGCCGCCGCCTCGACCCCCTTGCCGCAGACGTCCCCGATCACGATGCCCCAGGCTCCCTCGCCAACCTCGAAGGCGTCGTAGAAGTCGCCCCCCACATCGGTCCTGGTCAGGCCGGCCGGCTGGTAGAACGCGGCGATCTCCACGCCGGGGATGTCGGGAAGCCGCTGGGGCAGGAGGCTGCGCTGCAACGTTCGGGCGACATGGCTGCGTTCCTCGTACAGTCGCGCGTTGACGACGGCGACCGTCGCCCGGTGGGCCAGATCCTCGGCCAGCTCCAGGTCGGCCTGCCCGAAGCGCCTCCTCGATTCCGACGAGGCGAACGACATCGCACCGAGCGAACGGCCATCGGCGACGAGCGGGACGATCATCGCCGAGCGCACGTCGAGGGTTCGGGCGAACTCGAGCCGCTCCGGATCCTCGATCCGCTCTTGGAGCGTCTGGTCGGGGATGTCCTCCAAGAGCTCGGAGCGACCGGTCCGGATGACCGACCCGATGCCGGAGTCTGCCGACTGGTCGGGTGGATACCGCCGCCGGTACTCCCGGGCCATCGCCACTTTCTTCGGATCCACGTGGGCCACCGCCACGGATTCGATGCTGCCGTCGGTCTCGACCATCTCCACGCTGCACCAGTCGGCCAGGCGTGGGACCGTGAGCCGGGCGATCTGCGTCAGGGTCCGTCGCACGTCGAGGGACGAGGCGAGGATCACGCTGGCCTCGGCCAGGTAGGCCGCGCGCTCCCTGGCGGCCTCGGCCTCGGCCCTGGCCCTCCGCTCGCTCTCCAGCAGCCGAGAGCGGAGCTCCTCGGTTCGCCGTCGATCCGTGATGTCCCTGATGTAGCCGGTGAACAGCCCGGGGCCGGGGAGGTCGACGCGGGTGACCGTGAGCTCGATGGGGAACTCCGAACCATCGGCCCGGAGACCGGAAAGCTCCATCCGCTTGCCCAGCACGCGCCCCTCGCCCGTCCGGCGAAACCGCTTCAGGGCCTCCCGATGTCGGGCCCGCAGGTGCTCTGGGATGATCAGCTCCGCGAGCTCCCGGCCGACGGCCTGCTCACGGTCGATCCCGAACATCTGGACGGCGGCCGGGTTCATCTCCACGATCGTTCCGTCCTCCCGCATCGTGATGATGGCCTCCAGGGCCGACTCGAGGATGGCCGTCTTCCTCGCCTCGCTCTCGGTCACGGCCCCTTCCGCAAGCTCGCGCTCCAGGAACTGGCCGATCTGGCGGCCGATGGCGGCGACCGTCTCCAACAGGGCCTGATCAGGTTCCCGGATCCGCGGGCTGAAGAACTCGACCACCCCGAGGACCTGGTCTCCACGCGTGATGGGGAACGCGAACGCCGCGTGGAGGCCGGCCTGAGCGGCGAACGGCCCCCGAGGGAAGTTGTCGTCGAGGGCCACGTCGGGGATCCATGAAGGAGCACCCGACTGCCATACGCGTCCGGGGAGACCGATCCCCGGCGGAAACAGGAACTCCCGGCATTTCGCCAGGAAGCCTTTTGCATGGCTGGCCGTCGAGCACCACCCTCCGGCGTGCCGCAGCACCTCAGCCCCCTCGTCGACCTGCCACAGGTTGCCCAGCTCCCACGCGAGCGCTTCGGCGACGGCCTCGATGAGCCGCGGCGTGGCTTCCTCCACGCTCGACGCCTCGGCAAGGACGCGAGACACGGCGTACTGGACGGCGAGCCGCCGTTCGGTCTCCTTGCGCTCCGTCACGTCGGAACAGACGCCGGCCATCCGCACGGCCCGGCCCGTCTCATCGTGGAAAGCCTGTCCCCGGGCGCTCACCCACCGCACGACGCCATCTGGACGGACGATCCGATAGTCCAGGATGTAGTCCGCCCCTTCGGTCACCGCCTTCTGGATGGACTCCAGCACGCGTTCGCGGTCCTCGGGATGGACGTCGCGGATGGAGTCCTCGAACGTTCCCCCGAAGGTGCCAGGTTCCAGGCCGTGGATCTTCTCCAGGTCGTTCGACCAGCCCACCCGGCCCTTCAGGATGTCCCAGTCCCAGGTCCCCATGCCGCCCGCCGACAGGGCGATCCGGAGGCGCTGCTCGCTTTCCTGCAGGGCGAGCTCGGTTCGCTTCCGCTGGGTCACATCGCGTTCCCGGCCCTGGATGCCGATGCGCCGTCCCTCCTCGTCCAGGAGCGGGCCCCACGAGGAGAGCGACCACTTCACGGCACCTCCTTTGGTGACCAGGCGGACCTCCTCGTCCCTGATGTGGCCGCCGGCCAGCAACCATCGCCATCGCTCCTCGACGTGCTTGCGGTCCTCCGGATGGACCCAATCGAGGTACGTGCGTTCCCTGATCTCGTCCGGCGAGAAGCCGGTGAGCTCCTCGACGGCCTGGTTCACGTAGAGCAGGTTCTCGTCGAGGTCGTAGGCCAGGATGGCGATGGGCGAGTTCTCGGTGATCAGGCGGAGGTTGCGCTCGGACTCCCGGAGCTCAGCGACGCGCTTCTCCAACTCTCGCTCCACACGCTTGCGGTCGCGGATGTCGAACCATGCCGCCACCACGCCGAGTGGCGCGCCGCCCTCGTCGTGGAGCGGTGACGCTGCAACATGGACCAGCACCGTCGTCCCGTCGCTCCGCCGGGCCTCCCAATCGCCCTCCCATGACTGGCCGGTACGAAGGCGTTCGGCGAAGGGCGCCGATGCGTCATCACCTTCGGCTGAGAAAAGGAGGGCGGCGAGATCGCGGCCGACCGCCTCGTCCGGGCTCCAGCCGAACAGGGCCTCGGCCTGGGGGTTCCACCGCGTGACGATTCCATCGACATCGGTTGCCGCGACGGCGGCCCGCACACCTTCGACCACGAACGTGTCATTGATCTCCGGCCACGCCCCGGGCGGGCGGGCCCGCTCGGGGATCAGGCAGTCGTCGACCTCGAACCATACGCGGGTGGGAGGTCCGTCCCGGATCCCCCACCGGTCGGCGAGCTCGTCGACCAAGTACAGGCCCCACCCGCCGCTCCCGTCGGCCTTCGGAGGGCCCGGAGAAGCGAAGCCACTTCCCATGTCCTCGATCTCGACTCGGACGCGATCGGCCACGACCTCGACCCGCATGATGGCCGTCGCGTCGGATCCCCTGGGACCGTGCCTGACGGCATTGGTCACGACCTCGCTGACCAGCAGTCGCAAGGTCTCCAGACATGCCGGTCGGAGGCGAGGAAGGAGCCGTTCGATCTCCCTGCGAGCCCGGGCCACGGCGTCGGGCGAGGCCGGGTACCGCCGCTCCAATACGGAGGAGCCCTGTCTCGGAATCACGAGTCACCACCGATGAACTGACGCCCGGCAGGGCGAAACGGACCGCGAGCTCTACCCCTCGCGGCCCTGCAAACGGTGCCAGGTCCCGGACTCGAACGCCTTGCCGTCCGCCCCTCCTGTGGCCTCCCTCCGATTCCCCTTCCTGAGGTCCAGGGATTCCCGGGGCCGCTCTTACCCAAACCTGCCTGCCTGATTGCCCCCCGGCGTCACCGGGTACATGGCGGCCGTGGGTGCTGACGTCACCGCGGGCGCATCGATCCCGCACCGCCCGTCCCTCTCGCGGCTGCGGGAAGCTGCCGCAGATTGCAGGGCCTGCGAACTGTGGCGCAGGGGAACACAGACCGTCTTCGGTGAAGGCGGCCCGGACGCATCGGTCATGTTGATCGGTGAACAGCCGGGTGACCGCGAGGACCTGGCCGGGCGTCCGTTCGTCGGACCAGCCGGTGCGCTGCTCGACCGGGCGCTGGCGGAGGCCGGGATCCCCCGGGATGACGTGTACCTCACCAATGTGGTCAAGCACTTCAACTGGGAGGCCCGAGGCAAGCGCCGGATCCACCGGAAGCCGAACCTGAGCCATATCCGCGCGTGCCGGCCGTGGCTCGACGCGGAGATCAACCTGGTGAAGCCCGAGGTCCTGGTGCTGCTGGGCGCGACCGCCGCGCAGTCGCTCCTGGGCCGTGACTTCAAGGTCACGCAGCACCGAGGCGAGTTCGTGGACTTCCCGCTCGCTCCGTTCGTCATGGCGACGGTCCATCCCTCGTCGATCCTGCGCGCGCGAGACAGCGCCATCCGCCATGCCGAGCTCGAGGCGTTCGTCCGAGATCTCCAGGCCGTGGCGAAGGCCCTGCGCCGATAGGCCAGAGGATTCGTGAATGGGGCGGTGGGTATCAACCCCGGGACCCAAGCGGTCGATACGTTCACCTTAAGAGGAGGTTCGCCATGAGGATCGGAAAGATCGTCCGAGAGGTGGAAGCCGTGCCGGATCCCCGGATCGTGGAGGCACCGGTCGAGGCGCCCGAGACGGCTCCCGCGACGACGGAACCAGTCCCCGAGCCCACGGGGCGTTGAGGAAGGACTTCGGCCGCGACCTCGTGGTCGGCGGCTTCCGCGGGTACCGCTGGTGGCGGGTGGGTCGGGCCGGATGGCTCGAGTCTCCGTTCTTCGGACGCAACCGGTGGGACCCGAGCTCGAACCTGGCGGAGTGCTTCATCCTGAAGCACGGCCGGATGTGGTTCTACTCTCGCCTGCGGGCGGAGCACCAGACGGGAGCCCCCGTCCTGTCCTGCGACTGCGGGTTCTACGGGCTGAACGAGCTGCCCATCGAAGCCGCTCGGGAGCAGCAGCGTCTCTCCCCGTGGGAGGTGGACCCGCGGGATTCCGGGTTCGGTGGCCTCGTCCTCGGCGTGGCCGAGGCATGGGGGCGAGTCCTGCTCGGGACCGATGGCTGGAGGGGCCAGTTCTGCAAGCCGCTGGCCCTGTTCGTTCGGCCAAAGACCTCGAAGCCGGTCGACACCGGATCGGTCCAGAAGCGGTACGGGATCCCGATCCTCCGCGACCTCGACGCACTCGTGTCGGAGTGGGGGCCTGACCGCCAGCTCGAGGGCATCCCAGCGACGGCCTGAGGCCGGCCTTCCGCCGCATGCAACACGGCTCGGCGGGGTAGGCCATAGAGAGCGGATCTCACCCGATCACGCATCAGGAGGTGTGAGCCATGGCTTCGAGGAAGCAGGTGCAAGCGGCCAAGCGGAACATCAAGAAGGCCCGCCGAGCCGCCTCCGCCAAGCGCACGATCGCGAACCTTCCACTCGAGACGAGGCGAGACCTGGGCCGCCAAGCGGCGCGAGCGCGGATGCGCGGGGGCAAGCCGGGACACGACTACGAGGACCGGACCCGGCAGGAGCTGTACGAGGTGGCCAGGAAGAAGGGGATCCCCGGCCGGTCGAAGATGGGCAAGTGGGAGCTCATCGACGCCATCCGAAAGGCGAGCTAGCCCTTCAGCCGTTCGCCCGCACGTCCGAGACCCAGGCCGCCAGCTCCTCCGCAGCCATGAAGTTCAGGATCCGGGCACGCGGGACCTCGGCCCGCAGGGCAGCGGCCAATCCGAGCTCGATCGACCCGAGCTCCCCCACCGAGTGCGCGTCGGTGCCGATCGACACGAAGGCCCCGGCCTGGTTCGCCACCCGGAGCAGCTCGACGTCGAGGTCCTGGCGGTCCGGATGGGCGTCGATCTCCAGGGCCTTGCCGGACTCCGCGGCCGCGCGCATCACGCGAGGCCAATCAGCGCGCAGCCCCAGCCGGACGTTGTACCGGCGCCCCCGGGGATGGGCCAGCACCTGGACGTCGGGGTTCCGCAGCGCCGCCAGGTAGCGCTCCGTCTGATCCTCGGTGACGCGAAGCTTGGAGTGGAAGGCGCCGAGGACGAGATCGAGCGACGCCAGGGCCGCAGGATCCATGTCGCCGTCGCCGCTCGGTGACAGGTTCATCTCGATCGCGTGCAGCACCCGGATGCGCTGGCCCGACGAGGCCAGCTCCTCGTTCACCGCGGCGATGTCCCGAGCTTGTTCGGCCAGCCTGGCTTCGTCCATCCCGTTGGCGATCGGAAGGCCCTTGGAATGGTCGGTGATGGCGACGTGGGCGTATCCGCGGGTCGCGGCGGCCCGCACCATCTCCCGGAGGGTGGCCCGGCCGTCGCTGTACGTCGTGTGCATCTGGAGGTCACTCCGCAGCGATGCCAACGCGTCCGGGTTGGCCGCCAGGGTCGCCCTGGCCTCGGCGAGCGCGAGGAACCCCCGGCGGATCTCCGGTGGCTCGACGTGCTCGGGAGGGTCGGCCAGGAGGGACTCGATCGCGGTCGCGATCCACGGGCCGACCTGTGGGAGCTGGGTGAGGGACCGGCCCTCCGCGACGACGGCCGCGGCCTCTTCCGGCCACTGGAACGCGGCCCGTGCGGCTCGCTGGAGAGCCCGCTTTCGGTGGCCGTCGGCCGACTCCGCGGCACCGGTCAACAGCTCAGCGATCTGCGCGTTGGAAAGCGCTGCGACTCGAGCCGACGCTGTGATGGCGTCCACCAAACCATCATCTCTCTCGATCGCGGGAGCGACCCGGCAAGAATCGCGGTTTCGTCGCCCGGACCTCGGGAGGGTTCAGCCGGCTACTGCCGCCACCTCGTGGCGGAGGGGTCGCGTGTGGACGGCTTGCACGTCGGCCCATAGCCCAGCGGCCAATGCGCCGACGAGGGCGACCTGCGCCTCCTCTGCCGAGACGAACCGGAGGCGCCGTTCGCTCGCAGCCGCCGCTTCGTCGTCCCGGATCCGCACGATGTGGACGACCGCGACGATGTCCCCCGCCCGAGGGATGGGAGGCTCGTCCGGCGGTCGTTCGGGGGGTGGGTTCGGCGTCGGCGGGGCCGGAGGACCAGGGGCCGGCGCCGGCGGATTGGGCGGAGGTGGGCCCGGCGGGCTCGGCGGCAACGGGTCGGGCACCGGCGCCGGGTCGGGGTCCGGAGCGGGGCCGGGCACGGGAGTGCCGGCACGATCCCAGTCCTCCCACCTCATCGAACCCTCAGATCCTTCATTACCCGCTTGCCTACCCTGCGGCTCGAGTGACCAAACGGGCCTCTTTTTCGGGTTGAGCCATCGGGCCAATGGGCATCTCGTCCTCTCGGGGCCGAACCAAGCCCTGCCTTCGTGACGGCCGAAATGCTCTGACTGCGGGAAGAGGCCATGAGGGCGGGCCTGACCTCCGAACGCGAGATGGACATGGCCATGGCGGCCAACGAGGTCCTCACGAATGCGCTTCGGTACGGCCGAGGGGCCGTGGGGCTGTGGGGATGGCCGCATGACGGACGGTTCCTGTGCCAGATCCAGGACGACGGTCCGGGGATCGCCGATCCGCTGGCCGGATACCTGCCTCCCGCGGACGCTATGGAGGCCGGCCGAGGCCTGTGGCTGGCCCGGCAGCTCGTCGACCTTCTCCAGATCGTGCCGAACTCAACGGGGACGACGGTCAGGCTCCACGTCGACCGGTACGGACCACCTCAGGCGTAGCGGCCACACGCCGGGCAGACCGACCATCCGCCGGAGTCGCGTCGCATCTCAACCCGCTCGCCGCACCGTGTACAGGTCCGCAGATTGGGGTTGTCCGCGGAGGCCGAGAGGGCCCTCAACCG
>VAYX01000092.1 GCA_005885325.1 Actinomycetota bacterium
GCTGGCTGAGCAACATCTCCTACTTCGGACTCGTCCTACCGATCCCGGCGATCCTTCTGTTGTTTCCCACCGGTCGGCCGCTGACGCCTCGATGGCGGTGGGCCTTGCGGCTTTGGGTTGGGGGAGTAGCCGCGACGCTCGTGTGGGCAGCCTTACGCCCAGGCGAGGTCTACGGGAACCCGCCCCCGCTCCGGATCCGCGTCGACAACCCGTTTGGGATCGCTGGGCTGCATTGGCTGTTTCCGATCCTCGTCGATATCGGGGGGTTCGCCGGCGTCGCAGCGGGCGTGCTCGGCGTGATTTCCCTGGTCATCCGGTTCCACCGATCCGCTGGAGAGGAGCGCGCGCAGATGCGTTGGCTCGCCTCCGCGGCCCTCGTTGCCGGTGTCTTGCTCCTCGTTTCACTCGGGGTCATGCTCCTGTTCGGCAACGATTCTCCCGTGTCGAACAGCCTGGGCCCCTACCTGTTCGGCGGGCTGGTGCTCGTCCTCCTCGTTGGCATCCCGGCGTCGGTGGCGATCGCGATCCTGAAGTACCGGCTCTACGACCTCGACATCCTCATCCGCAAGACCGTGGTCTTCGGTTTGCTCGCGGCGTTCATCACGGTGGTATATGCGGCAATCGTCGGAGGCATCGGCGCGATCGTGGGTTCGAAGAGCTCAACGAGACTGTCGTTCGTCGCGGCTGCGGCGCTCGCCGTCTTGTTCCAGCCGGCGCGCGAACGAGCCCGGCGTGTGGCCGACCGGCTCGTCTACGGCGGGCGTGCCACGCCGTATGAGGTTCTCTCGGAGTTCTCCGGGCGCGTCGGCGAAGCCTACGCGGCGGACGACGTGCTGCAGCGGATGGCGCAAGTGCTCGCCGCCGGCACCGGTGCAGAGGCGGCGGCCGTGTGGCTTTGGGTGGGAGGTGAGCTGCGATCAGCCGCGGTCTGGCCGACCGAGGCAAGCGCGCCTCCGGAGGATCGCGTCGAGGTGGTTCATCAGGGTGAGACGCTCGGGGAGCTGTCGGTTCGGATGCCCGCGAACGACCCGATGAACCCCGCCAAGCGCAAGCTCGTCGAGGACCTTGCCTCCCAAGCCGGGCTCGTGCTCCGGAACGTGCGGCTGATCGAGGAGCTTCGCGCCTCGCGCCAGCGGCTCGTCGCCGCGCAGGACGAGGAGCGTCGCAAGATCGAACGCAACATCCATGACGGCGCGCAGCAGCAGCTCGTCTCGCTCGCCGTGAAGCAACGGTTGGCTGCGTCGTTCGTTGGGCGCGACGATGAGCGAGTTCGAGCGGTCTTGGCGGAGCTGCAGTCTGAAACCAACCAGGCCCTCGAGGACCTCCGCGACCTCGCCCGCGGCATCTATCCCCCGCTGCTTGCGGACAAGGGTCTGGTCGTCGCTCTCGAGGGGCAGGCACGAAAGGCCGCTGTTCCTACCGAAGTCCGTAGCGAGACCTTGGGTCGGTACACTCAGGATGTCGAGGCAGCCGTCTACTTCTGCGCCCTCGAGGCCCTCAACAACGTCGCGAAGTACTCGCGGGCGAGCAGAGCGGAGGTCCGCTTGGCTCAGACGAACGGCGAGCTCGTATTTGAGGTCGTGGACGATGGAGCCGGCTTCGACCCC
>VAYX01000093.1 GCA_005885325.1 Actinomycetota bacterium
AGGAGGACGAGGTCCTCGAGGGGGACACGGTTCGCGCGGGTGACGAACCCCTCGACCAGCTCAGGCGTGTAGGTGCTTCCGCCACCCACCACGGCGACCTTCACACCCATGGCGCCGCATCGTACACTCCGTCAGGTGAAATCGTTAGGAAACTTTCCTGACCCATTCCTGGGGGAGATCGCCAGCCAGTCGGAGGCGCTTCGGCGCGCGGCCACGGCCCTGCTCGAGCAGCGCTCGGCACTCGAAGGGATCAGGGAGGCCGGCATCACGGCGCGCACGGTGGTGTTCACAGGGATGGGGAGCTCCTACGACGCGTGCTATCCGGCGGTGAACGACCTGGCCGGGCGGGGTGTCCCCTCGCTCCTGGTCGACACTGCGGAGCTCCTGCACTTCCGGCGGCCGATCCTGGGGCCGGAGACCCTGCTCATCATCTTGAGCCAATCGGGCGAGAGCGCCGAGATCGTCAAGCTTGTAGGCGAGCTGTCGAAGCAGCGAGGACGGCCGACCGTGGTATCCATCACGAACGGCTTGGAGAACGATCTGGCCAAGCGGGCGGACATCAGGCTCGACACCAGGGTGGGAAAGGAGACCGGGCCCTCCACGATGACGTTCGCCGCGGCCATGGCGCAGCTCTCGGGCATCGCCCGGCTGGTGGCGGGCGATGGCGTGGACACCGCCATCGACCGCACCCGCACGGCGGCCGAAGGCGCGGCCCAGGCCGTCGAGCGACTGCTGGACGACCCGGAGGCGAGTGCCGCCGAGCTGGCGGAGTTCCTCGGAGGGAAGGGCGTGACCGTGGTGCTCGGCCGCGGGCCGGCACGGGCGGCGGCCGAGATGGGCGCCCTCACGTTGAAGGAGTGCGGGGTCATGGCCGAGTCCTTCGAGTCCGGCGCGTTCCGCCACGGCCCCATGGAGCTGGCCGGCCCCCAGATGGCCGCCGTGGTCCTGGCTACCGAGCCGGAGACCCGGCGTCTGGATCTCGGCCTGGCCGCCGACCTGGTGGAAGCGGGAGCCGCCGTGCTGGTCATCACCCCCGACGGGGAATCGCCGAAGGGGGCGCATGCCGTGGCCACCGGCTATCAGGACAGAGCGCTGATGTCCACCGTCGCCATCGTCCCGGTGCAGCTCCTCGCGTGGAAGCTCGCAGCCGCCAGCGGCCGCGCGCCCGGCGTGTACACGCGGGCGTCGAAGGTGACGACCCGTGAGTGACGGCGTCCGCCTCGCGCTCACCTTCGACGCCGAGCATCCCGATCATCCTCACTGCCCACCCGGCAACGCCGAGCGCATCCTCGATGCCCTCGGCGAGGTGGGCGCCAGGGCCACGTTCTTCATCCAGGGCCGATGGGCGCAGTCGGACCCCGCCATCGCCGAGCGCATCGCCGCCGACGGCCACCTCATCGGGAACCACTCGAAGTATCACGCTCGCATGACGCTGCTCACCGACGACGGCATCCGCACCGACGTCCGGGAGAGCGAGCAGACGATCCGCGATCTCACCGGGGTCGACCCTCGCCCCTGGTTCCGATGTCCGTTCGGGGACGGGAGCGACGATCCTCGTGTGCTGCGGGCCCTCGAGGGTATCGGCTACCGGAACGTCCACTGGCAGGTCGAGGCGCTCGACTGGGACGCCGAGCGAGACTCCGAGGACGTCGAACGGATCACGCTCGAGGGCATCGCCGGGCATGGCGACGGCGCGGTGGTCCTGATGCACACATGGCCCGGTTCCACCGGCGACGCCCTTCCCCGGATCCTGAAGCAGCTGGCAGAGGAGGGCGCCCAGTTCGCCGCCGTGGACGAGCTGGAGTCCCTCCCGTGAACCCGCCGGCCGTGCTCGCCGTCGACGGCGGAGGCTCGAAGGTCGACGCGGCACTGGTAGCCGAGGACGGGACCCTGGTCGGCGCGGTCCGGATCCGGAACACCGGCCACGACGGGCCCCACAGCTACTCGTACCTGGACGGCGTGGCCGTCACCGTGGAGGCGGTGTGCCGGGAGGCCGGGACCGATCCCGACCGCCGGCCGGTCGCCCGGCTGGGCACGTACTGCCTGTCCGGGGCGGACCTGCCCGCCGACGACCGGCGGATCCTCCGGTGGGTCGCCAAGCACGGTTGGACCGAAGACGACGTCCTCCGCAACGACACGTTCGCCATCCTCCGCGCGGGGACCGACCGGACGTGGGGCGTGGGCGTGGTCTGCGGCTACGGGACGAACTGCTCGGCCGTGGCCCCGGACGGCCGGACGTTCCGGTTCCCCGCGATCGGTGACATCTCGGGCGACTGGGGCGGCGGGAGCGACATCGGTCGCTTGGCGCTGTGGTACGCGGCACGCGCCGAGGACGGCCGAGGAGATGAGACGGAGCTCGTCCAGCTCGTTCCCTCGCACTTCGACCTCAAACGGCCACGCCAAGTCATGGAGGCCATCCACCTCGGTCGCATGGACGTGGACCGATTGGCCGAGCTCCCGCCTGTCGTGTTCCGCGCGGCCGCCGACGACGCGGTGGCCCGCAGCATCCTGGACCGGCAGGCGGACGAGATCGTGGCCATGGCCGGCACCGCCATCCGCAGGCTCCGGATGACTGCGCTCGACGTCCCGGTGGTCCTCGGGGGTGGGATCTTCCACAACGACTTCGCACCGTTCTTCGATCGCATCGAGGAGGGGTTGCGCCGGATCGCCCAGGACGTTCGGGTCACCGTGCTCTCTGCCCCACCGGTGGCCGGGGCCGCCCTCCTGGGCCTCGACCGGATGGGCGCCTCGGAGGCGCCCAAGGCCCGGCTCCGGGCCGGCTTGACCCATGAGCGCCTGGCGCGAACGCTGAGCGTTGCCATGAGGGAGGATTGAGCATGGCCGGGATCGTCCTGGAAGGGGTCTCGAAGGTCTTCGCATCCGACGTCGTCGCCGTTGACGACCTCTCGCTCGAGATCGGCGACGGGGAGTTCATGGTCCTGGTGGGTCCGTCCGGCTGCGGGAAGTCGACGATCCTCCGCATCCTTGCCGGCCTGGAAGAGGTCACCGCGGGCGAGGTCTACATCGACGGCAAGCAGGTGACGGACCTGCCACCGAAACAGCGTGACGTCGCGATGGTCTTCCAGAACTACGCCCTGTACCCGCACATGTCGGTGGAGCAGAACCTGGGCTTCGGGCTCAAGCTCCGAAAGACCCCGAAGGCCGAGATCAAGCGGCGGGTCACCGAGGCGGCCAAGATCCTCGGGCTCGAGCCGCTCCTCGCGCGAAAGCCCGTGGCGCTCTCGGGAGGTCAGCGGCAGCGCGTGGCCATGGGCCGGGCCATGGTCCGCGAGCCGAAGGCCTTCCTCATGGACGAACCGCTGTCGAACCTCGACGCCAAGCTCCGGGTGCAGATGCGGGCGCAGCTGGCGAAGCTGCACGACACCCTGGAGACGACCACGGTGTACGTGACCCACGACCAGGTCGAGGCCATGACGCTGGGTGAACGGGTGGCGGTCATGCGCGACGGGATACTCCAGCAGGTGGACACCCCGCAGAACCTGTACGGCAACCCCTCGAACCTGTTCGTCGCGGCGTTCATCGGCTCGCCACCCATGAACCTGATCGAGGCGAAGGTGTCGGACGGCAGGGTGGTGTTCGCCGGGTTCGAGATCCCGATGCCCGATGGGAGCGACCTCGGCGACCTGGGCGGCCGGACCCTGATCCTCGGCATCCGCCCCTCCGACCTCGAGGACGCGGCCGTGTGGTCCAACCCGGACCTGCCGACCATCGAGGTCACCGCCGACGTGACCGAGGAGCTGGGCTCCGAGGTGAACGTGTTGTTCACCGTCGACGCGCCACCCGTGGGGGTGGAAGAGGTGATGGAGGCGGCCGACGAGCCCGTCGAGGAGGCAGCCTTCCTGCTCGAGGAGAACCGGGCCGTGTTCTGTGCGCGGGTCGACGCCCGCTCGCAGGCGCGCCCGGGGGCGCGCGTGCGATTGTCCCTCGACCCGCGCCGGTTCCACTTCTTCGACCCGGACACCGGTCTGGCCGTCGGCACGGCGAAGCCGGCCGTCGCCCCGGCCTGATCCCGGGACGTCGTTACCTGGGTTGCTCCCCCGATGCGACGGGGCTCGCCGGGAGCCAGACCTGCACCGTGGTGCCGCCGCCGGGCGTGCTGTCGATGTGGCACCACCCGCCGCCCAGTGACGCTCGCTCCAACATCGTGGGAAGGCCGATGTGGCCGGGAGCCGGCCGTCCCAACCCCTCGACGTCGAAACCGCGACCGTCGTCGGCCACGAGGAGACTGGTCCCCCCGTCCTGGGGCGACAGGACCACGTCGAGGCGCGTGGCGCCGGCGTGCTTCAGCGCGTTGTTGATGGCCTCCTGGCCCATCCGAAACAGCGTGCGACGGATCTCCTCCGGCGGTTCGCCCTCCAGCTCGTCCTTGACGCTGAACTCGATGGCCGGCTCACGGTGGGCGACGTAGGTCTCGAGCGCAGTGGAGAGTCCCTCGCGGTCGAAGGCCGGCGGGAGGAGCTCGAACAGGAGCTTGCGGAGCCGGTCCACCGCGAGCTGGAGGGTCTGGTGGATCTCGGCCACCTCGCGCTTCAGCGCCGGATCCTCCAGCATCCGGTCGAGCGCCGCGAGGCGGAGGTCGGCCGCCGTGATCACCTGGATCGAGTCGTCGTGCAGATCGGCGGCGATCCGGCGGCGCTCCTCCTCCTGGGCCTCCTCCAACCTGGCCAGGATGGATCGGCGCTGGGGCCTGCTCATGCCCCGCTCACAGCTTGTACCCGAACCTGCGGAGCATGGCCTTCCGCTCGCCGATATCGTTCTCGTCCTCCACGCCGAGCGGCGAGCCGCCGTCGATCACGCCGAGGATCCCGCGCCCCTGCTCGGTCTGTCCCACCACGACCTCCACCGGGTTGGCCGTCGCGCAGTAGACCGTGCACACCTCCGGGAGCGCCTTGATGGCGTTCAGCACGTTGATGGGGAACCCATCCTTCAGCAGCACCACGAACGCGTGGCCGGCCCCGATGGCGTGCGCGTTCTTGACGGCGAGATCGATCAGCTCCTGGTCGTTCCCGCTCCACCGCACCAGCCTGGGTCCGCTCGACTCGCAGAACGCGATGCCGAACTTGAGCGAGGGCGATGACTGCACCAGCGCCTCGTGCAGGTCCTCAACCGTCTTGATGAAGTGCGATTGCCCGAGGATGAAGTTCAGCTCCTCCGGCTTCTCGAACCGGACGGTGGAGATGTCCATCGGTGGAGCCTCCTACGCACGCGTGCCGAGCCTGGAGACTATCCCGGCGAGCAGCGAGATACGAGGAACCACGCTCGTCAGGTCGATCCACTCTCGAGGTCCGTGGTCGTCACCGCCCACCGGCCCCAAGCCGTCGAGCGTCGGGACGCCCGCCGCCGATGTCGTGTTGGCGTCGGAGGCGCCGCCGGTCGCCGCGTCACGGAGCTCGAACCCGAGGTCCTTCGCGACCTCGATCGCCAGCGCGACGAGCCGAGCTCCGGCCTCGCTCTTCTCCATCGGCCGGTGCCAGCCGCCATCGTCCACGTCCACCAAGACGTCCGGAACGGTGATGGCGTCCGCGATCCGTCTCACCTCGGCCTCGGCGGCCGCCAGGGTTTCCTCGTGCGGGGAGCGGACGTCCACGTGCAGGACGCACCGTTCGGCGACGACGTTCGGCCTGGTCCCGCCCTCGATCAGGCCGGAGTTGACGGTGACCCCGGGCCACCGGCCGTTCAGCTCGTGCAACGCGATGACCTTGTGGGCGGCCTCCAGGATCGCGCTTCGTCCCCGCTCCGGCTCCACGCCGGCGTGGGCGGCTCGGCCGAGGATCTCGATCCGGAAGTCCGACACCCCCTTGCGGGCGGACACGATGTCCCCGTTCTCCCGCGCACCCTCCAGGACGAACGCGGCGTCCGCGTCGGTGGCCGCCTGCTGGATGTGCGGGCGGGAGAAGGGCGAGCCGATCTCCTCGTCGGGGTTGCAGATGTAAGTGAGGGAGCCGAACTCATCGAACCCCGCTTCCCGGAGCACCTCAACCGCGAAGAGCCCGGTGAGCAGGCCGCCCTTCATGTCGGAGACGCCGGGGCCGGTCGCACGGTCCCCTTCGATCCTGAAGGGGCGCTCGGCCGCCGTTCCGGGCTCGAAGACGGTGTCGGTGTGGCCGATCATCAGGACACGGGGACCGCCTCGCCCCTCGAGCCGCCCGATCACGAGGTCGCCGAGCTGCGGCTCGCCCCCGGCCGGCACGTGCGGGATCCGATCCGCCTTCCACCCGCCCGCCTCGAAGCGCGCCTGGCACCGGTCGGCGATCTGATTCACACCCTCCGGGGAGAACGAGCCGCAATCCACGTTCACCATGGCCCGAAGGTCCTCGACGAACTCGTCGTACCGGCGCGCGGCGATCTGCTGGAGCTCCTGGGGGTCCACCGGCCGAAGTATAGGAGCGGGCCGAAGGGGCGGGCCGACGCCTGGCCGGGCATCGTTAACGCACTCGAAACACGTCGGATATTGCGGCGAAACAGCCATCGCCTATAACCCGGAGAACCGGTCGAGGGAGGTATGCCGTGCCGAAGGTTGTTCCTGGCGATACCGCGTGGCTGTTGGCCGCGGCGGCGCTGGTGATGTTCATGACTCCGGGACTCGCGCTGTTCTACGGCGGCCTGGTCCGGGCCAAGAACGTGCTGGGCATCGTGATGCAGTCGTTCGTGGCCCTGGCCCTGGTCTCCGTGCTCTGGGTCCTGGTGGGCTACACGCTGGCCTTCGGGCCGGACCGCGGGCTGGTCGTCGGCGGACTGAACTTCCTGGGACTGAAGGGCGTGGGCGCCGCTCCGAGCGCGCTCGCCCCCACCGTGCCGGCCAGCGCGTTCATGGCCTTCCAGCTGATGTTCGCCATCATCACGCCGGCCCTCATCACGGGAGCCTTCGCCGAGCGCATGAAGTTCAGCGGGTACCTGCTGTTCCTGGGGCTGTGGTCGGTGCTGGTGTACGCGCCGCTCGCGCACTGGGTGTGGGGTGGTGGATTCCTCGGGGCGAACGGGCTGGGGGCCATCGACTTCGCCGGCGGGACGGTGGTCCACATCAACGCGGGCGTCGCCGCACTGGCCGCGATCCTCTACCTGGGGAAACGGCGGGGCCACGGATCGAGGGCCTTCGTCCCCCACAACGTGCCGATGGTGATCCTGGGCGCCGGCATCCTGTGGTTCGGATGGTTCGGGTTCAACGCCGGGAGCGCCCTCTCGGCCGGCGGTCTGGCCAGCAGCGCGTTCGTGGCCACGCAGCTCGGGGCCGCGGCGGCGGTGCTCGGATGGCTGATCCCCGAGTGGCTCCAGCACGGCAAGGCCACCACGATCGGCGCTGCCACCGGTGCGGTGGCCGGGCTCGTGGCCATCACGCCCGCGTCCGGCTACGTCGGCCCGCTGCCGGCCATCGCCATCGGCCTGGCCGCAGGGGCGGTGTGCTACTTCGCGGTGGGCCTGAAGTCCCGGCTCGGCTACGACGACTCGCTCGACGTGGTGGGCGTGCACATGGTCGGCGGGATCCTCGGTGCGCTCCTGACCGGGGTGTTCGCCAGCCTGGCCATCAACCCGGCGGGCGCGGCCGGCGGCATCGGGCAGCTCGGCAGGCAGGCGGCGGCGGTCGGCGTGACGCTGGTCTTCTCGTTCACCGCGACATGGTTGATCCTGAAGGTCACCGACCTGTTGGTCGGCCTCCGCGCCAGCGAGGACGACGAGGAGGTCGGCCTGGACCTGTCGCAGCACGGCGAGGCCGCGTACGCGTGGACCGAGCGCGTGGCCACACCCGCAGGGGCAGCCGGCGATGGGGCGTACGTGATCCGCGACGGCGACCGGGAGATCGAGATCCCGGAGGTCATCTTCCTGGAGACGGCCAGGCGGGTCCTGGAGCTGTCCCGAGCCGGGAACGGAGAGGTCGCCAGGACGGGAAGCGAGTAGGGGCGCGGCCCCGGCACGGCCGGTAGCATCCGGCCGTGCCGGGCCCCGAGCCAGAGCTGAACGGTTGGTGGCGGGCCGGGCTCGCCCTCGTCGGTCCGACGCTCCGGCTCTCGTTCCGCATCCGGTGGGCCGGGGTGAAGCGGATCCCTCGAGGCGGCCCGGCCATCCTGGCGGCGAACCACGCCAGCGCCCTCGACGGCGTGGTGCTGGCGTACCTGGTGGCACGAGAGCGGGGTGGCCCCACCAGGTACCTCGTGGCCGCCGAGTTCTTCGACCGACGGTTCCACGGCTTCTGGCTCCGGACCTTCAAGCAGATCCCGATCCGCCGGGGGATGGGCGATTCCGGTGCCCTGGACGAGGCGGTGGCCACGGTTCGCTCGGGTGCCATCGCCGGGATCTTCCCCGAGGGCAGGGTGAACCCGGACCCGGGCGGCCCGATGCTCAGGGGGCGGACCGGCGTCGCTCGCATCGCGATCGCCGCCGGTGCGCCGGTGATCCCGGTCGGCATCTGGGGAACGCAGGCCCGGTGGCCCCGGACCGGGCTCACCTTCCGCCGGCCGCTCCGTCCCACTGTCGCCCTGGCCTTCGGTCCGCCCATCGAGCCGAAGGGCGATCCGTCGTCCCTCGACGACATCCAGGCTTTCTCGCGGCTCGTGATCACGCGCATCGCCGAGCAGATCAGGGCTGCCCGGATCCTCGCCGAGCGGCGGAACGGGTCATGACGGTCACGCTCGCGCTGGCCGGCGACACGATGCTCGGGCGGGGGGTGGCCCAGACGCTCGAGCGCTCTGGGCCCGGCGCGCTGTTTGCCGATGATGTCGTTGAGGCGACCCGGGCGGCCGACCTGTTCGTCCTGAATCTCGAGTGCTGCATCTCCGAGCGAGGCGACCCGTGGCCGGCCCCAGGGAAGCCGTTCTTCTTCCGCGCGCCGCCGGTCGCGACCGACGTGCTCACGAACCTCGGCGTTGACTGCGTGACGCTCGCCAACAACCACGCGCTGGATTTCGGGGAGGAGGGGCTCCTCGATACCTTCGAACACCTGGGACCAGCCGGCATCGCCTGGGTTGGAGCGGGCCCCGACGCCGTCCGGGCCCGCTCCCCCGTGTTCTTGGAGGCGGACGGGTTCCGCCTGGCGGTCCTGGGCATCACCGACCACCCGGAGGACTTCGCGGCGACGGACCGGCGCCCGGGCGTGGCGTTCGCCGACCTCCGTCGCGAGGTACCGGCCTGGCTCGTGGACGAAGTGGAAACGGCGAGGGGCGATGCCGATGCCCTCCTCGTGACGCCGCACTGGGGTCCGAACATGGCACCGGCGCCGGTGGGCCACGTCCGGGCCGCCGCGAAAGCCATCCGCGACGCGGGAGCCACCGTAATCGCCGGCCACTCCGCCCACGTCGTCCACGGCGTCGCGGATGGCGTGCTGTTCGACCTCGGCGACTTCGTCGACGACTACCTGGTGGATCCGGTGCTCCGCAACGACCTCGGGCTGCTGTTCTTCGTGACCCTCGACGACGCCGGTCCGTCCAAGATCGAGGCCCTGCCCCTCAAGCTCGACTACGGCCACACGCACGTCGCCAGTGGCGAGGACGGCGCGTGGATCCGTCGCCGGTTCCGTGAAGCCTGCTTGGCTATGGGCACCGACGTCTCCGAGGAGCACGGAAGGCTGGCGATCGATCTCGGCAGCGAGGAGTCCGGGCACCGAACCTGCTAGCGTCGAATCCACGGTCCTCCTCGCAAGGAGGTCGCATGGACACAGGGCCCGCCACTCGGACCGGCGACGGTCGCTTCGAGCTCATCGCGGACGGACCGTTCTGCTGGCGGCTTGAGCCGTCAGGGGACATGCGCGTCCCGGGCGTGGTGTTCGCGTCCGAGCGCATGCTGCCCGACCTCCTGAGCGATCGAGCCTTGGAACAGGTCGCGAACGTTGCCACGCTCCCCGGCATCGTCCAGGCCTCGTACGCGATGCCCGACATCCACCTCGGGTACGGGTTCCCCATCGGAGGGGTGGCGGCGACCGACCTGGAGCGCGGCGGTGTGGTGTCGCCCGGAGGCGTGGGTTTCGACATCTCGTGCGGAGTCCGCCTCCTGGTCGCGGACCTCGACCGTGATGACGTCGCACCGAAGGTCGACCGGCTGATGGACGCGCTGAACGCCGCCGTGCCCAAGGGCACGGGCAAGGGCGGGGTCTGGGACCTGAAGTCCCAGGATGAGCTAACCCATCTGATGCTCGAGGGGGCTCGGTTCGCGGTGCAGCGCGGGTTCGGCACCGATCGAGATCTCGACCGGTGCGAGGACGGCGGCGCCCTTCCCGACGCCGACCCGGATCAGGTGAGCGCGGGCGCTCGGGCACGCGGCCTCGGGCAGGTGGGGAGCCTGGGGTCGGGGAACCACTTCCTCGAGGTCCAAGCGGTGGACTCGATCTTCGACGAGACGGTCGCGGGCGTGTTCGGGTTGTGGCCCGGTCAGGTCTGCGTGATGATCCACTGCGGGTCGCGTGGACTGGGCCATCAGGTCTGCACCGACCATGTGAAGTCGATGGACCAGGCCATGCACCGGTACGGGATCCGGGTCGCCGACCGACAGCTCGCTTGCGCTCCTGTGGACTCACCGGAGGGACGGGCGTACCTGGGCGGGATGGCGGCGGCCACCAACTTCGGGCGGGCCAACCGGCAGCTGCTGTCCGAGGCAGCCAGGGACGCGTTCGCCATGGCCCTCGGCACGCGGGATCTTCGACTCCTGTACGACGTCTCGCACAACCTCGCGAAGCTAGAGCGCCACGTTGTCGACGGCGAGGAGCGCCTGCTATGCGTGCAACGCAAGGGCGCAACGCTGGCGCTTCCGCCCGGTCACCCCGGGCTCTCGAAGGACCTCCGCCCGGCCGGCCAGCCGGTCCTCATCCCGGGCTCGATGGGCACCGCGTCGTACGTGTGCGCGGGGGTGGAAGGAGGCGGCGCCTTCCATTCGACCTGCCACGGGGCCGGCCGGACCATGAGCCGGCACGCGGCGATCAAGAGGATCCAGGGCGCCGCTCTTCGGAAGCAGCTCGAGGACGCCGGCATCGCTGTTCGGGCCGGATCGATGCAGGGGTTGGCCGAGGAGGCGCCGTTCGCTTACAAGGACATCGACGAGGTCGTCGCCGTCTGCGAGGGAGCGGGATTGGCGAAGAGGGCCGCGCGACTCCGCCCGGTCGGGGTGGTCAAGGGCTGAACTGTCAGCCGGCCTCATGCGCGCCGGCCCCGGCCCGCCTCAGATGCCTGGCGAACCACTCTGCGGCGAGCTCGGACACGTGTTCCAGGGCTCCCGGCTCCTCGAACAGGTGGCCCGCGCCGGGGATCACCTCCAGCCGCTTCTCGCAACGGAGTGACCCGAGCGCTTGGCGATTCACCTCCACGACCACCGGGTCCTCGCTGCCGACGATGAGGAGCGTGGGGGAGGTGACCAACTCGAGATCCTACAGGCGCGCCGCGACGACCAGGGCGGCGGCGGCGCCGGTGCTGGCGCCGAACAGGCCGACGGGCAGTCCTGCCGATCCCTCCGCCGCCATGGCCCATCGGGTGGCGGCCTCAAGCCGATCGGACAGGAGATCGATGTCGAACACGTTCCCCCGGTCGTTCGCTTCGGCGGGGGTCAGCAGATCGAACAACAGGGTGGCGATCCCCCGTTCGTTCATCGCCCGGGCCACGGCGACGTTCCGGGGTGACAGGCGGCTGCTGCCGCTCCCGTGCGCGAAGACGGAGATCCCGACGGCATCTGGGGGGACCGTCAGCTCGCCGGGCAGCGCGACCCGGCCGGAATGGATCTCGACCTGGCTCATCCGATCCTTCAGCGAACCACAATCGCGCGTTCGACGGGAACCGAGCTCACGCCGTGGTGGTCGGCAGTACAGTTGGCCGATGGGAGCGGCGTGAGAGCGGGAGGGCTCCGAACCGGTCTGGCCGCCTCGTTGATCATGCTTGCGGCCTGCACGTCATCGACCGGCACCACCGGCGGCCCGACCCAGCCCGGAGGTCCGGGCTCCCCGACCGGGACTCCAACCGTCCGAGCGCTCCTCGCGTCGGGCCAACCACTCCCAAGCGGGTGCGCCGATCGGCACTCCGAGCCCACCCAGACGGTGGCGTTCGTGGCCGAAGGACGGGCGTGGGCCCTCGATCCATCGACCGATGCACTCACCTGCCTGTTCGAGGTGAGCGACCCCGGGCCCTTCGCCTGGGGCCCGCTCGGGGACCGTGTCCTCCTCGGGGGACTACACATGGAGGCGATCGGCGGCCAGACGCTCCAGGCTCCCCTCGACGTTCAGCCGGGCCCGTCGGCGTGGGGTCATCCCATGGGGACGGCCGTGGCGTTCGTCTCCGGCGACGGGACCGAGCTCGACAAGCGCTATCTCGACCAGAAGGGCATCGTCGACATCTCGCCGTTGCACGGGGTCTCGTATCTGAGCGTGACCTATCACCCCTCCGGCCTCGCGCTGGCCTTCGTGGCCGAGCGGGAGGGACGCCAGTCGATCTGGCTCTCCTCGAACCTCGGCGAGGACCCCAAGCGCCTCGTGTTCAGCAAGGAGGGGACCGAGTTCGGGGCGCTCGAGTTCTCTCCGGACGGACGGAGCCTCGTCTACGCGGCCCAGCATGCGGATGGACACCCGGAGGTGCTCGCCCTGGACCTGGCGAACCGCAGTTTCATCCGCTGGCTGTGGAGGGGCGACCCGGGCCAGGAGGTCCTGTCGGTTTTCCAGCCGCCCAGCCGGACGGGACGATTCCTCGGAATCACGTTGGGGACTTCCTGCGACGACCGGTCCGCCATGGTCCGTGGGCCCGACCGCAAGCTGATCCCGGTCCTCCCCGATGCATCCGAGCCCAGCCGGGTGCTCGGCTGGCTGGACCGCACGCACGTGCTGGTGGGTGCGGGAGGATGCGGGGAGCAGCTCGATCTCTCGGCCTTCGACGTTCGCACCGAGGCGAGCGTGCCGCTCGTCTCGGGCGTGACGGCGGCAGCGAGCCGGGCACCCGCTCCGCCGGCGCCGACCTCGCTGCCCCAACAGGTTGAGGGCGAGGTCGGCTCGGGCGTCGGCTGATAGGCGAACGTCCGGCGGCCGGTCGGCCGCGTCAGGGGAACGGAAGGGGCCGGTCCGCGTGTCGCGAACCGGCCCCTCTTTTCGAACCCGCGTGTCGCCTACAGC
>VAYX01000214.1 GCA_005885325.1 Actinomycetota bacterium
CATCGCCCACGCGCTCGGGTGCTACCAGCTCGTGCTCCCGGCGGGGGCGTGGGTCGACCTGGAGGCGGCGGACGACGCGGTGCACCGGGCCGAAGCGGCGCTGCGAGCCGGCCATCGCGACCAGGCGAACGGATGGGCCCTGGTGGCGAACGCGATCGCTCGCCGGCCGTTGCTATCCGGCGAAGAGGGCTCTTGGGCCACGAGGCGCCGGGGCATGCTCCGCGACGTCCGGGTCCGCGCGCTGGAGTGCCGATCGGCGGTATGCCTGGAGAAGGAGCTGTTCCCCCTGGCCGCCCGCGACGCTGAGCTCGTCCTGGAGCTCGAACCGTTCCGCGAGACCGCCTATCGCCTCCTCATGCGGGCTCACGCCGCGGCGGGCAACCCGGCCGAGGCTCTCCGCGTGTACGAGCGGTGCCGCGGCGTGATCGAGGAAGAGCTCGGGGTGAGCCCGTCGCCGGAGACCGAGGCCGTGTACCTCGACATCCTCCGGTCGCGTTGAGCAGTTCGCGGGCTGGTAGCGTGAGCCTCATGCCGACGGTCGCCCGCCTGAACGTCACGCCGGTGAAATCCACGGCGCTGCACAATCCGGAGCGCATCGGTTGGGAACCGCGCGTTCTTCTTCGTGGACGCTGACGGTCGGCGGTTCGGGGGCTCCAAGAAGGCGCCGCTGATGCCGATCCGCGCCGAGCATGATCCAGCCGAGGACCGGCTGACCCTCCGCCTCCCCGACGGGATCCTGATCAGCGGTCCGGCAGCCGCGGACGGAGAGGCCCTCATCGTGAACTTCTACGGCCGAGAGGTTCCGGCTCATGTCGTCGAGGGCGATTGGGAGGAAGGCTTGTCCCGATTCGCCGGACACCTCGTCCGGCTGGCGCGCGTGGACCGGCCCGGGGATGGGACCGACGAGCGGCCCGTCACACTCGTGTCGCTGGCCTCGGTCGCGGAGCTCAGCCGACAGGGCGGCCGGGACCGTGCGATCGACCCCGGGCGGTTCCGCATGCTCGTGGAGATCGAGGGCTGCGAGCCACACGAGGAGGACACCTGGTCCGGTCGGCGGGTTCGCATCGGCGAGGCCGAGGTCCGCGTTGGCGAGCCGGTCCCCCGGTGTGTGATCACGACGCTCGACCCCCAGACCGGCCTGCGGGACTTCCCCACCCTGTCCGTGATCAAGGCCTATCGCGGTGTCGCCGGCGACAAGGAGCTCCAGTTCGGCGTGTACGGCGACGTCGTCCGGCCCGGGACGATCGGGGTCGGCGACCCGGTCGAGCCGCTCGACTGAGCGCCGCCTCCGGCTAGAACCCCTCGCCGTAGTCCTCGTCGGTCACGGGATCGCCCCACTCGGGCGCGCCGCCCCCGTTCACCGCGACGTGCACCACCGGGCTGTCGGGAGCTCCCCCGTGGAAGTGCCACTCCCCGGCCGGCACGTGAACGATGTCGCCCGGCTCCAGCACGTGGCCGGAGCCGCCCCGGGATCGCACCCGCCCCCGGCCGGTCAGCCCGTACAGGAACTGCCCTCCCGGATGAGCATGCCAGTGCGTCCGGGCGCCGGGCGAGAAATGGACGATCCCCACGTTCGTGCCATCCCCCGCCGCGGGCCCGGACCGAAGCCACACGTCGCCGGTGAACCTCCCGGCGTCACCCTTCTCGAACACGGCTCCCCATCCAATCGCCGCCTCCATCGTCGTCCTCCCACTGGTCGGGCCCGCGACCGCGAGCCTCCTCAACCACCGAGGTGGCCGCGTCGTGGTCCCGATCATCGTTCCTGGCTCTGCATCAGCGCCAATCCGAACATGAACAGGGGCAGGCCGATGAACGAGAGGAACACGGTCAAGATCAGCATCCAGCCGGTGACGGCCATCCCGAATCCCATGGCGACCAGGATCACCCGCCACAGGAAGCTGGGTTGGCCGGAGGAAGGCTCGGAGCGCGGCACCAGGTCGCGGACCGGGCGTTCCAACTCGATCCCGGCAGGGGCGGGGAGCGGGCGGAGCTCGCGGATCGTCTGCACCATCGCTGGACCTCCTTCGTCTCGTCGAACCGGAGACGAAGGACCGGCCGCCCCTGTGACACGATCTCGGAGGCCCGGCGGCGGCTGTCACAAATGACCCGGCTATCTCGTCTCCAGGGCAGAATGGGGATCCGCGAGACGCGGGAGCTGCGGGTGGCAGACCTGTACGAGGAGCTTCGGCCATACATGTTCGCCATCGCCTACCGGATGGTGGGCAGCGTGAGCGATGCCGAGGACATCGTCCAGGAGGCATTGCTCCGGTTCCACCGTGCCACCAGCGAGGGCGAGGTCGTCGAGTCGCCGAAGGCCTACCTCTCCGCCGTCACCACCCGGCTCGGGATCGATCATCTTCGTTCGGCGCGCGTGCGCCGAGAGAGCTACGTGGGGCAATGGCTGCCCGAGCCGCTGCTCACCGACGAGGGGGCGGACGTCGCACAGCACGCCGAGACGGCCGACTCGCTCTCCCTCGCGTTCCTCGTCCTGCTCGAGAGCTTGTCCCCAGTCGAGCGAGCCGTCTTCCTCCTTCGCGAGGTGTTCGGCTACGGCTACGACGAGATCGCGCGAGTCGTGGGCAAGTCCGAGGACAACTGCCGCCAGATCGCCGTGCGCGCCCGCCGGCAGGTCGATGCGAAGAAGCCACGGTTCGAGGCCTCGCGCCAGCGCAAGGAGGAGCTCGCCCGACGGTTCTTCGCCGCGGCCGCCGAGGGTGACGCGGAAGGACTGCTCGGCCTGCTCGCCGCCGACGTCGTTGCGTACGGCGACGGCGGCGGGAAAGCGCCCGCCTTCCCCCAGCCCGTCTTCGGCCGGGAGCGGGTCACCCGCCTCCTGCTTGGGGGAAGCGAACGGGCCAGGCAGCTCCGTGTCTCCACCTTGCAGCCCGCTGAGATCAACGGGCAGCCCGGCGCGGTCTTCTTCGATCCCGAGGGACAGCCCGTCCTCGTCGTCTCCCTCGACATCGCCGACGACCAGGTGCAGGCGATCCGCGCTGTCAGCAATCCCGACAAGCTGAGCCACCTCCGCCATCCCTCGGCCGAAGAGCCCGGCACCTGATTCAATGGTCCTCGCCAATGCGAGGAGGCCCGATGATCAGGTTCGGATTGCAGCTGCCGAGCTTCACCTTCCCCGGACTCCCGGACGACCGGCTGTTCGACCGGATCACCGAGATCGCCTCGACGGCCGAGGACTCGGGCTTCGACTCGTTCTTCGTGATGGACCATTTCCAGCAGATCGCGAACATCGGTCCACCCGAACATCCGATGTTCGAGGCCTACACGCTGCTCGGGGCCGTGGCCGCCAGGACCTCGCGCATCAAGCTCGGCACCCTGGTCACCGGGGTGACGTACCGCAACCCGGCACTGTTGGCCAAGATCGTTACCACGCTCGACGTGCTCTCACGAGGGCGGGCCATCCTGGGGATCGGCGCGGCCTGGAACGAAAAGGAGGCCGGGGAGTACGGCTACGACTGGCCGTCGACCCGAGAGCGCATGGAGCGACTGGAGGACGCCATCGAGATCTGCCGGGCGATGTTCACCCAGGAGGTGGCCACGTTCGAGGGGCGGCACCATCGCATCCGGGGAGCGCTCAACTTCCCCCGTCCCGTCCAGCCGGGCGGCCCGAAGATCATGGTGGGGGGCAGCGGCGAGCAGCGCACGCTTCGTCTGGTCGCGCAGTACGCGGACGCCTGCAACCTGTTCGGCGACGTCGACACCATCCGTCACAAGCTCGCGGTCCTCCAGGGGCACTGCCGGGACGTCGGACGCGAGCCGGCCGAGATCACGAAGACCCGGCTGGGGACGCTCATCATCGCGGACTCAAAGGACGAGGCCGAGGCCCGGCTCGAGGAACGCCGAGCGGCCGGAGTTGATCCCGAACGGCTCCGGACCTACGTGGTCGGTGATCCCGACACGGTGACTCACCAGGTGCAGGCCTACTTCGATGCGGGCCTGGACGGGCTGATCTTCAACATGCCGCCCGGAACTCCGCCCGAGGTCGTGTCGCTGGGGGGCCGGACCCTCACCGAGCGCTTCGGATCCGTCGAGTAGCGCGCTACCGAACGATCATTCGGCGTGGAAGGCCGCCAGGCGCTTCGCCTCGTCCTCGAGCTTGCGCCCAGCGACGCGGAGAAGGGGTTCGAACGATTCCCACCGAATGCATCCGCCCTCGTGCCGCCAGGTCCCCGGGACCATGCCGTCCACGAGGAACGTCGACATCGAGTGCGGGGTCCTGGTGTTGAACACGAGCGGCCGGTACGACTCGGGCAGGACCTCCGTCCGCCGAGCATGGACCAGGAGCAGGGCCTCCCAGGTCGGCAGGAACCGGACCGGCGCAGGCGTGTCCGGATCCGGAAGCGGTGCGCGAGGCAGATCCAGGAGCTCACCACCCCGGTCATCTCGGAACCGGCGAAGCGGCAACCGCTCCACGACCGGCGCGAGGGTCCGTACCGGCAGCCCGGCCCAGCTGGCCTCATCTCGCGAGCGGTCAGGACGCGCTCGGTCACCGGCCGACCCTACACTTCGCCCGGGATGCCCCGGATCAAAGCGCTCACCGACGATGACGTCCGTCGCCGGCGCTCGGCCGCCCAGCTCCTCCACCGACCGAGACGCCGTTCGGCCGCCGACCTGGTCCGGCACCTGACCGGCATCCAGGCGCAATCCCTCCCCGCTGCCCGGCTGGCCTTCCCGGCCCGCACCGACGGCCTCACGGCCGAACGCGTGGATCGGGCTCGGCTGCGCGACCGCTCGATCGTCCATACCTGGGCGATGCGGGGAACCCTCTACCTGATCGCCGCCGAGGACTATGGATGGCTCGTGCCGCTGGTCATTGAGCCGAGGATCCCGAACGCGTTTCGCCGGCTGGAGCAAGAAGGTGTGCCGACCG
>VAYX01000063.1 GCA_005885325.1 Actinomycetota bacterium
TGTCGTCGAACCACTCGGGCAGACCGGTTCGGCATCGCTCGAGGCCGCCGCCGGCCAGATCTCCCCGGTAGACGGCGGCTCGCCCACCCCGAGGGCCTCTGGAGGCCGAGACGAGCACCGAGTCGCCGCAGACGGTGACCGCGCGGGAGTAGGCGGCTTCCAGGCCCTCGGTCCGGAACGTCCAGGTGCCGCCGCGGTCGGTGCTCGTCGCCAATCCCCCGGCGCACGCCGCGAGCACCATCCCTTCCGCGGTGGTCACCTGATGGACGTCGGCGTCGATGTCGATCGTCGGTGCCCAGGTCTCACCTCCGTCCTCGGTGCGGAGGATCCCTCCGACGTGGACGTTCACGTAGACCGCCTCGTCCCACTCTGAGATCGACCGCGTGTCGGGCGGACCGCCCCACGGCGTGTACCACGTGGACCGCCCCTCGGCACGGTCGAACGCCGCGACCGGCTCGATGCCCTCGCCCACGATGCGGAACAACCGAGCTTCCGATGAACCCACGAGCACGTCGTCCTCCATGAACGCGAGGCACGTGCCCTGGTGATGCTCGAGGTCGCCCAGGTGGGTCCACCCGTCGCCCTCGGCCGTGTGCCAGACCTCGGATCCATCGACGATCGCCCAGAGCTGTTTGCCCCCCTGAACGACCGTGGTCACGGCTCGACCGGCGTGATGAACTGCTCCGGGGACGGCTCGATCGTCGAGCTCACGAAGCCCGTCCCTGCTCGCGGCGAGGATGCGCGGCATCTCCTCATGCTCCCACCCCGGCGAGGGAAAGCCTTGCCGGAAGGGTCACCACGCGGGGAAAGCAGGAGGCGACCACCGAGTCAAGCCGGTACGACCCCCCGCCGATACATCCGACGGCGCTGCTACGGAGGGGGCCGCGGTGAGCGAGAGGCTAATGGAGCCACGCTGGCCGACCACAGGGTCGGCGCTGCCGACCCGCGCGATCAAGATCCTCCTGGTCGCGGTGGCCTACTACATGGCGGGGCGCCTCGGCCTTCAGCTATCGCTGGTCAAGGAGAACGTCACTCCCCTCTGGCCCCCTACGGGGATCGCCCTGGTCGCCTTCCTCATCCTCGGCCCGGGCATCTGGCCGGGCGTTGCGCTGGGGGCCCTCGCGGTGAACCTTCCCATCAGCACCTCGCTGTGGGCCGCGGGCGCGACGGGGGTCGGCAACACGCTCGCTCCCTTCGTCGCCGCGAAGCTGCTCGAGCGGGTCGGATTCCGCACGGAACTCGATCGCGTGCGGGACGCGATGGCCATCGTCTTCCTCGCCGCCCTCTCGGCCATGCTCATCAGCGCCACCGTGGGGGCCGGCGTCCTGGTGCTCTCCGGAACGATCCCGCCGGGCAAGTTCCTCCCCGCCTGGGCGGTGTGGTGGACCGGCGACGCCATGGGTGTCCTGGTGATCGCTCCCTTCCTCCTCAGCCTGTTCCTGCCTCGGGACCGGTCAAAGGCCTCCCTGGGCCGGCGCGTCGAAGCGATCGGGTTGTTCATCGTCCTCACCCTCCTCTCGCTCGGGATCGCCCAGGCAGGCCTGCGGCTGTTCATCGTGTTCCCGCTCCTGGGCTGGGTCGCGTGGCGGTTCCAGCAGCGCGGAGCGGCTCCGGCGGCCCTCGTCGTCTCGGGCTGCGCAACCTGGGCTGCGGCGCACGGCTGGGGTAGCTTCGAAGGAGCCTCACTGTTCGGGACGATGCTCACCCTTCAGGCGTTCAACGCGGCGGTGGCCTTCTCGTCGTTCTTCTTCGCAGCCATGGTCACCGAACGGGCGCGCGCTCGCGATGCGCTGGAGATGTCGGCGGCCGACCTCGAACAGAGGGTGATCGATCGAACCGCGGCGCTCGCTGCGGCCAACGAGCGCTTGAGCCACGAGGAGGCGGTCCTTCGGACGAGCCTGGAGCTCCTTCGGACCACCGATGAGCAGCGCAGGCAGTTGCTCTCACGCGTGGTGACGGCCCAGGAGGAAGAGCGAGCGAGGATCGCCGCCGACATCCACGACGACTCGATCCAGATCATGTCGGCGGTCGAGCTGCGGATCACGACGCTCCTGCAACCGCGGAAGATCGAGCAACGCGAGTCGGACCTTCGCAACCTCCAGGACACCGTACGATCGGCGATCGGGCGACTGCGGAACCTGCTCTTCGAGCTGCGCCCGCGGGTGCTCGACGAGGAGGGCCTGGCCGCCGCCCTGGGCGTCTACCTTCGCCTCCTGCGGGATCAGACGGGGATCCAGACCACGCTCGAGGACCACCTGGCCCAGGATCCAGCCCCCGAGACCCGCGTCATGGTGTATCGGATCGCGCAGGAGGCGCTCACCAATGTCCGCAAGCACTCCAGAGCGAGTCGCGTCTCGGTGAGCCTCCATCCTCGAGACCGCGGCGTCGTGGCCAGGATCGAGGACGACGGCATCGGCTTCGACGCCGCGTCTGCGAGCGGGGGGCGTCCGGGCCACGTCGGACTGGTCGCCATGCGGGAACGGGCCGAGATGGGGGGTGGCACCTTTCGCATCGAGTCCGAGCCCGGTCGCACCATGGTGGAGTGCTGGCTTCCCGAACACGTCGTCACCCACGCTCCTCGGATACGGATCGTCGAGGCATCCTCCATCGCTCCTGAAGGGCGCACGAGCGATGAGCGATTGAGCACCCCTGAGCTCGTTTCTGCCGACGTGTCGGACGGCGGGACCGAGCAAGTACGAGCCGGATCCGAAGCGTGGAAGTGGGGGAGATGGCGTGGCACTGCCGTTGCCGCCGTACCCGATCGAAAGGGGAAGGGCTCCAACTTCGGCCTTCACAATCGCGACCTGCCGACCCTGTGGGCGCTGGACCAGCTGGCCTCCCAGGTAGCCGACCTCGGTGGACCGGTGCCGTGGAAGGATTTCATCCGCTTCCTCCATGCTCAGGCACAGATGGCCGGGGAGTGGTTGCGGGAACGGGACCGGGCCCAGCCTCACACGCTCCGGGCGGCCACCGGGTTCCCCAAACCGGGTCCGAAGGCCAGCCTGTCGGAGGATCGATTCGTCATGGCGAACGTGGCCCACCGGGCCTCGTCCCGGGAAGGCCCGTTCCAGGTGCTCGGGCTGGCGGGCTTCGTGGACGGCGAGCGCATCGCCCCGACCGAGCAGGGGCTGAGGCTCCTCGGCCGCCTCCTCGATGCCGGCCTGTGCGAGGAGGTGCCGCATGCACCGGAGGTCTTCCACCGGTGGTGGTCGTACCTCGAGGAAGCCGCGCCGGGCGAGCGGACGGCATGGGCCGGAGTCCTCCGGGAGCTTCGAACGGGACCGACCAGGATCGAGCTCATCTCGCGGTTCCCCGAGTGGCCCGGCACGACGGCGGAGACGAACTGCATGGGCTTCGTCTCTCGCTCGCGGGAGTGGGGCCTCGTCCAGCCCAAGCTGCTGGACGGACGGTACCTGCTGACCGCGCTGGGAGTCGCCCTGATCGAGCAGGAGGAAGTTCAGCGCCCGGCCCGCTCCCGCCTCAGGACGAAGCGAGCTGCCGGCTGATCTCCCAATCGTGGCCGAACGGGTCGGTGATCCGTCCCGTTCGCCACCCGTGGCCTTCGGAGACGCGGGCCACCACCTCAGCGCCGGCCCCGACCGCCTGATCGAACACCGCGTCCGGATCCTCGACGGAGAGGATCATCCGGATCGATCCTGTGCCCGAGACTTCGGGAATGGCGTCGGCGTCGTCCTGGACCCAGAACATCGCGCCACCGATCGAGAGCTGGGCGACGGCGAGGTTCCCATCGTCACCATCCAGTCGGTACACCTCGACAGCGTCGAAGGCAGCCTTGTAGAAGTCCACGGCCTTCTGGGCGTCACTCACCGCCAGCCAGGGGGCGATGCTGGTCTGGAGCTTCACCGGATCATTTTGCCACTCGGCTCACGCTTCGCCCGTGGGATCCGGACTCCACCGTCCCTGGAGCCAAGCGATGTCGTCGACAACGTCGCGCGGTACGACCCGCAGGCGAGGAGACGTGAACCCGAGCGGCACCACGGCACAGGTGAACCTTCGCCGGGAGCCGAGCGCACGCTCGGCGCCGGTGTCGTGGTACCAGAAGTCGAACGCGCGAACCTTCTCGTCCCATTGCCGGTCCCAGACGACGTTCTCGGTCCCGTGGCGCGGATGCCGAACATCGGGAACGGCAACCACGCGGTGTCCGGAGAAAGGTCGAGCGGAGCGAACTCCAGGCCGGCACGGCGGCACAGGAGCATCAGGCGCCGCTGTCGGTCGACGCTCCCCCGCCGGCGCCACCACAGGCCGGAAAGCACGGCTGCCACGACGGCGGGGATGAGCCACCTCACCACCGAAGCCTCGGGTTCCTTTGGACGGAGCTTGAACGGCCGAATCGCCCCTTCATTCCGTTCCTGCCCAATCCCGACTCTGAATGCGACCACAGGAACAGAAGAGGAGGAGAACGAGGGCGACTCGGTCGACGCTAGTGCTGGAACAGCCCGAACGCGCGGCGAGCTTCCGTCTCGCGCTCGAAGATGTGGATGATCACGCCTGGCGTGTGACGGATATGGACGGCACTCCCGTAGCTCGTCTCGATCAGGACGACGCGATCGAGCCGATCGAGGACGACGACGGCCGAGTCTTCCACGAGGGAGTCGACCATATCGCCGACTGCGAGGACGTACCGCTGTTGATCCGTGTAGGATTTCATGCTCTGTAGCCCGAGTATGGGACGTGTCCGACCGACAGACGATAGTCCGATAGGACGATATCCCTATCCCCCCACTGGGTCGAGGCGGCATTCGGCCTAGGGCGTTCCCCGCACACTCACGAGGGGTGGCCTTTGTGCCAGCGGGCGATGGCTGCGTCGCACACCGACCAATCATGGGTGAGGGTGACACCGTGGGGAACCGGCCTTGGGTATCGGCCGACGAAATCGGGCCCCAGGACCACCGTGACGTCCTCGTAGGTTCCTCGCATCCAGATGCGGAGGCGATCGGAGTCCATCGGCGTCTCCGTGTAGCAGATCGTGTCTCTTCGCATCACAACGCGCCCCTCACCTAACTGCTTGAACATGGCGGCGTGACCGAGGCCGTCCGCCGCACGATCATTCGGCATCGGCCGGAATACGAACACGGAGTCGACGATCCGAGTGACTGCGTGCGGGTTGCCCGTCTCCTGCCCTATCGACACGCCGCTGTTGATCCCATCGAAAAGCGAGTGTCGGATGGTTCCCGACATCTCCACGTCATTCTCGATGGCGTCGTCGCGCACGTACGTCCCGTACGCCCCGTCGATCAGGAACTTGGCGTCGGGTCCCGCCGGACGTGGCTTGAACAGGTCGAAGACGTTATCGGCTCGGAGGTCGTAGCTGACGACCGGACCGTCGGCCACGATGAACAGGGCACCACCCACCTCCGACATGTCCTCCCATCGCTGCCACGTCCAGTCCCGGGGATTGCCACCCAGGACCTCGCCGCCGACGACGGCGAGGCCAGAGGTCGGTTCCTGGCTCCCGAACGAGAGTGGGTAGCTGGTGACCTCTTCCCGGTATGCGGTCGAGACGAACCCGCGCAGGTCGTAGGTCGTGTTGCTGCGCGGCGACCCGATGCGCAGCTGCACATCGCTCGTTCCGGACATCTCGACGACGCGGGGCCGCGATAGAGCTTGCGTTCTCGTCGGGAAGGTTGATTGTCCGTGCTCGCTCCCCGCATTCGCGGTCGCGACGGCTGCGGTCCCGATCTGGGGAAGGAGAGCGGCGATGAGCAGGCACGCCAAGCTTCGCCTCATGCGACAACCCCTTGAGGAGTGGATTCAACCCCCTTCGGAGGAATACTTCCACCACCTGGATGCCATTTGTCATTCGAATCGCATCGAGCGAGCGACAAGGATTCCTGTCGTTCCTCCTTCTTCATCCAGAACGGACCGCGATCGGTGAGGCTCCAGCCCTCTCCGGACAGCTGCCTGCCCAGGACCTTCAGCGCCTTCCCAAGCAGGACGCCGAAGAGTATTCGCCCGTTCGGTTCAACACGTGAACGGCTGACACGGGCGTCCGAGCGCATCCGGTTAGAGTGTTGGCATGACGACACTCGAGGCCGGAGACGTCGCACCGCCGTTCGAGCTGTTGGACCAACACGGCAAGCCGGTTCGGCTCGCGGATTTCCGCGGGCGCAAGCTGCTGGTCTATTTCTACCCGGAGGCCGACACTCCCGGATGCACCACCCAGTCGTGCTCGGTGCGGGACCATCGCAAGGACCTCGCCGGGATCGGGATGGACGTGGTGGGGATCTCGCCCGACCAGCCGGAGAAGCAACTGGCGTTCGACGAGAAGTACGGCCTGGGGTTCCCCTTGCTCTCGGACCCGGACCACGCGATCGCCGACGCCTGGGGCACCTGGGGAGAGAAGTCCCGCAACGGCCGGAGCTACCAGGGCATCATCCGGTCGTCCTTCCTCGTCGACGAGGACCGACGGATCGAGCGGGCGTGGTACTCGGTGAAGCCCGAGGACACCGTCCCGAAAGCCCTCGAAGCGCTCCGGACCTGACCCAGGCGCCCGCGAGGTGTCGGGCCGCCTATCATCCGGCTACCACCGGTCGAAAGGGGAAGCCGTGAACACCGAGATCCTGTACGCGCCGTCGTACTCGCTCGCCGTCGTCTCGATGGCGCGTGGCGAGATCATCCAGGCCGAATCCGGAGCGATGGTCAGCATGACCGAAGGCGTGGACATGCAGACATCGTCGAAGGGCGGCATGCTGAAGGGCCTGAAGCGGGCCGCGTTGGGCGGCGAGTCGATGTTCATCAATACGTTCACCGCCGAGCGCGACGCCGAGATTACCATGGCGCCGGCCTTCCCCGGCGACGTGCGGCAGATGCGGCTGGAGAACGAGACGCTCTACGTTCAGTCCGGCTCCTACATGGCGTCAACCGGAGACATCGACATCGACACCAAGTGGGGCGGTGCGAAGACGTTCTTCTCCGGCGAAGGGTTCTTCCTCCTCAAGCTGACCGGCACCGGCGATCTGCTGGTCTCCTCGTACGGAGCGATCCGCGAGATCGCCCTCGAGGCGGGCCAGAAGATGATCGTCGACACCGGCCACGTGGTGGCGTTCAGCCAGAGCGTGGGCTACGAGGTGCACAAGGTGGGCGGTTGGAAGCAGACCATCCTGTCCGGCGAAGGACTGGTCGTCCATCTCACCGGCCCCGGCCGCGCCCTCCTCCAGACCAGGAGCGCGCATGCCCTGGCCGGATGGCTTTCGCCTCTACTCCCATCTGGCTCCGACTCCGCGAGCAAGAGCATCAACATCGGCGGCTTCAAGCTCGGAGGGTGACGTTTTCCTCGAGGTCGATCCGCTGAGGTGCTCGCTTCCCGCAGACATCGATCGGGTACGCTCGACAGGTGCTGCGCGAAGAAGAGGCCCTGGTCGTTGAGATCAAGCCATTCAATCTGCACGGGGTGAGCTACCAGGACGTGACGATCGCCTACCGAGACCGATCGCTCGACCATGCTCGGCTGGGGCCGGAGGCCGTCCCCGCGAACCTCCAGTCCGGCGATGCCGTACTGGTCACGAAGGTGGCGAACATGGTCGTTTCCTTGCGTCGCTCCTCCGAAGGAAACGAGGAGGGAGGAGCATCGTGATCGCCCGGATCTGGAGGGGAGCAACGCGGGAGGCCGATGCCGAGGCATACGTCGAATACCTCCGCGGCACCGGCCTCAAAGCGTATCGGGACACGCCCGGCAACAAGGGCGCCTGGGTCCTGTGGCGGGTCGCCGACGGCCGGGCGGAGTTCCTGACCCTCAGCTTCTGGGAGTCGAAGGAGGCCATCATGGGGTTCGCCGGCGAGGACATGGAGCGGGCCGTCTTCTACCCAAAGGACGACCGGTACTTGGTGGAACGCGACAGCACGGTCAGGCACTTCGACGTGACCGAGGCGTAGCGCTCAGCCAGTCACGCTGACGAGCTGTGCGAACTCGTTCGGCCCGGTGAGCGACTGCTCACTCACGATGCCGATCCCAGGACCGTAGACCTTCTGATCGTAGGCGCCAGGCTCGACCTGTGTCGCCTCGAGCGTCGTGAGGACGTTGCGCACGTTCCCATACGGGACCCGCAACGAACCGCTGGTCCCGACCACCCAGGCGGTGTCCTCCGCCTGACCCGCGTAGCACTCCTGCCGGTACGCGTCGGGGATCTGCGGATGCGCTTCCATGATGATCCCGGGCTGGGCGCCGTCGACTCCCGCCTGGAAGGACCCCGACGTGTCCGCCTTTCCGTTGGGCAGGAAAGCGGTCGTGTCTTCGCCCAGGTACCAGACGTTGCCGTCCCCGTCCTGCGCGTAGTAGTCGAACGTCTTCTCGAGGACGCTACCGTCGTGGGTGGCAACGTCGTTCACGACCGTCGTGGAGACACCCAGGATGTCCTTCTTCTGGTCGGTGACGGTGACGGTGTCCGTCTGCGTCTGCCCGTCCTTGATCCCCGTGTAGACGAGCTTCCTCCCCACGGGCAGCGGGAAGTAGGGGTTGTCGATGACGGTGACGAAGTCGTTGGGAAGCACGGGCTTGTACGTCGTGCCGCAGGCCGAGGCGCTGGACGGCGCGCTCGACGCCCACGGCGCCCAGATCACCGCGCCTGTTCCGACCAGCGCCGCCGCGACGCCGACGAACACCTTCGCTGCCAAGGAGAACCGTGCCATTGGGGGCCTCCTCTCGGGGGACGACTCCGGACGATCATGCCATCGCTCGATGAGAGGACGATGAAACCAGGGATCGGGATCATCGTTTGGCGGCCAGCCGTTGGCTGGCGTTCGGACGGCGAGTGCTCGACCGGTCCAGGCTGAGCTCGTAGCCGGCCAGGAGCATCATGTTCGACAGGTAGAGCCACAGGGCAAGGAACACGACCGAGGCGATGCCGCTGGTCGCGTAGTGCGCCTGGAAGTCGGCTCCGAGGTTCAGGAACAGGACGAACAGCAACGAGATCACCGAGATCCCCGCCGCGACGGCAGCCGCGGCTCGGAGGATCTGCACCCACAGCAACCGGCGACCGGGAAACAGGCGGTAGATCAGGGTGACGACCGCCGTCGTGGCCACGAATCCGAACGCCAGGGCAAGGGCCCACCCGATGACCAGCGAGCTCCCGTCCTCCCCGACAAGCGCCGTCCCTGCGTACGAGGCGATCAGTCCACCGATCACGAAGGCCGGCAGCAACACGGCCAGCGTGAGCGCGCGGCCCCGTGCCGGTTTCGGCGGGCCAGATCGTCCGGAGAGCTCGTGGAACGCCCGGGCCAATCCGGAGCCATATGCCGTCGCCGGCCACAGGGCCGACGCGATCGACACCAGGCCCAGCGCGGTGCCCGAGTTCGCCACCTGGTTCAAAGCGTTGCCGGCACCCAATCCCGGTGGCGCCGCGCGCTGCAGCTCCTGGGCGAGTTGGCGAACACGGTCGTCACCGACGATCAGGCTGATCACCCAGAGCACGGTGATCGTGAGGGGAGCGAAGGAGACCACCGCGTAGAAGGCAAGGGCTGCCGCAAACAGCGGGATGTCCTTGCGCCGCAGCCGTTCCACGAGGCGGATCGGCGTTTCGGGCAGCTGGTCCAGGACCCGGTCGACCAGGACCGAAGGACGAACGGTGGTCCTGCTCACGGCTCCGGCCCCCCGGCCACACGGATCTCGCGCCCGCGCACGCCGGGTACGTACCCACGACGAGCAGCGCCCACGCACGGGCAGCCTGGCCGCCTTCAGCGTGGATCCGGACCTGACGGTCGCTGCTAGTTCACGTCACGGGTGCGGAACATCACCACGCTCACGGCGAAGAGCGCCGCGGCGTAGGCGGCGAGGAGGACCAGGGCCTGGAACATCGTGCGCTGGAACGACAAGCCCACGTTTCCTCCAGTGATGAACACCGCGGCGTTGTCCGTGAACAGCCAGCGCTGCCATGCGGGACGCAATCCCCGAACGAGGTTCTCCACGACGGCGAGGTATGCAAAGCCGGCGCCGAGGGCAGCCGCCGTGTTGCGCCCGATCGAGGCCACGGCGAAGCCGACGACGGAGGCCACGGTGGCCAACGTTGCCGCCCGGACCGCAACGCCGCCCGTCTCGCGCAACCAGGACGCATCGATCCCTTCGGTCGTCCCTCGGAACATGGCATCAAGGCTTAGGACCCCTCCCAGAACTGCCTGGAGCGCCATCCCCAGGGCGAACACCGAGACGGCGCAGGCGAGCACCTTCGCCACGATCACACGGGGGCGGCGCGGCTCCCACGTGAGCAGCGTCGTGATGGTCCCGACGCGCCAGTCGGCACCGATGAACGAGGCTCCGAGGAGCCATCCGGCGATGATCAGCGGGATGCTCGTGCCCTTCAGGACGTCGGGGAGCATGGTCAACGGGAACCGAGGGTCCGCCCCAACCTCGGGGCTGGAACGGACGGCGACGATCACCCCGGCGATGGCGATCCCCAGGAGGGCAAGGCCGGCCACGATCCTGACCAGGTGCCGAGACCGCATCCGCCGGAACTCCGCGGCCAGGAGCGCGGTCACGGCGACGCCTCCTTCGGGGTCTCTCTTGTGAGGTCGAGGAACACGGTCTCCAGGTCCACCTCGTCGGGCCGCAGCTCGGTGAGGTACAGGCCCCGATCGGCGAGCGTTCGTGTCACGGTGGCCGCCTCCTCCGGCGGCAGCATGACCCGGATGGCGTGGTCGTCGGCGCTCGCGGCGATCCCCGCCGATCGAAGGGCCTCGAGTCCACCGGCCATGTCGTCGACCCGCACGATCAACCCCGCGGAGCGACCGGCCGCGAGGACCTCGCCGACGGGACCGGACGCAACGCATTTGCCCCGCGACAGGATCGCCACTCGATCGGCCGTGTGCTGGACCTCGGTGAGGATGTGGCTGGAAACGAAGATGGTCCGCCCCTGATCTCCCAGCCGTCGCAACAACTCCCGGACCTCCTTGATGCCGGCTGGGTCGAGTCCATTGGCCGGCTCGTCCAGGATCAGGACGTCGGGGTCCTTGAGGAGGGCGGCCCCGATCCCCAACCGCTGGCGCATGCCGAGGGAGTAGGTCTTCACCAGGTCGTCGGCCCGATCGGCCAAGCCGACGCGCTCCAAGACGTCGCTGACGGCCTTGCGGCCGATGCCGTCGAGCCGCGCGAGCAGCTCGAGGTTCAGGCGGCCGGAGAAGCGGGGGAAGAACGTCGGCGTCTCCACGATGGAGCCGACACGGCGGATGACGGTGGCCAGGTTCTGCGGCGTCTCAGCACCGAGCAGGCGGCACCTCCCGGCCGTGGGGCGGACCAGGCCCAGGAGGCAGCGGATGGTCGTCGTCTTTCCCGCCCCGTTCGGTCCCAGGAACGCGAAGACCCCTCCCTCGGGGACGACGAGGTCCAGGCCGTCGACGGCCAGCGTCCGGCCCCTTCGGCTCCGATACTCCTTACGGAGTCCTTCCACCTCGATGACCGCCATCCGGGCTCCTTCCCGACGCTCACGCTAGCGCGCTCCGCTTGACGCCGACACCCGTGCCCCCACCACAGCTCGCGTCGCACGGCAACCGCGTCCGGCGGATGCTGGCACCCCCCGCGATGAGGCGGCCACGAGGCGACGGTCCACCCTGGACAGGCGGTTACGCCGCGGAGATCGATGAGCCGCCGGAGACGTCCCGACGGGTGAACTCGGGCGAGCCACGGTACGTGAGCGAGGAGGCGCCCGAGACCCCGGCGGAGATCGAGCCCGTCACTGAGACCTCCGCCTTGGATGCCCCCGAGAGGTCGATCGTGAGGTCGCTCACCTGGAGCTTGACCGCGTCGAGCTTGCTGGCGCCGCTCCCCGTGACCTGGAGGCGCCCTGCGCTCCCGGTGAGGTTCGCGTTCGATGCCCCGGAGAGCTCGATGTTCGCCAGGTCCACCCCGGCCATCCCATCCAGCCGGCCCGCGCCGGA
>VAYX01000064.1 GCA_005885325.1 Actinomycetota bacterium
CCCTCACATCGAGATGCACCACTGGACGAGCATGGCCTCGATGGCGCTCGCGTTCGTCTTCCTCGGCCTCCTCGCGTCCCTTCGGTCATCGGGCTGGAGGATCGTCGCCTGGACGGTTGGCGCGGGTGCGGCGGTGTTCGGGCTCGCCTCGATCGTCTTCTCCAATTTCGTGGGGTCCGGCGTCCCGTACGCCGGAAGCGAGGGTGTGGCATGGGGGTTCGCGTCCATGGCGTGGGGCGTACTCATCCTGGGCGCCGCAGAGCTCGAAGTCCGACGGGGACGAGCAAGGGCCTGATGGCGGCCCCGCGATCCAACCGGCCGAGGAGCGTGTTCCGCCGGGTGGAGCGGTGGGGCGTCGGGTTGATCCTGGGCGTCGTCGCGTTCTTCCTGGAGCGCGCGGTCGTTCGGTCCATCCGTAAGGGCGAGACCAAGGCAAAGCCGTCGCAGTCCACGGCGCTGAAAGGCACGGGTTCGGACATCGAGCCGGCCGAAGGCGACCGCTGAGCGCTCTTGCGGCCGGGACTACCGACGCCGGACGAACAGATCCGCGACGAGCGAGAGCGTGAGGAACCCCCCCACGATGCCGAACGTGACCGGCACCCAGGGAGGGACGCGCTCCGACACCGCGGTGAGCCCCGAGGCCAGCACCGCAGCGCCGGCGGTGAGGCCGATGGCCAGCCTTCGTCCGGCTCGGCGGATCGTGTCCTCGAGCGACGCGGCGCGGAAGTTCACTTCCAGCTTCTGGCCCGGCCGGGCTCCGATGAGCCGCTCGATGGCCTCCACCATCCGCAGGAACCGCACCTTGAGCCGCTGCGACCGGTAGAACAGCGCCTTGGGCTCGAGCTTCGCACCCATCCCCGCCAATACCTGGCGCATCAGGAACTTCCCGGCCACGTCGAACGGGTCGAGCTCGGGGTCGAGCTCCGCGGTGGCGAGCTGCATCTGGGCCAGGGCCTTGCCGGTGAGGGCGAGCGAGGCGGGGAGCGGCACGTCGTGGCGGATCGACACCTCCGTCATCTCCTGGAGGATGGGGCCGAGCTGGATGTCCGCGAGCGATGACGTTCGGTACTTCGCCATCAGCTCGCCGATCTCCTCTTGGAACTTCGTGACGTCGAGGTCGCTCCGGTCGATGGCTCCGGCCAGCATGAGCGAGACGTCGGTCAGGAACCCCACGTCCTCTTGCCAGAATGCCATGAGCAGGAGCATGAGCTGCTCCCGCATGTCGGCCCCGACCTCGCCGACCATCCCGAAGTCCAGGAAGTAGATCCGGTCCTTCCACCACATCAGGTTCCCCGGGTGGGGGTCGGCGTGGAAGAACCCGTCGACCAGGATCTGCTTGTAATAGCTTTCGAGGAGTTGCCGAGCCGCTTCCTTTCGTTCGGGTCCCTGCGGAGCCTTGGAGATCGGGGTTCCCTGGATCTCCTCCATCACCAACAGCCGCGAGGTCGACAGGCCGGCGTCGACGCCGGGCACCTCCAGACGGGAGTAGGCCTTCAGGACCTCCGCCATCCGCTCGATGTTCGAGGCCTCCTGGCGGAAGTCGAGCTCACGGTGGAGCGAGCTGGAGAGATGCTCGAACACGGCGCCCATGTCGATGACCTGCTTCAACCCCGGCCGGTCGGAGACCTTCTCGGCGAACAGCTCGAGCAGGGCGAGATCCTGCTCGATCTCCTCTCGGGCCGTCGGGCGCTGGACCTTCACGACCACGCGCTCGCCGCCGGTCAACGTGGCCCGGTGGACCTGCGCGATGGTCCCGGCCGCCAGGGGCGCGGGGTCGATCGTGTCGAACACGTCCTCCCACGGCACGCCGAGCTCCTGCTCCATCACGCGCACCACTTCCTCCTCGGTCAGTGGCGGCACGTTGTCCTGGAGCGTCGCGAGCTCCTCGATGAACTCGGTGGGCAAGAGGTCGGGACGGGTCGAGAGCACCTGGCCGAGCTTGGCGAACGTCGGACCCAGCTCCTCGAGCGCGCTCCGCAGGTGCCGCGCCTGGCCCCGGCGTCCGGTGGCGCCGTCCTCCCCGGGTCGGCCGAACAGGGCCTTCACGCCGTGCTTGGCCATGACCGTGGCGATCCGCGTCCCTCGTGCCGCAAGGTGCGGCTCGGTCTTCGGGAACTCGCCGCCCCGGATGGCCGTCCGGGGGCGGACCACCTGCACGTCACCGTCAGGCGAGATGGTGTTGACGATGATCACGGTGCACTGGGCGTTGTGGGAGATCCGGTTCGGTACGTTGGCGAGGAGGAACTCCTTGCGACCCGCCATGCCCGCGTTGCCCACGACCAGCACGTCGGCAGCCTCTTCCTCGGCGGCCCGGACGATGGCCATCGCCGGGTCGTCGTCCACCATCACCCGGGATCGACCACGTTCCCCCGCCAGTCCCATGGCGAACCGCTGGAGCTCGTCGGCCGCCGCGCCGGCCTGGGTGGCCTCGGCCGCCCCGTATTCCGTCACCGCCGGGTTGGCCGGCACCACCACCTGCACGACGTAGAGCTCCGCGCCGTAGCGGTCGGCCAGCGTGGCCGCCCATCCCACCGCGCGGTCGGCCGTCTCGGAGCGGTCCGTGGCCACCATGACCCGTCCCACGGCGGGAGCCTCTCGCGGTCGCTCTCTGTTCGACATCGCTTGCATTATCCCCAAGCGAGGCCGGCCCGGCCGCGTTGGGTAGACTCAGGCCGACCCGCCGGAGTAGCTCAGCCAGGCAGAGCAACCGCCTCGTAAGTGGTAGGTCGTGGGTTCGAATCCCACCTCCGGCTCCGAGCGGGACGCAAGGAGCCAGCGAGGAGGCGATCATGCCCCAACCCATCGACCGCGACGAGATGCGCCGCCTCGTGGGCGCGGGGGCTCAGCTCGTCGAGGTCCTTCCGGCGAACGAGTACAAGGAGGATCATCTTCCCGGCGCCATCAGCATGCCGCTTCGCCGGCTCGAGAAGGAAGCGCGAAGCTCGCTCGACCGCGGCAGACCCCTCGTCGTGTACTGCTGGGACTCGGCCTGAGACCTCAGCCCACGAGCCGCGTGGCGGCTCGAGAGCTTCGGGTTCACCGACGTGTACGACTACGAGGACGGAAAGCTCGACTGGCTGGCGGCCGGACTCCCCTCAGAGGGCACGAACGCGGAACGCCCCCGCGCCGGAGACGTCGCTCGCAAGGACGTGCCGACCTGCCGCCTGGACGAACGGCTCGGCGACGTGCGGGACCGGGTCCGGGAGGCCGGGTGGGACGCCTGTGTGGTCCTGAACGAAGAACGCGTGGTGTTCGGCCTGCTCCGGTCGAAAGAGTTGGAGACGGATCCGGACCGTCGGATCGAGGAGGCCATGCGGCCGGGCCCCAGCACCTTCCGGCCGTTCGTCTCCATCGAGGAGATGGCGGCGTTCATGATCGAACACGATCTCGATAGCTCCCCGATCACCACGTCGGACGGACGGCTGGTCGGCCTGTTGCGGCGGCAGGATGCCGCGAAGGCAGCGCTGGAGCTCCACGAGCGGGAGCACCATTCCGACGGAGGGAAAGCATGAGCGAGCAACAGGTGGCCATGGCCTGTGCGAAGTGCGAATCGAGCATCGACCGTTGCGAGTTCTGCGAGGAGCTCGGATGCGGGACGCCGATCTGCTACCAGTGCCTGGCCGAGGCCCTCCGTCAGGCCATGGCGCACCCGCATCAGCACGGCGGGTGATCGCGCTCCGCATCGGCGATCCACAGGTCCTTGTTAGAATCGCCCGCATGCTGGCTCAGGTGTTCGTCAGTCCGAGCGACACCCCAACGATCAACACGGGTGGATGGGTTTACGGCATGGCCGTGTTGCTCGTCGTGCTCGGTGTTCTCGTGACATTCCTGATCGTGTTCGGGTACATGCGGTTCGCGCCGCGGTTCCAACGCGAGGAGGGCCGAACCAGATCGGTCAGGGCTCCTCGGCTCCAGCAGGGGAAGGAGGTGCGGCGGCCGGTCAAGATCACCGGCGCACCCGTCATGGCGCCTTCCCCAGTCGCGGCGGCGGTCCCCGCTCCCGCGACCGTGGCTCCCGCCCCGACGGCCGTCGCGACCGCTCCGGCCGAGGCGCCGGCCGCCGCTCCAGCTGAGGCCCCGGCCGCCGCTCCGGCCGAAGCCCCGGCCGCTGCTCCAGCTGAGGCCCCGGCCGCTGCTCCAGCTGAGGCGCCGGCCGCTGCTCCAGCGGCAGCCCCCGCCGCCACAGAGCACCGGGGCGAGGTCACGCTCGATCAAGAGACGTACGAGAAGACGCTGGCCGAGCTCTTGGGCAAGGGCACGGACCGACGTGTGGCCGAGGGACAGGCCAAGCGGGTCGCCATGATCGCCGCCCGGAAGAAGGCCGGCGGCTAGCGCCGGAAGCCATGGAGACCACCAAGGTCGATTGGTCCATGGGGTCGCAGGCGGTCCGACTCGTCGACTGGGACACCGCCGCCGACATCGGACGCCGAGTAGGAGGTCGCGGCCCCGCGCTCCACGCGATCGAACGTGCGCGTCTGCGCGAAGATCTGGCCGAGATCGTCCCGCACGCGCAATCACTCGTGTCGGAGTTCACCGCTCTCTCGGTGACCGGGTTCCGCTCCCGAGCGTGGGTCATGTCTCGAGGCGAATGGGTCTCGACGAACCTCCAGGGGTTGCAGCGGCTGCTGGAACCGCTCGCCCGCCGGATCCTCACGGACAACCGTCACCGCTCCGACCTTCGCCGCAAGGCGCTCGGCTTCCAGGTGGGCGGGCTGCTCGGCTACGTGTCCCGGAAGGTGCTCGGCCAGTACGACGTGTTCCTGCCGCCTGACGACGAGGGCCTCCTGTACTTCGTGGGTCCCAACCTGGCCGAGGTGGAGCGCCGCTTCCATCTCCCGCCACACGATTTCCACCTGTGGGTGGCCCTCCACGAGGTCACGCACCGCGTGCAGTTCGGCTCCACCCCCTGGCTCCGGCCCTATCTGTCGGGCCTCGTGGACACCTACCTCGATACCGTGCAGCTCGATGCCCGTCAGCTCCTCGACCAGCTCCGTCGCGCGGTGGAGGAGGCCCGAACGGGAAGCGAGTGGCGTGGGCCCGGCGGGCTGTTCCTGCTCATGACGCCGGAGCAGCGTGAGCTGTTCGCCAAGATGCAGTCGCTGATGTCGCTCCTCGAGGGCCACGCGTCGTACGTGATGAACTCGGTGGCCGTCGGCCGGGTCCGCGACCTCGAGCGGATGCGGCGGAGCCTCAAGGATCGGCGCCGTCCCGGCGGGATGGAGCGCACGTTCCAACGGGCCATCGGGTTCGAGTCCAAGATTCGCCAGTACGAAGCAGGGGAGTTCTTCGTTCGCTCTGCCGTCGAGGGAGTCGGGATCGAGGGGTTCAATCTCGTCTGGCAACGGGAGGACAACCTGCCCTCGCTGGAGGAGGTCGCGAACCCTCAGCTCTGGCTGGCCCGGGTCGCCGGCAGCTGATGTCCCGGCCGCCGGCAGTGGCCCGCGTGCTGGAGCGGGTCACGGCCACGGCGCGCCGGTACGAGATGTTCCTTCCCGGGCAGAAGGTGCTCGTCTCGGTGTCCGGCGGCCCCGACTCGGTCTGCCTCCTGTACTCGCTCCACGGTCTGCGGCGGCTGCTTCGGATCGACCTCGAGGTGTTCCATCTCGACCATCGTCTGCGGCGGGACTCGGGCAAGGACGCGGAGTACGTCCGGCGGCTCGCGGGCCGGCTGACGCTTCCCTTCCATCTGCGCATCTGCGAGTTCGAGCCGAAGGACGGCGACTCGATCGAGGCGTGGGGACGTGGGATGCGCATGTTCTACTCGGCCGAGGTCCGGCGCGAGACCGGGGCCGAGCGCTTGGCGGAAGGCCACACCCTCGATGATCAGGCGGAGACCGTGCTCATCGCCCTCATTCGTGGCGGAGGGATCGACGCGCTGGGAGGGATCGAGCCGACCCTCGGCGGAGAGGTCCAACCCCTGATCGACGTCAGGCGATCCGAGGTGGGGGCGTTCTGCGGCGCCCTCCGGCTGCGACCCCGTCGCGATCCCACGAACCAGGACACCAGGCTCCTGCGAAATGCCGTTCGGCTGAAGGTGCTTCCTGCCATCGAACGCTCCGTGGGGCGCGATGTGCGTGCCACCCTGGCCCGCACGGCCGACACCATCCGCCAGGATGAGCACTTCCTGAAGCGGCTGGCCCTTGAGGCGGCGGAGCAACTGGTGGAAGAGCAACCGGACGGGTTCGGGATCGATGCGGTCGGCCTGCTGACCGTGCCGCGGCCCATCGCGGCTCGGGTCGTCCGCGACCTTATGTACCGGCTGGAGGCCGCGCCGACCCAGGAGTCGATCGAAGCGGTGCTCGATCTGGCGGCGGGGCGTCCCGGTCGCCGCCGGGACCTGGCTGCTGGATTGGTGGCCTCACGGGACAGCGGGTATGTTTCCCTCTCTCGCACTTCCCCCGAGAGCCGGGTGTGAAGGGGGGCGAGATGGAAGGCACGGTCGAGCTGACCGAGAAGGACGCCGGGGCGACCTCTCCCGTTGGCGAGCCGTTCGCTGATGGGTATGACGGCGACATCGACAAGGTGTTGGTCACCAGGGAACAGCTCCAAGCCAAGCTGCGGGAGCTCGGAGACCAGATCACCAGGGACTACCGGGGCCGCGACGTCCTGTTGGTTGCCGTGCTGAAGGGCGCCTTCATGGTCATGGCGGACCTGGCGCGGCATATCCATCTGCCCGTCGACTTCGACTTCATGGCGGTCGCCTCCTACGGGGCGGCCACGCAGACCTCGGGGGTCGTCCGGATCCTCAAGGACCTGGATCGGGACATCGAGGGCCGCCACGTCCTGCTCGTCGAGGACATCGTGGACTCCGGGCTCACCCTGAACTACCTGCTGAAGAACCTCCGGGGCCGCCGCCCCGCGACGCTCGAGGTCTGCGCCCTCCTCCAGAAGAAGGGCATCCAGCGGGTGGCCCTGGACTTGCGCTACGTCGGGTTCGAGATCCCACCCGACTTCGTCGTGGGCTACGGTCTGGACTATGCGGAGAAGTTCCGCAACTTGCCCTACATCGCCACGCTGAAACCCGAGGCCTACGCCGACCCCGCATGAGTCGGAACAGGGCAGTGTGGTCAGCCGTCCAACCGGCCATGAGACGGTTGGTGGCGCTCTCGTTCCTGCTCCTCTTCCTCGTGGCTTGCGCCGGCCGCGCCTCGTCCTCCTCCGGCGACTCCGGGATCCGCGGCACCGTGCTCCTCGGCCCGACCTGTCCGGTCGAGACGGTGGAGAGTCCCTGCCCGGATCGCCCACTGGCCGACATCGAGGTCCAGATGCTCCAGGGCGGTGATGTGGTGGCCACGGTTCGGTCGGACAGTGACGGACGGTTCACCGTGGCGCTCGATCCCGGCCACTACACGCTGCAAGCGGTGGTCGAGGCGGGAGGGCCGGGGATGTCCGCCAAGCCCGTCGACGTGACCGTGACGAGCGGCGAGTTCCTCGAGGTGAACGTCCCCGTCGACAGCGGCATCCGGTAGCGGGAAGCCGTTCGCCGGTATCGGCCGCACAACACCCCTGTGCTACCATCGCACAGGGCTCAGTGCGCGGGTCGATCGCGCAGGGCCCCCGTTTTCTCGCAGGTCGGAACGGCCGAACGACCGGAACGAAAGGAGTGCCTCCCTGCCGCCCGAGTCCCCCTATCGCCGGATCCTCCGTGGACCGGCCCTCTACATCCTGCTCGTCCTGTTCGGGCTGTGGCTATTCGTGCTGTTCGCCAACCGGGAGCCCGCGGGCCAGAGCCTGAACTTCAGCGGGTTCCAGTCGCTCGTCTCCGGCGACCGGGTGAAGACCGCGACGTTCCTCGAGGGTGACCAGAAGATCAAGGGCCTGCTGTCCGACGGGACCGCGTACGAGGTGGCCTACCCCGCCGCGGTGCAGGAGAAGCTGACCGAGGATCTCCAGACCAAGGGCGTCGTGGTCGCGGTCGATCCGCAGAAGGGCTCGGCCATCCTGTCCTTCCTGTTCCAGCTGATCCCGGTGGTGCTGATCATCGGGGCCTTCATCTGGATCATGAACCAGTCCCAGGGCGCGGGCGGGGGCCGGGTCATGCAGTTCGGCAAGTCCCGGGCCAAGATCGTGTCGAAGGACCAGCCGAAGACCTCGTTCACGGACGTGGCCGGCGTGGACGAGGCCATCGAGGAGCTCCAGGAGGTGAAGGAGTACCTCCAGAACCCGGCCAAGTTCCAGGCCATGGGAGCGAAGATCCCTCGCGGGGTCCTGCTGTTCGGTCCGCCGGGGGCGGGCAAGACGCTGCTCGCCCGGGCCGTGGCCGGTGAGGCCGGGGTCCCGTTCTACTCGATCTCCGGCTCCGACTTCGTCGAGATGTTCGTGGGCGTGGGCGCCGCTCGCGTGCGCGACCTGTTCGAGCAGGCCAAGACCAACGCGCCGGCCATCGTGTTCATCGATGAGATCGACGCAGTGGGGCGCCACCGAGGCGCCGGCCTCGGTGGCGGCCACGATGAACGTGAGCAGACTCTCAACCAGCTGCTCGTGGAGATGGACGGGTTCGACCAGCGGACCGCGGTGATCCTGATGGCGGCGACGAACCGCCCCGACATCCTGGACCCCGCGCTCCTTCGCCCCGGACGGTTCGACCGGCACGTCGTCATCGACCGGCCCGACCTCGAGGGTCGCAAGGGGATCCTCAGAGTGCACGCACGTGGCAAGCCGTTCGACGAGACGGTGGCGCTCGACACCGTGGCCAAGCGGACCCCCGGGTTCACCGGGGCGGACCTGGCCAACGTGATCAACGAATCGGCGCTCCTCGCGGCCCGGTGGGGCAAGAAGGCCATCGGGATGCCGGAGGTGGACGAGGCCATCGACCGGGTGATGGCCGGTCCCGAGCGCAAGAGCCGGATCATGAGCGACCGGGAGAAGCGCGTGATCGCCTACCACGAGTCGGGCCACGCACTGGCGGCCCACGTCCTTCCGAACACGGACCCCGTGCACAAGATCTCGGTCATCGCCAGGGGCCGGGCCCTCGGCTACACGCTCACCCTCCCCGAGGAGGACAAGTTCCTCATGACCCGAGAGGAGCTGTCGGACGAGCTGGCCATGCTCCTCGGGGGCCGAGTGGCCGAGGAGCTGATCGTGGGCGACATCACGACCGGCGCGGCGAACGACATCGAGCGGGCCACGAAGATCGCTCGCCAGATGGTCACCGAGTACGGCATGTCGGACATGATCGGCCCGCTCACTCTGGGCCAGAAGCAGCACGAGGTGTTCCTCGGCCGGGACTTCGCCACCCAACCCGACTACTCCGAGCAGGTGGCGTTCGAGATCGACAACGAGGTCCGCCGGATGATCGACCAGGCGCACGACGAGGCGCTGGAGATCCTCCAGGAGAACCGATCGAAGCTGGATCAGATGGCGGCGCTCCTGATCGAGCGGGAGACGATCGACAAGGAGGAGGTCGAGCGGCTCCTGACCGACGTTCCGAAGCGGGCGCAACGGGACCAGGCCGTGCGCGGCGCGGGGCTCGCAGTGTCCCGGAGGGCGGTTCGGGCGCAGCGGGAGCAGGGACCGAATCCCCTCGGCTAGTCTCGGGTCGGCGACGTGAGCGATCAGCGGTGGGCCACGTTCGACTGCTACGGAACATTGATCGACTGGATGTCGGGCATCCGCGACATGCTGTCGGAGCTGTGGCCCGAACGCGACGCCGAGCTGCTCCTCGGCGCGTACCACGAGATCGAGCCCGAGGTGCAGCGGGGCCGGGCGATCCCATACCGGCAGGTGCTCAATGAGGCGCTGGACCGGCTGGCGCGCCGGGAGGGCCTGCACCTCGAGGAGGACGACCGGGCGGCGCTCGCCGACTCGCTCCCCGCCTGGCCCCCATTCCCGGAGGTGCCGAGGGCGCTCGCAGCGATGCGGGAGCGTGGATGGAGCCTGGCGATCCTGTCGAACACCGACCCCGACATGCTCGATGCCTCGCTGTCACTGATCGGCGTCCCGGTGGACCTGCGCGTCACCGCGGCCGAGGCCGGCTCGTACAAGCCGGCGCACGGCCACTGGGACCGGTTCTTCGAGGAGACGAAGGCGGCCCGAGCCCGCCACGCGCACGTCGCGGCGTCGCTGTTCCACGACATCGCGCCGTGCGCGGATCTCGGCCTGACGGCCGTGTGGATCAACCGGCTCGGCGAGCGCTCCGATCTTCCCCGCGCCGCCGAGCTCCCGAACCTCGGCGACCTCCCCGAGACGCTGGACCGGCTGGTGCCCGGGTAGAGTTGGGATCGCCGTGAACGACGTCGAACGCAAGAAGGTCGAGGAGGGCGTCCGCCTGATCCTCGAGGGGATCGGCGACGATCCCGAACGCGAGGGCGTGCGAGACACGCCTCGGCGCGTGGCCGAGATGTACGAGGAGATCTTCTCCGGCGTCGGAGTCGACCCCACCCCGGTGGCGAGCATCGTCCCGGGCGCCAACTTCGACGAGATGATCATGGTGAAGGACATTCCGCTGCAGTCTCTCTGTGAACATCACCTACTGCCGTTCAACGGCAAGGCCCACGTCGCGTACATCCCGAACAAGGACGGGCGGATCACCGGCCTGTCGAAGATCGCGCGGGTGGTCGACATCCTGTCCAAGCGACCGCAGGTGCAGGAGCGGCTGACCACCGAGATCGCCGATACGATCGACGAGGCCCTGAAGCCACGGGGCGTGTTCGTGATGATCGAGGCCGAGCACCTGTGCATGACCATGCGCGGGGTAAAGAAGCCGGGGTCGCTCACGGTGACGTCGGCGGTCCGGGGCCTGTTCCGAAGCGACGCCCGGACCCGCCAGGAGGCCCTCAGCCACATCGAACGAGGCTGAGCCCGAGATCTCTCCTGGAACCTCGTTCACCTTTCGCCCGGTCTGTGCTCCTGTGATGGGGAGGGTGCGAGACGCGCCGGCGGGCGTGCGCCGACACGAGGAGATCGAGCGCCTGTACCGGGAGCAGGGGAGCCGGATGTGGCGCGCGCTGCTGGCGTTCGCCGGCGATCCGGAGGTGGCGAGCGACGCGGTGGCCGAGGCGTTCGCCCAGGCCCTGAGACGGGGCGGTGAGATCCGCGACCCCGAGCGATGGGTGTGGCGGGCGGCCTTCCGTATCGCGGCGGGCGCATTGAAGGAGCGCCGGCGCGAGGTGCCCGGAGTGGAGGAGGAGGCGTCGTACGAGATGGAGGAGCCGGCCCGGGAGCTGGTCGCCGCGCTGGCGAAGCTCTCGGCGAAGCAGCGAGCCGCGGTGGTGCTCCACCACGCCGCGGGATACCCGGTGAACGACGTCGCCCACTTGATCGGCTCGACCTCCGCGGCGGTTCGGGTGCATCTGATGCGCGGGCGGCGGCGCCTGCGCGAGTTGCTGGGGGATGAGGGATGAAGCTCTCCGATCGGTTCGAGGCCCTCGACGCGACGCGGTCACCCGACCTGTGGCGGAGCATCGAGAACCGCGAGCTGGGTCCCGCGCCGTCGCTGGGAACCGGACGCCGGCGGGCGGCCGCCGCGGTCGTTGCGCTCGCTGTTGCCGCGGGGGCGATCGCGCTGACGGCCCGGGCGTTCATCGGGATGGAGGCCCGCGAGCCAGGGGCCACCGCGTCCGTGCAACCGAAGGCGAACGGCGTGATCTGGTTCCGCGTCGGGGGTGGCGATGGCCCAAGCTTCGTGTACGAGGTCCGACCCGACGGCTCAGGCCAGCGGCTGGTCTTCGATTCGCAGCCTCCGCGCTTCTCTCAGATCGCGTGGTCGCCGGACGGGAAGCGGATCGCCTTCGTCGATCCGGTCGTGGGACGTCGAGGCATCTACGTCTCGAACCCCGATGGCAGCGACGCCCAACGACTGACGGAAGGGGTCAACGACGGATGGCCGTCGTGGTCGCCGGATGGCACGAGCATCGCGTTCTCGAGCACCCGGTACGACCCGAGCATCAACGTATGCGAACCGGGAGG
>VAYX01000065.1:0-5205 GCA_005885325.1 Actinomycetota bacterium
CGGCCAGACGGTGATCGTGGACGTCCAGGACGGTGAGATCACGTTCGAGGCTCCGCTCTCGCCCGAGACGCCGCCGGTCGAGCTGGCCGGGTCCTCCGAGACGTAGGGCGGTCCCAAGCGTAGGGCGGCTCCCGCCGTCCTACTTCAAGACCGGTGGCCCAGCAACCTCGCGGTTGCTGGGCCTCTCGGTTTCCCCCGTCCCCCCGGAGGGTTAGCCTGTTTCCCATGGCGGAAGGCGAGGTCGCGTGGGCCGTCGAGACGTCGAAGGACGGGGAGCGGTGGCGGTTCTTCGGCAAGGCCTGGAAGAAGCCCGGTGAACCCGTCCTCCTACACGGCGTGCCCCGGTTCGTCCGGTTCCGTCCGGTCGAGGAGGAGGAGTGGCGCGAACCGCTCGATCGCACGGGGGATCACCCCATGACGTGGCTGAACATGGAGGACGGGGTGCGGGAGGAGCTGTGGCCGGGGCCAGAACACGTCGGCCTGCCGGTGCTCCTGCCCGGTGGCGAGGAGGGGCGCCTCGTCTCGTTCAAGCACTTCGACGACGGCAACCGATGGGACTGGGTCGTCGAGTTCCGGGGGATGCGGCAGCCTCACTCGTAGTGCCGTGGCGTGTCAGACCCCCTTGGTAGCGTCCCGCCATGGGCAAGGCGCGGACGCTCATGTCGTGCTCGGCGTGCGGCCAGCAGGTGGGCCAGTGGGTCGGTCGCTGTCCCGGCTGCGGCGCATGGGGGACGGTGGAGCTACGGGGCCCCGGCACGGCTACCGTACCGGTCGCTCTCCAGACGCTTCGGCACGAGGCGGGGGGCGAGCCGAGGGCGTCCACCGGGATCCCCGGAATCGACCGAGTCCTCGGCGGTGGCCTGGTTCCCGCGACCGTCGCCCTGCTGGCCGGCGAGCCCGGCATCGGCAAGTCGACCCTTCTCCTCCAGTTGGTGGCGAACCTGTCGGCTGCCGGGCTCCCCTGCCTCCTCGCCTCCGGTGAGGAGTCGCGCGACCAGGTGGCCCTTCGTGCTCGTCGCCTGGGGATCCCCGGCGATCGCGTCGCGTTCGCCTCCGGCCGGGAGCTGGGGCCGCTCATGGACGCGGCCAGGGCGGAGCGACCGTTCCTGCTCGCCGTCGATTCCATCCAGAGCCTCCGGGACACGGCGGCCGGGCAGGTACCCGGAGGGCCAGCGCAGGTCCGTGGCTGTACCGACGCGCTCGTGGGGCTGGCCAAGACCGAAGGGATCGCGGTGATCCTGGCCGGTCACGTGACGAAGGACGGTGACGTCGCCGGACCCCGGACGCTGGAGCACGCGGTGGACGTCGTCCTGACATTCGACGGCGAGCCGCGCTCCGGGCTTCGCATGCTGTCGGGAGGCAAGAACCGGTTCGGGGCGGAAGGGGAGGTGGCCTGGTTCGAGATGGGATCCGACGGGCTTCACGAGATCGATCCCCGGGCCATGCTCCGAACGGGCGAGGGAGAGCCCGGGTCGGCCACCGCGCTCCCTCGCCTCGGGCGCCGGGCCCTCGCCGTGGAGGTCCAGGCGCTGGTCGTGCCGACCGACGGGCCGGCCCGTCGGCAGGCCACGGGCCTCGAGCAGGGCCGGTTCCAGCTGGTCGCCGCGGTGTTGGATCGCGCCGGCAGGATCCCGCTGGCGAGGGCCGAGCTGTTCGGAGCGACTTCGGGAGGGGTCAGGATCGACGACCCGGCCTGTGATCTCGCTCTCGCAGCCGCATTGGCCTCGGCCGCGTCGGGGGTGCCGCCACCTTCCCGAAGCGCGTTCGTGGGCGAGCTCGGGCTCACCGGGCGGATCCATCCGGGCGCCGGGATGGGTGGCCGACTGGCCGCCGCCACGGCTGCCGGACTGACCACGGTGTTCTGCGCGGGAGAACCGGGCCCCATGCCCGACGGCCTCCGCGCCGTCCCGGTCGGGCACGTCGCCGAGGCCCTGGAATGGGCCGGGTTCGGAGCTCATTCCCGGGCCAAACGGGACCGGGTTGCCTAGGCCTTCCGAACAGGCAAAACGCCACGAAAGGGCCTCTGACCAGGGATTTCATTTGCGGGGACGGAGCCCCGCGTGCTATCTTGGGAGTCCGCACGGTCCAGCTTCCTACTCGAGGGGGTTTCGTGTTCCGCAAAGGCGACACGGTTGTGCACCCGGAACATGGCGCAGCTGTCATCGAGGAGCTTCGAGAACGGGAGATCCTGGGAGAGAAGCGTAAGTACTTCGTCCTCCGCGTTGCCTACGGCGATCTGACGCTCATGGTCCCGGTCGATAGCACCGAGGAGGTCGGCCTCCGCCAGGTCGTTTCGAAGAACGAGGTCAAGAAGGTCCTCGACGTCCTCCGCCAGGACGAGTCGAAGATGGCGGCCAACTGGAGCCGCCGCTTCAAGAACAACATCGAGAAGCTGAGGTCCGGCGACATCTACCAGGTCGCCGAGGTCGTCCGGAACCTCTCCATCCGCGAGCGCGAGCGTGGCCTGTCGGCGGGCGAGAAGCGCATGATCACCAAGGCCCGCCAGATCCTGATCTCCGAGCTGGCCTATGCCACTGCCGGCACGGAGGAGAAGGCCGAGGCCATGATCGACAAGGTCCTCGAGGAGTCGCACCGCTCCCGGGTCCTCGTCGCCGAGGGCTAGACGCTCCACGCTCCTCGCTGTTCCTGGCCTCGAACCCCCTTCCATGCTTGCACCACCCCAGACGGGGGGTCACCGTAGGCGGGTGAGCGGATCGACGGAGGGACGCCCGGCCGTCCGGAGGGGACGGCTCGTCGAGTTCGTCCGGCTCATCTTCGTGCTCCTGTTCGCGGCCGGCGGCTACACCATCGCCACCCAGCTGAACAACCCCAACACGACTCGAACGCTCCTCGGCGTGGTCCTGGGGACCGGGACGGGGTTCGTGCTCGGGGGGGCCTTCGGGCGACAGACCGCGGCCGCCGTGGGCGAGATGGAGCGGGAGTTCCGCCGGGTTCCGGCGCCGGAGCTCGTGGCCGGGACGGCCGGCCTGCTGATCGGCCTCGGCGTGGCGGCACTGGCGAGCGTCCCGCTGTTCCGGCTCCCTCCCCTCGCGGCGTGGACCACCGTGGCCTTCGTCTACGTCACGCTGTCCTACCTCGGGTACCGGGTCGGGCGGTCCAAGCAGCGCGAGCTGTTCGGGTTGATCGGGCTGAAGCCTCGGTCGGCGGGTGCGGCGGGCGGGGAGATCGCGGTGGTCGATACGAGCGCGCTGATCGACGGCCGGGTGGTGGACCTGGCCAAGACGGGGTTCCTCACCGGCGACCTCCTCGTCCACGGCGGCGTCCTGCAGGAGCTCCAGCAGATCGCCGACTCCTCCGACCCCAAGCGGCGGGCTCGGGGCCGGCGGGGGCTCGATGCCGTGACCGAGCTCCAGAGGGCGGCCAGCGTCCAGGTCCACCTGGTGGAGGAGTCCGGTGTGGCGGACGTGGACGCCGCGCTCGTGCGCCTGGCGCGCGAGCGCGGCGCCTCCCTCCTCACCACGGATTACAACCTGGCGAAGGTGGCCGAGGCGCTTTCGGTGATGGTTCCCCGGATGAACGACCTAGCCGCGGCGTTCCGCGTGCCAGTCGGCCCGGGAGACGAGCTGACCGTCGAGCTGGTCAAGCAGGGGAGGGAGCACGGCCAAGCCATCGGGTACATGGAGGACGGGACCATGGTGGTCGTGGAGAACGCCACGGACCGCATCGGCTCCGAGGTCCCGGTGGTGGCCCGAAACGTCATCACCACCGTGACCGGACGGATGGTCTTCGCCCACCTCCAGGAGCCGGCCGGCTCGTGACGGCGGGGGCCGTCGCGATCGTGCTGGCCGCCGGGTCCGGCGAGCGACTCGGAAGGGTTGAGCCCAAGGCGTTCCTCGATGTCGCGGGATCGCCGATGGTCGTGCGCGCCGCGGAGGCCGCTGCCGCCTGCCCCGCGGTGGGATCCCTCGTGGTGGCGGTGCCGAGGGGCCACGAGGGGACCGCGCGGGCGATCGTGGCACCGGGAAAGCCGGTGGTCGTGGTGTCCGGTGGCATCTCGCGCCACGCGTCGGTCCGGGCCGCCCTGGCTGCCGTTCCCGATCGGGCCTCCTTCATCGTGTGCCACGACGCCGCGCGCCCGTTCGCCTCGCCCCAGCAGTTCGTCCTGGTGCTGGGGGCGCTCGAGGTGAACCCCGATGCGGCCGGCGCCATCCCCGTCGTGCCCGTGACGGACACCGTCAAGCGGGTTCGCGGCGGGTTCGTCGTTCGAACCGAGGGCTCCCGAGAGGAGCTGACGTTGGCTCAGACCCCGCAGGCCTTCCGCGCGTCCGCCCTCCGCGACGCCCATACCCGCGCCGCGCAGGCGGAGCGGGAGTTCAGCGACGACGCGGCGGCCCTGGAGTGGGCGGGGTACCGCGTGGCCGCGGTCGCCGGGGATCCGGACAACTTCAAGATCACGACGCCGGAGGACCTGGCACTCGCGGAACTCTTCGCGGCCGAGCGAGCGCATGGCTGAATACCGGCCGGGCCTGGGCTTCGACGTCCACCGGTTCCTCGGTGGTGTTCGGTTCCCTGGGGAACCGGGCCTCCTCGGCCATTCCGACGGCGACGTGGTGTGCCACGCCCTCGCCGACGCGCTGCTCGGCGCGGCCGCGCTGGGGGATGTCGGTGACCACTTCCCCGAGGGGGACCCCGCCGTTGCCGGGATCGCGGGCATGGACCTGCTGGCACGGACGGTGGTCCTGGTGCGGGGGCGGGACCTCAGTCCCCATTCCGCGGACGTCACGGTCATCGCGGAGCGCCCCGCGATCGCCCCCGCGCGGGAGGAGATGCGCCGAAACGTGGCGGGGACCCTGGGGATCGGTGTGGACCGGGTATCGGTCAAGGCCACCCGGCCCGAGGGCCTGGGGCTGACCGGTGATGGGGTCGGATGCATCGCGCTCGCCGTGCTGACGGCGGGGTGAGCCCAGCGCGGCGACCCGGGGCCGAGACCGCGCGTGGTGGCACGGTGGCCGGCCGACGGGCGGCCCTGGAGGCCGTTCGATCCGGTCGGGCGCACGAGGTCCTGGTCGCTCGGGGATCCCGGTCAACGCCGGCCCTCCGGGATCTGCTCGATGCGGCGGCGGAACGGCGGGTTCCGGTTCGCGAGGCCTCGCGCCGCGAGCTCGACGGGTTCGCCAGGGATCATCACGGGGTGGTGGCGCTCGTCGAGGCCACGGCCGAGCTCGGCGAGCGGGACCTCGCCTC
>VAYX01000065.1:5439-16234 GCA_005885325.1 Actinomycetota bacterium
GAGCGGGCAGATGGCACGGTGTACGACCGGCCGTGCCCGCCCGGCCGGGTCGCTGTGGTCGTGGGATCCGAGGGCGAGGGGCTCGCCCGACTGACCCGCGAGGCGTGCGACGCGCTGGTCCGCCTGCCGATGCGAGGGCGGGTGGCCTCGCTGAACGCCGCGGCCTCGCTTGCGGCGGTCCTCTATGCCTACGTCCTGCCGTCGCGCCGGAGCTGAGCGGTACACTCGGCCGCAGGCTGGCGTAGCTCAGTCGGTAGAGCAGCTGTCTTGTAAACAGCAGGTCGTCGGTTCGATTCCGACCGCCAGCTCCAGCTGAACCACGGAACCGAACCAAAGTAAAGCTCCTCCGGCACGGGTGCCGATGACCTGATCGTGAACCGGCTGGCGTTCGACTGCCTGATGGCCTCGCTCCTCGTGGTGGGGCTGCCGGCCGCGGCGCGAGCCCAGGTCGCGGCGCTCGGCCCGGTCCCCGACACGAGTTGTACGGTCTTCCCCGCCGACAACATCTGGAACACCCGCGTGGACGCCCTGCCCGTGCATCCGAAGAGCGCCGGGTGGCTGGCCTCGATGCAAGCGGGCTCGACGAGCCTGCACCCGGACTTCGGGCCGCCGAGCTACGGCATGCCGTTCGACGTCGTATCGAACCGCCATCGGACGGTGCGGATCACGTTCCAGTACGCGAGCGAGAGCGACCGGGTCCGCTACCCCTTCGGGCCGAGGACCCCGATCGAGAACGGATCGGACCGCCACGCGCTCATCGTGAACAAGAGCACCTGCACGCTGTACGAGCTGTTCGATGCGGACTGGAACCACGGGAACCCCACGGCCGGGAGCGGCGCGGTCTTCGACCTCTCCTCGAACGCGCTCCGGCCCGATGGATGGACCTCGGCCGACGCGGCGGGTCTCCCCATCTTCCCCGGCCTGGTCCGGTTCGATGAGGTCAAGGCGGGAGCCATCGGACACGCCATCCGGTTCACCGCGCAGTGCACGCGCGACCGGCACCTGTGGCCGGCCCGCCACGACGCGGGAGCGTCCGATCGGCGGTGCCCGCCCATGGGTGCCCGGTTCCGCTTGAAGGCCGGGTTCGACCTGTCCGGATTCAGCCCCAAGGCCCGCGTCGTGCTCCGGGCGATGAAGCGGTACGGGCTGATCCTGGCCGACAACGGCTCGGACTGGTATTTCCAGGGCACTCGGGACCGGCGGTGGCGGAACGCCCTGCTGGACCAGCTGAAGACCGTGCCGGCGTCCGCGTTCGAAGCGGTGGACGTCTCGTCCTGCATGGTCGACCCGGACAGCGCCCAGGCGAGCTGTCCGTAGCCTCGCACCGTTTCGCCACAACCCTTCGACCCGAGTCCGGCGAATGACTTCGGAAGTGCTTCCACACTCGAACCTCGTGCAGGAAAAGGAGTCTGGGATGAAGCCATCGAAGACGTTTGCCATCGCCGTCGTCGTCGCGGGAACCCTGTTGCTCGGCGTGGGAAGCCCAGCCTCGGCCGCCACGGGGGTTCGGAGCGCATCGACCGTCCGCTGGCAGGTCGTGGCCGGGACCTTCGTCCATGAGCGGGGGGCGGCCCGCGCGATCACACGGCTCGGCTCGATGGGCGTGAGGGGCTTCGTGATGGAGCGGGACAGCCGGGCCGGCACGATTCGGTTCGAGGTCGAACGGCCCTTCCACAGGACCGAGGCTGCGCACCGGGATGAGACCACCCTTCGAGGCGACGGGTTCAAGCCGACGTTGGAGCGGGAGGCCGCCGAGGACTCCGGTCGCTGATCGGTAGCGGGACCTCGCCCCGGTCGGCCTTCCTCCAGCCGGGGCGAGGCCTGTTCTTTCTATGACAACGCCGTCTCGAGGAGAACCCGCTCGGCGGTTCGGGCGAATAGCACAACGGAATCGGACGGACGCCGGAGAGGGTCGGGCGATGCATCCTCGAGGAGGCGTCCAGCATGAGCATCAGGCGTCCAGCCATCGTGTCCTCCGTCGTCGTTCTGGCCATCGTGGCCACGGCATGCGGCACGACCGCTCCGAAGTCCACCGGCTCGGGCGGGCAGGTCCGTCGGGGAGGGGTCTATCGGACCGCCATCTCGAGCTTCGGGTTCACGGGAGGCTTCGATCCAACCGGCGAGTACCTCGGACTGGCTTGGGACTTCTATGGGGCGATGCTGCGCACGCTCGTCACGTACCGCCACGTCGCCGGCCCAGCTGGCAACGTCCTGGTCCCCGACCTGGCGACCTCGGTGCCGCAACCGACCGACGGCGGGCTCACCTACACGTTCCACCTGAAGCCGGGCATCGCGTTCGGCCCACCGGTGTCACGTCCCATCACGTCCCAGGACATCGCGTACGCCTTCGAGCGCATCGACTCCAGACCCGAGGTGGCCCAGTACGCGTTCTATTTCGACGGGGTGGTGCAGGGCATGAGCCAGCACGGTGGCCCGCCCACGCCCATCACGGGCATCGATACTCCCGACGCGAGCACGATCGTCTTCCACCTGACCAGGCCGACCGGTGACTTCCTCTACCGGCTGGCGCTGCCCGCCACCGCCCCGATCCCGCACGAGGTCGCCTCGTGCTTTCCCACGGGCGGAGGGTACGGGCGCGACGTGGTCTCCTCTGGCCCCTACATGATCCAGGGAGCGCAGAACGTCGACATCTCCACGTGCACGGCGATCACTCCCATGTCCGGGTTCGATCCCACGACCCACCTCACCCTGGTCCGCAACCCGGCGTACGACCAGGCGACCGACAGCACGAGCGATCGGTCGAACCTCGTCAACGGCATTTCGGTCATCGTCGACTCGAACGTGACCGACATCTTCGAGAAGGTTCAGAACGGATCGCTCGACGGCTCGCTGGCCGACACACCCCCCGCCGCCATCGAGCAGCAGTACCTGACGAACGCTTCGCCCCGATCCGGCTACCACGCCGACTCGGGTGACCGGACGTGGTTCCTGACGATGAACCTGACGACCCCGCCGTTCGACGATATCCACGTCCGCGAGGCCGTCAACTTGATCATCGACAAGGCCGGGCTGCTGAAGGTGTGGGGAGGCTCGACGCACGGCGAGATCGCCACGCACATCATGCCGCCCACGATCCTCGACAACCAGCTGACCGGCAGCTACGACCCGTACGCGACGCCCGGTGAGGCCGGCTCCCTCACCCTGGCCAAGCAGCAGATGATGCTGTCGAAGTACGACCCCAAGCGCGACGGCATGTGCGACGTGGCGGCGTGCAAGGGCCTGGTGATGACCAACCGGAACTACCCGCCGTGGACCGACACGGAATCCATCGTGCAGCAGGACCTGGCCAAGATCGGCATCGGGGTCGTCCCCCGCGAGCTGGAGACCGGGGCCGCCTATCAGACGATCCAGACGGTGAAGAACGACATCCCGATCGCGCTGAACGCGGGATGGGGAAAGGACTACCCGGACCCCTACACGTTCGCCGAACCCCTCTTCTCGAGCTCGTCGATCATCCCGTCGGGCAACGTCAACTACTCGCTGGTTGGTCTGACCAAGGCACAGGCGTCGGCCATGGGGGTCGCCTATCCGGCAGGAGGAGTGCCGAGCGTCGACAGCAGGATCAGCCAGTGTGAGGCCATGGCGGGCTCGGCTCGGCTGGCGTGCTGGGTGATCTTCGACAAGTACGTGATGACGAACGTCGTCCCCTGGGTGCCGTACCTGTGGGCGACCAACATCACGATCACTGCTCCGTCGGTCACCAGATACCAGTTCGACCAGTTCTCCGGCTACATCTCGCTGACACAGATCGCCGTGAACAACAAGGCCACGGTATGAGCGAGGGATCGGATGGAGGTCTCGACATCGAAGGGACCAAGGACATGACGCGGAACCGCTCGTCGTCGGTGCGCTGGATGGTGGTGGTGGTCGCGGTGTTCGCGCTGGTCGCTGTGGCCTGCTCCAAGCAGGCGGGGGCCAAGGAGGGAGGCGCCGTGACGGTCCAGGAAGGGCCGGGGAACGCGTTCTCGTTCTCGCCCTCCACGGTCACCGTGACCAAGGGCCGAACCATCACGCTCGACAACGTGAGCAACGTCCCGCACACGTTCACGGTGACGGGTCAGGGGATCGACCTCGAGACCCAGCCCGGGAAGACCTCGACGGTGACGATCAACCTGCCGCCGGGCACCTATCCGTTCATGTGCCGGTTCCACGTGTCGCTCGGCATGAAGGGCACCCTGGTCGTGAGATAGGCCATCCGGGTGGGCGGGGCACGGTTCGCGCCCCGCCCGCCGGTACGATGTCTCCGTGAGCATCACCGACCAAGCCGCGACCGACGAGAGCCCCGTCGTCCAACAGGTCTTGGAGAAGGTCGAGGGCGCGGTCCCCTCGGAGCGGGTGGACGCGGTGCGCGAGTTCGCCCGCCGCTACACGCGCCGCCTGTCCTCCGAGGATCTCGTGGGGGTCACGGCCGACGAGCTCCTCGGGCAGGTGCTGGGGGCCTTCCGGCTGGCCGATGGCCGACGATCGCAGGAGGTCGCGGTCCGAGCCTTCAACCCGACGCTCGGCGAGGACGGCTACCAGACGCTCGGCTCGGTCGTCGAGACCAACACGGAGGACTCCCCGTTCCTGTTCGACTCCGTGAACGAGGAGCTGCGGGCCCGAGGGCTTTCGGTCCGCCGCGTCGTCCACCCCGTCATGGGGATCAAGCGCGATGCCGAGGGACACATCGAGCGGATCGTGCACGTCCGCGAGTCCTCCACACCGGAATCGGTGATGCATTGGGAGGTCGACCATCGCCTGGAACGCGGGGAGCTGGTCGAGCTCGAGGATGCCGTCCGGGGCGTCCTGGGCGACGTGCGACTGGTGGTCCGGGACTTCCGGACGATGCAGGACCGCCTGGGGCGGATGGTGGTCACGGCGAAGGCCGCATCGGTGCTGTACAGCGAGGAGGAGGTATCGGAGACCGTCTCGTTCCTCGAATGGCTGCTCCAGGACAACTTCGTGTTCCTCGGATACCGCGAGTACGAGATGATCGAGACGCCCGAAGGCCGTGCGCTGCACGCCGTTCCGGAGTCGGGCCTGGGGATCCTATCCAAGCCTGGATGGTCCTCCTACGCCACACCGGTGCCGCTGTCGCGGATCGAGCCGAACCTGCGGGCCCGGATCGAGGGCGGCGACCTCCTCATCTACTCCAAGACCAACCGGCCCTCGACCGTGCACCGCAGGGCCAGGATGGACTACATCGGCGTCAGACGGGTCTCCCCAGAAGGCCGGATCGTCGGGGAGCTGCGAATGGTCGGCCTGTTCACGTCGAAGGCGTACATGGAGCCGGCCGCCCGAACACCGGTCCTGCACCGAAAGCTCCAGCAGATCCTGGAGGCCGAGGACCTTATCGAGGGCTCGCACGACTACAAGACCGTGGTCACGATCTTCGAGAGCTTCCCCAAGGACGAGCTGTTCGCCGCGACGCCCGAGGAGCTCCGGACGTCCGTCATCGGGCTCCTGCATCTCCAGGAGCAGCGCCAGGTCCGGTTGTTCATCCGGCGGGACCTGTACGGGCGGAGCGTGTCGATCCTCGTGGCACTGCCCCGGGACCGGTTCAACCCCGAGCTCCGCAAGCAGCTCCAGGAGCTGTTCGTCCGGCGGTTCAAGGGCTCGAGCGTCGACTATCACCTCTCGCTCGGCGAGAGCCAGCTCGCTGGGATGCACTTCACGGTCCACGTCGGCTTCGGCCAGGTACCGGACGTCTCGTTCGCCGAGCTGGAGGAGGAAGTCGTCCGCCTCGCGCAGACGTGGGACGATCGCCTCCGCGAGGGCCTGATCGAGCTCCACGGGCCGGGGCGGGGCGTCGAGCTGTTCGACCGATGGGTCCCTCGGTTCCCCGACTACTACAAGTCATCCACCGACGTGGACATCGCCGCCTTCGACATCGAGCGGTTCGAGGAGCTCGAGGCGGGCGGCCAGGCGTTCGTGGTGGGGCTGGTGAACGAGACGAGCGGGAGCGAGACGCTGACCCGCGTTCGCCTCTACAAGGTCGGGGGCAAGATCCAACTGTCCGATTTCGTCCCGACGCTCGAGGCCCTCGGATTGCGCGTGGTCGAGGAGGTACCCACCCATCTGGTTGGCGATGCCGACGAGCGGTTCCTGCACGATTTCGGCGTGCTCGGCGCGGACGGCCGCCCCCTCGATGTGGCCGAGTCCGGAGCGCGGATCGCCGAGGCCATCTCGGCCGTGTGGCGGGGCGAGGCGGAGTCGGACTCGCTGAACCGCCTGGTCGTGACCGGGGGGCTGTCCTGGCGCGATGTCGAGATCCTCCGGGCCTACCGCAAGTACCACCATCGCGTGAACGCCGGATTCACGGCCGAGTACAAGAACGACGCCTTCGCGGCGCACCCCCACATCGGGGCCAAGCTGTCCCGGCTGTTCCAGCTGAAGTTCGATCCGGCCCGGCCCCAGGACCCCCAGGCCGTGGAGGCGCTCCGTGCCGAGATCCTGGCGGACCTCGACGCGGTCCGCTCGCTCGAACAGGACCGGATCCTCCGCAACCATCTGGGGCTGGTCGACGCAACCGTGCGGACGAACGTCTACCGGGCGGGCGCCGAGTCGATCGCCTTCAAGTTCCGCTCGGCCATGGTCCCGGAGATCCCCAAGCCCATGCCGCTGTTCGAGATCTGGATGTACTCGACGGAGGTGGAAGCCGTCCACCTCCGCGGCGGCCGGGTGGCCCGGGGCGGCATCCGCTGGTCCGACCGGCGGCAGGACTTCCGGACCGAGGTGCTCGGCCTGATGAAGGCCCAAATGGTGAAGAACGCTGTGATCGTGCCCACCGGGTCCAAGGGCGGGTTCGTCCTGAAGCGAGTGCCGCAGGATCCCGAGGCCCTTCGGCAGGAGGTCCGCCGGCAATACATCCGGTTCATGCGCGGCCTCCTGGACCTCACCGACAACCTGTTGGACGGCAAGGTCGTGCACCCCACCGACGTCGTGGTCCACGACGAGGACGACCCGTACCTCGTCGTGGCGGCGGACAAGGGAACCGCGGCCCTGTCGGACACGGCGAACGAGGTGGCGGCGGAGTACGGCTTCTGGCTCGGCGACGCGTTCGCCTCCGGCGGCTCGGCCGGCTACGACCACAAGAAGCTCGGGATCACCGCGCGGGGCGCGTGGGAGTCGGTCAAGCGCCACTTCCGCGAGATGGGAACGGACCCGGAGACCCAGCCGATCACGGTGGTCGGCATCGGCGACATGTCGGGCGACGTGTTCGGCAACGGCATGCTGCTGTCGAACCAGCTCTGCCTGGTGGCGGCGTTCGACCACCGCCACGTCTTCATCGATCCCAACCCCAACCCCACCGCAGGCCACGCGGAGCGAAAGCGACTGTTCGAGCTGCCCGGTTCATCCTGGGACGACTACGAGCGGTCGAAGATCTCGGACGGGGGCGGGGTGTGGCCCCGGACCGCGAAGCGTATCCCCCTGTCGCCGGAGGCAAGGGGAGCGCTCGGCGTCGACGGGGAGGCCCTCACCCCCGACGAGGTCCTCAAGGCGATCCTCCGGGCTCCCGTGGACCTGCTCTGGAACGGCGGGATCGGCACGTACGTGAAGGCCTCGACCGAATCCCACGAGGACGTCGGCGACCGGGTGAACGACAACGTGCGGGTCGACGGAAACACCTTGCGGTGCCGCGTGGTGGCCGAGGGCGGCAACCTCGGATTCACCCAGCGAGGTCGGATCGAGTATGCGTTCGCCGGCGGCCGGATCAACACGGACTTCATCGACAACTCGGCCGGGGTGGATTGCTCGGACCATGAGGTGAACCTGAAGGTCCTCCTCGGCCTGGCGATGCAACGAGGCGAGCTCTCGCTCGAGGACCGGAACCAGCTGCTCCATCTGGTCGAGCAAGACATCGTCCGGCACGTGCTGTACGACAACTTCCTCCAGGCCCAGATCCTGTCCCAGGAGGTCGATCAGTCGATCTCCAGGACCGAGGCGTTCGAGGACCTCATGCAGGCGCTCGAGGCCGAAGGGGTCCTCGACCGCGAGCTCGAGGCGCTCCCGGCCACGGACGAGCTCGGCGAGCGCCGGCGGACCGGAAGGGGTCTGGCCCGTCCCGAGCTCGCCGTGCTCCTCGCCTACGCGAAGAAGAGCCTGGCCGGTGCGCTGCTCGCATCGACCCTCCCGGAATCGCGGTACCTCGAGCAGGACCTCCGTGGCTACTTCCCGCCGCTCGTGGTGGAACGGTTCGGCCAGCTGCTCCCGGAGCATCCGTTGCGACGCGAGCTCATCGCCACGATCGTGGCGAACGACCTAGTCAACTCGCAGGGGATCACGTTCGTCACCCGGCTGTCGAACGAGACCGGGGCGGAGGCCGCCGACGTGGTTCGGGCCTACCGGGTGGCCCGCGACGTGACCGGTGCGGTCGAGCGGTGGGAGGCCATCGAGGCCCTCGTGGGGCGAGTCGAGCCGGCGATCCTCGACGATCTCCTCGGCGGGGTGGACCGATTGGTCGAGCTCACCTCGCGGTGGTACCTGGCGAACATGCCGGACCGCCTGGGCCGGGCCATCGAGGCACACCGCGAACCGTTCCGGCAGCTGTCGAAGGCCTTGCCGGACGTCGTCACCGAGGCCTCGCGCCACGAGCGCGAGCGATATGCCTGGCGGCTGGTCGATCAGGGGGTACCGGAGGAGACGGCCAGGCGGCACGCGTTCCAGACGGGCCTCGTGCACGGGCCGAATGTCATCGTGGTGGCGGAACGGACCGGCAAGCCCGTTCCCCAGGTGGCCAGGGCCTTCTTCCTGGTCGGCGAGGCGCTGTTCATCGACTGGCTGGAGGGAAGGCTGGCCGAACTCCCAGCCCCGAGCAAGTGGCACCGGTGGGCGGTGCAGGCCGTCCAGGACGACCTGCTGCTGGTCCGGCGCCTGGTGGCCGAGAAGGTCCTGGAGGAGACGGGGGACGGTCCGACGGACGAGGCCGTGGCCGCGTTCCTCGACAGCCGGTCCGAGGCCTTCGACCGGCTGTCCAGGTTCATGCGGGGCATGGCCCTGGAGGACGCGAACGACCTGGCGGCCATGACGGTGGCCCTTCGCCAGGTCCGTACCCTGGCTTCCTGAGCGCGAGCGCGGCTCGGGTGCTTGAACCGTCGGCCGGGCTTGTTAGCCTCCGAGCGTGAGCGCCCCGCCCCCCGAGGCCGCCCCGGAGCTCGAACCGCGCCTGCGCCAGGTGCTGGACTTCGAACGTGAGTGGTGGAAGCACCCGGGCCCCAAGGAGCGCCAGATCCGGGAGCGGTTCGGGCTCTCCCTTGCCCGGTATCACCATCTCCTCAACCGAGCGATCGACCGGCCCGAGGCCCTGGCCTACGACCCCATGCTCGTGCGCAGGCTCCGTCGCCTGCGCGAGAGCCGGCGGCGAAAACGCTTCGCTCGCCAGCTCGGCTTCGAGCACTAGGCCGGCTCGGGACGGGCCCGAGAGGAACGGGATAGGATGTCCGGCAGGCACGAACCCCCGAGCGACAGGAGCTTCTACTTCTCGTTGGCTACCAGCACGCTTCGCTTCGCCCTCATCGTCGCCCTCGTCGTGGGAGGGGTCGTGTTGATCGACCAGGCCTTCCCCAAGGGCGGGACGGCGGCGCCCCCTCCGGGGGCCAGCTCGAGCTCGTCGCCCGCGCCCAGCGCCACCCCGTCCGGCTCGCCGTCGGGGACGCCCAGCCCTCAGATCGTGGGCGTCCGCATCGGGGTGTTCAACGGGGCCGGCGTCACGGGCCTCGCCGCGACGACCGCGTCAAAGCTCGAGAAGCAGTACGGCTACGTCCCCGCCCAGGTGACCGACGCGCCGTCCCCCGTCGCGGTGACCACGATCTACTACCGCAGCGCTGACGACCGGATCGAGGCCGAGGCCCTGGCGGCGAACTTCTTCAGCGGCCTCGATGTGAAGATCTCGCGCCTGCCGGCCAGTGCGACGAACGTGGAGCAGAAGGTCCAGGTCGCGATCTACCTCGGCAGCGATTACGCCAGCGCGCAAGGCGGGTAGCCTCCGCCGCCTCCGAGGCATGGCCGAGGAGGCGGGCATCCTCCTCGACTTCGACGGATCGCTGTCGGCCATCGTGGCCAGGCCCGAGGATGCGCGGCCGGTCGAGGGAGCATGGGACGTCCTGGCCGCCCTGGTCGTCCGGTACCGGGTCGTGGCCGTGATCTCCGGCCGTCGCTCCGAGGAGGTGGCCGCGCTCCTCGACGTTCCGGGGCTCCGGTACTTCGGCCTGTACGGGTTGCAGGAGGCCGCGCCGGAGCTCATGGCGGTGGTGTCCCCCAAGGTTCAGGCAGCCGCCGCGGCGGTCCCCGAGGCCTGGGTCGAGGACAAGATGGCCTCCATCGCGGTGCACTACCGCCAGGCACCCGATCCGGCACGGGCCCGCGCCCAGTTGGTCAGCGCGCTCAAGGGCGTGGCGTCGTCCGCCGGGCTGGAAGTGGTCGAGGGCAAGATGGTCGTCGAGCTCGTCCCCGCGGGCCGGCCTCGAAAGGGAGGGGCGGTGGAGCGGCTGGTCGGTGAGAACCACCTGTCGGCCGCGTTGTTCGCCGGGGACGACGTGGCCGACCTCGAGGCCTTCCGCACGCTCGACTCGCTCGCCGAGAAAGGCCTGCTCGCCCTCAAGGTGGCCGTCCGGGGAGAGGAGACGCCGCAACAGCTCCTGGACGAGGCCACCGTGCTCGTGGAGGGCCCGAAGGGGCTGGTGGAGCTGCTGGGTCACTTGGCCTGAACGCCGACCCGGCGCAGGCGCATGCGTTCCAGGTCGTCGAGCTGCGCGCCGACCCACCGCTGGGGCGGATTGGAGAGCACCAACCTGGA
>VAYX01000079.1 GCA_005885325.1 Actinomycetota bacterium
CTGACGAAGCCGTTCTCGTTCGCGGAGCTCCTGGCGCGGCTCCGCGCCCTGGTCCGCCGGGGGGCCACGGAGCGTCCGCCGTTCCTGTCGGTGGGGGACCTGACCCTTGATCCTGCAACCCGTCGAGTGAGCCGGGCAGATACCCCAGTCGAGCTCACGGCCAAGGAGTTCGCCCTGCTCGAGTACTTCATGCGGCATCCCGGAGAGGTCCTGTCCCGCACCCGGCTGATCGAACACGTGTGGGACTTCGCCTACGAGGGCGACTCGAACGTGGTGGACGTCTACGTCCGGTACCTGCGGGAGAAGGTCGATCGCCCCTTCGGGTCGAGCTCCATCGAGACGGTGCGGGGAGCCGGCTACCGCCTCAGGGAGGAGCCCGCGAGTGCGCCTGCCGATCAGGGCTAGGCTCACGCTCATCTCGGCCGCGCTGATGGCCGTGGTCCTCACCGTCTCCGGGGTCTTCCTGTATCTGCGGCTTCGATCGGATCTGCTTGAAGCCGTCGACTCCGGACTGTCATCGCGGGCCGAGGACCTCGTCACGACGTTGCATCGTTCGCCGGCGGTGCTGCAGGAGGGAGGAGGGCTCATCGATCCGGGCGACGCGTTCGCCCAGGTCCTGGGGCCGGACGGAACGGTGATCGCCTCCTCGCCCGGGCTGCGTCCGGACCCTCTCATCACGCCGGCCGAGGTATCAGCGCTGCAGAGGCCGCGATTCCTCCAACGCACCGCGGCCACCACAGATGAGACGGTCCAGGCTCGCCTGCTCGCCGTCCGGGTGGCCGGTGGAAGCGTGTTGGTCGTGGGGGCGTCCCTCGACGACCAGCAGGAGGCCCTGGCGCGTCTGGCCAAGCTCATGGCCGTCGGCGGCCCCCTGGTCCTGATCCTGGCCGGCGGGGTCGGGTGGGTCGTGGCGGGCGCCGCGCTCCGGCCGGTGGAGCGGATGCGGATCCAGGCCGCGGCCATCTCGGCCTCGGAGCCGGGGCGCCGGCTGCCACCCGCGGGCACCGGTGACGAGGTCGCCAGGCTGGGGGAGACCCTGAACGAGATGCTCGACCGGCTGGAACAGGCGCTCCAGCGAGAACGGCAGTTCGTGGACGAGGCCAGCCACGAGCTCCGGACGCCGCTTGCCAATCTGCGCGTGGAGCTCGACCTGGCCCTTCGACGCGCCCGGACTGCGGACGAGCTGGAGGCGGCGCTTCGAAGCGCGGCCGAGGAGACCGAGCAGCTCGCCCGATTGGCCGAGGACCTCCTGGTCCTGGCCAGGGCGGACCGGGGGCGTGTCCCGGTGCGACGGGAGGAGGTCGACCTGGCCGAGCTCATCGATGGCGAGGTCGATGCCTTTGCCGCGCGGGCCAGGCAAACCGGCGTGACCATCGAGGCTCGGGTGCCGCAGGGCCTCAGGGCGAGCGTCGATCCCCTGCGGATGCGGCAGGCCGTGGGAAACCTGTTGGACAACGCCCTGCGCTCCACTCCGCCGCGGGGGATGGTGACCATCGAGGTCGTGCACCTCGACGGCTCCCTGTCGCTGGAGGTAGGGGACACGGGCGAGGGTTTCCCGGCCGCCTTCCTGCGCAACGCCTTCGAGCCGTTCGCCCGGCCCGACCCGTCTCGGTCGCGACCGAACGGTGACGAAGGCTCGGGGCTGGGGCTTGCCATCGTGCGAGCCGTGGCCGAGGCCCACGGTGGGACGGTGAAGGCGGCGAACCGATCGGGGGGTGGAGCCACTGTCACGCTGCGCATCCCGGACTGAGCCCGCTCATGCCCGGCTCATCGTCCTCTCACCCCGCATGAAGCATCGTGTGGTCCGACGGAGGTCATCGACGAGGAGGGAGCGATGAATCGCAATCTTGCAGGGGCCGGCATCGCGATGATGCTGGCCATCGGGATCCTCCCGGGAGCCACCGCCACGGCTGCAACTGCATGTCCCCGGCCGCTCCCGCAGGGGAGCGACCCGGTGACCCTGGACCCCGCCGACTTCGTTGCCCACGTCGACAATCCCTATCTCCCGTTCCCGCGGGGCGCCGTGTGGGTGTACCGCGAGACCGATCCGACGGGCTCCTCGCAGAAGATCACGGTGACCGTCACGACGCACACGAAGCAGATCCTCGGCATCGCCGCCACCGTGGTCCACGACGTCGCCACCGAGAAAGGTCATCTGGTGGAGAACACCTACGATTGGTACGCCCAGGACACCTGCGGGAACGTGTGGTACCTGGGCGAGAACACGAAGGAGTACGAGAACGGCAAGGTCGTCAGCACGGCGGGATCGTGGGAAGCCGGAGTGGACGGGGCCCAGCCGGGCGTCGTCATGCCAGCGGACCGGCAGGTCGGCCTGTCCTACCGGCAGGAGTACTACGCCGGGGAGGCGGAGGACAACGCCAGGATCCTGAGCCTGGACGAGCAGGCGCAAGTGCCGTTCGGCCACTTCCGAGACGTCGTGCTGACGAGAGAGACCACGCCGATCGAGCCCAGGGTCCTCGAGTACAAGCTCTACGCGCGGGGGATCGGCGTCGGCTCGTCCACTTCTCCCTGCCATCGGTCTAGCCGGCCGAAGGGAGATCGATACCCTCGCGGTGCCGATGGATGCGGCGTCGGGCCCACTGCCCGTCGGGCACTTACTCCGGGGCTGGCGTGGCGGCGATGGACCGGCCTCGCGGCGGCCGGGTCGTCCCCCGCACCACCAGTCTCGGCGACAGCACGACGTGGCGGCCCCGGTGGCGGCCGTCGTCCAACCGTTCCAACAGGAGCCGGACGGCCGTGGCGCCGATCTCGCGCCTCGGCTGGTCGATGGTCGTGAGATCGATGTGACCGAGCGCGGCGAGTGCCGTGTTGTCGTAGCCGACCACGGACACATCTTCGGGTACCCCGGCCCCGTGCCGTTCCAACGCGTGGAGCGCGCCCACCGCGGCCAGGTCGTTCGCCACGAACACCGCGGTCGGCCTCGCTCGCGACGCGAGGAGGCGGTCGATCCCCGCTGCCCCGCCCTCCTCCGTGAACGTCCCGGGAGCCACCGCGGCAACGCGAGCCAGTCCGTGATCGCGCATCGCCTCCAGGTATCCCGACCGTCGAGACGCCGCCCCGGCGCCGGTTCCGCCGTCGACGTGCGCGATGTCTCGATGCCCCAGCGCCACCAGATGGTCGACCGCCATCCGAGCACCGGCCCGATCGTCGTTGGTGACCGAATCGACCGAGGGCCACCGCGAGGCCCGGGCGACGAGGACCACGGGGACCGATGCGGCGGCCGACAGGATCAGCGAGGCGGGAAGCACCGGCCCGGCCAGGATCAGGCCGTCGGTTCGAAGCTGCAGGAGGGTCTCGATCGCCGCCCACTCGCGCTCGGCCATGCGGCTGCCGGTGTTGATGAGGGCACGGTACTCGGCCGAGAGGGCCTCGGCCTCGATCCCGTCCACGACTTCGGCGAAGTAGAGGTTGTGGAGATCGGACAGCATCACGCCGATCACGTTGGTCCGGTTCCGGACGAGCGATCGGGCGACGGCGTTCGGCCGGTAGCCGAGCTGCTCCGCCGCGCGAAGGACCGCCTTCCGCTTCTCCTCCCGGACCATCGGTGAGCCACGAAGCGCCAGGGAGACCAGCGACTTGGATACTCCCGCTCGCTCGGCCACGTCCAGGATCGTGGGATTGCCCTGCCGGCGGCTGCGCCCGGGCCGCGCGTCCCGGACCGCCGTCGTCCCGCTCACACGCCCACCCGCTGGTGCTTTCGCTCCGCCTCGTGCTCCGCCTTCGCCACCTGGACCTCCTGCCGCTCGGAGGTCTCGGGGATCCCCACGTCCCACCAGGCGTCCCCGCCGGTCCAGGTGTCCGGGTCGGTGCGGATCACGATGACCGCGGTCCGGTCGGCGTCCCGCGCCTGCTCGAGCGCGCCCCCCAGCTCCTCCAGCTTCGAGACCTCGATGGCCATCGCGCCCATCGACCGGGCGTGTGAGAGGAAGTCGACGTACGCGATCTCCTTCGCCCGAACGTCCTCGATCAGATTGTTGAAGTGGGCGGCGCCCTTGGAGGCCTGGAGCCGGTCGATGACCGCGTAGCCGCCGTTGTCACACAGCACCACGATGAACGGGTGCCCGGACAGCACCGAGCCGTAGATCTCGGAGTTGGCCATCAGGTACGACCCGTCGCCGCAGAAGGAGATCACCGTGCGCTCGGGGAGCGCCATGGCCGCACCCCAGGCCCCGGCGATCTCGTAGCCCATGCAGCTGTAGCCGTACTCACAGTCGAAGCTGCCCACCGACTGCGATCGCCAATGCTTGTTGAGCTCACCGGGGAGTCCACCGGCGGCGGTGAGCGCGTAGTCGTCGCGTCGGGCGTGGCGGCTCACCGCGTGGACGACCGCGGCGTACGACGGGGCACGGCCGTCGGCGGGAGGGGCCGCCGCCTCGTCCAGGTATGCGTTCCAGGCCGCGTACTCCTCTCGGGCCCGGTCGAGCCACGAGGCCGGCGCCCGCCAGCTACCGAGCGCCCCACCCAGCTCCTCGAGGACTCGCCGGGCGTCACCCACGACCGACGTCGCCCGATGCTTGGTCGCGTCGTAGCGGCCGGCGTTCACGGCGATCAGGCGCATCGCCTCGTTCCGGAACACGCTCCACGACCCCGTGGTGAAGTCCTGGAGACGGGTGCCGACGGCCAGCACGACGTCGGCGTCCGCGGCCAGCGCGTTGGCGGAGGAGCTCCCGGTCACCCCGATGGGACCGGCGAAGCTCGGATGGTCCCACGTGAGGGAGGACTTTCCCGCGACGGTCTCGACGACGGGGAGGCCGTGGTCCTCGGCGAACCGCGCGAGCTCCTCTTCGGCCAGCGAGTAGTGGACGCCACCCCCGGCGATCACGAGCGGCGACCGAGCCGACCGGAGCAGCGACGCGGCCGCCTCGACCTCCGCCGGATCCGGACCGGGACGCCGGACCCGATGCACGCGCGGTTCGAAGAACGCGGACGGGTACTCGAACGCCCTCGCCTGGACGTCCTGGGGGAGACCGATGAAGGACGGACCGCACGCAGCCGGATCCAGCATCGTGGCCACGGCCTGCGGGAGGGACTGGAGGAGTTGCTCCGGGCTGGTGATCCGGTCCCAATACCTGGTGACCGGGCGGAACGCATCGTTCACGGAAATCGTTGGGTCTCCGAAGTGCTCCACCTGTTGCAGGACCGGATCGTTCAGCCGGCTGACGAAGGTGTCGCCCGACAGGAGCAGGAGGGGAAGCCGGTCGGCGTGGGCGATCGCCGCGGCCGTGACCATGTTCGTGGCCCCCGGGCCGATGGAGCTCGTCGCCACCATGATCTGGCGGCGCCTCCTAGCCTTGGCGAACGCCACGGCGGCCATGGCCATGGTCTGCTCGTTCTGGCCGCGCCACGTTGGAAGCGCGTCACCCGCGGCCTCGAGCGCATCCCCCAGGGCGGTCACGTTGCCGTGACCGAAGATGGCGAAGACCCCGGGGAACAGGGGAGCCTCCCGCTCGTCGATGATCGTTCGCTGGGCGATGAGGAACCGCACGATGGCCTGGGCCACGGTCAGCCTCGTGGTCTCCAACGCGCCTCCCGCGATCGACGGCTCCACGACGATCACCTGCCTTGACACGCCGTGAAGCGCCACCTAGCCTACTCCTTCGTCTTGGAACGTTCCAACAAGCGGCCTGGTCCCGAGGAGGCGCTCCGGCCAGAGCGTTCCGGGGTGGGATGGGGAGGGGGCCTCGCTGATGCGGATCGCGGTGATCGGCGTGGGACGCATGGGCGTCGTGCACGCGGGAACGCTCGCCGCGCTTCCGGCTGTGGACGTGCTCGTGACCGATGTCGATCGGGACCGTGCCCGGACCGTGGCCGAAGAGCTCGGTGTCGAGGCCGGAGGCGACGTCGCCGATGCCATGAAGGCCTCGGACGCGGTGGTGATCGCGGCCGCCACGGACGCGCACGCGCCGTTGGTCCATCAGGCGGCTGACGCGGAGCTCCCGACGTTCTGCGAGAAGCCGATCTCCCTCGACGTTGCGTCGACCGCGGAGGTCGTCGCCCACGTCAGGGACGCGGGGATCCCGTTCCAGATGGGGTTCCAGCGCCGGTTCGATGGCGGGTACCGCGCCGCTCACGACCTGGTCGCCGGCGGCGGGCTCGGGACCCTGTACGTCGTGCGGATGGCCGGCCACGACCCGGCGCCGCCGCACGAGGCGTACATCCCCGTCTCCGGAGGCATCTTCAAGGACTTCAGCGTGCACGATTTCGACGCCCTGCGGTTCGTCACCGGGCAGGAGGTGGTCGAGACGTACGCGGACGGCGCGGTGATCGGGTTCCCGGTGTTCGAGAAGTACGGCGATGTCGACACGGCCGTGGCCACCTTCCGGCTGTCGGGCGGGGCCTTCGGGATCCTGTCGGTCACCCGCCACGACCCCCTCGGCTACGACGTTCGCATGGAGCTGCTCGGTTCGGGCGACAGCGTGGTCGTGGGGTGGGACGCGCGGATGCCGCTTCGCTCCGTGGAGCCGGAGGGGACGCCCGCGCCCGCCGATCCGTATCCGCAATTCCAGGCCCGGTTCGCTGCGGCATATCGGGCCGAGATGGAGTGGTTCGTCGAGCTCGCGGCAGGGCGGCGGGAGAGCCCCTGCACGGCAGAGGACGCCCTGGAAGCGCTGCGCATCGCCGTGGCGTGCGACCGCTCACGGGCAGAGCATCGGCCGGTGCGCGTTGAGGAGGTCGGGTGAATCGCCGCGTCGCGCGGGTCGCCGGCGCGCCCATCTCGTGGGGCGTCTGCGAGGTTCCGGGCTGGGGCTATCAGCTGGAACCAGACCGGGTCCTGTCCGAGATGGCCGGCCTCGGCCTTCCGGCCACCGAGCTCGGCCCCGACGGGTATCTGCCCACCGATCCATCTCGGCTCGAGGCGGCGTTGGCCGATCACGGGCTCGGGCTGGCGGCCGGCTTCGTGCCGGCCGTCCTCCACGAGCCGGCCGTGCTGGAGGAGGAGCTCGAACGGGTGTCGGTGCAGGCCGACCTGCTGGCCGCCTCCGGCGCGGATGTCCTCGTGCTGGCGGCGGGGACCGGCACGGCCGGCTATGAGGCCGGCGCGGACCTCGCCGGCTCCTCGTGGGCGTCGCTCGTGGCGGGGATCGGCCGGGTCATCGACCTCGGATCCGAACGAGACCTGGCGGTGGCCTTCCACCCCCACCAGGGCACGGTCGTCGAAGGACCCCGGCAGGTCGAGCGCTTGCTGGAGTCCTCACCCGTCCGGCTGTGTGTGGACACCGGGCATCTGATGGTTGGCGGGGCCGATCCGGTCGAACTCACCAGGGGGGCGGGGGATCGCGTAGCCCACGTCCACCTGAAGGACGTCTCGGCCGACCTGGCGGAGCAAGTGCGGGCCGGACGGATGGGCTACCGGGACGCGGTCGCGGCGGGGATGTATCGGCCGCTCGGGATGGGCGACGTGGACGTGGAGGCCATCGTCTCGGCCCTTGAGGCGTCGGACTACGATGGCTGGTACGTGCTGGAGCAGGACAGGGTGCTGGAGGGAGCACCCGAGGAGGGGATGGGCCCGGTCCAGGACGTCGCCGAGAGCCTCACGTTCTTCGAGCGATTGGGCGTATGGCCCGGACCATCGTCCGTGGCCGGTGTGTCGGTGTCGGAGGGGGGACACGCGATGAGGCGTCGCCCCGGAGGAAAGGAGGGGGAATGATCCGTCGAAAGTGGGCGGGGGTCCTGCTGGTGCTGGCCCTCTTGGGGGCGGCGTGCACCGGTGGGGGGAACGAGAAGGGGTCGCCCGGACAGTCGGGCGGCGTCAACCAGCGCGGGTTCCGGATCGTCGTCGTCACCCACGGCCAGGCCTCGGACCCGTTCTGGTCCATCGTGGCCAACGGCGTCGAGGCCGCGGCGGCAGACGAGGCGGTCACGGCCGAGTACCGCGCGCCGGGAACCTTCGACATGGTCGCCATGGCCCAGCTGATCGACGCCGCGGTGGCCTCGAAGCCGGACGGGCTGATCGTCAGCATCCCCGATGCCGACGCGCTCGGGCCATCGATCAGGAAGGCCGTGAGCGCCGGGATCCCGGTGATCTCGATCAACTCGGGCAGCGACGTGTTCGAGAAGCTCGGGGTGCTGGTGCACATTGGACAGACGGAAGAGGTCGCCGGGCAGTTGGCCGGACAACGGATGAAGGACGCGGGGGTCACCAAGGCGATCTGCGTCAATCAGGAGGTCGGCAACGTCGCCCTCGACCTTCGATGCAAGGGCTTCAGCGAGGGGCTGGGCTTCAAGGCCGAGGTCGTCCCGGTCGACCTGAACGACCCGGGCGGCATCACGCAGTCGATCGCGAGCAAGATCCAGTCGGATCCCTCGATCGACGGGATCCTCACGCTGGGACCGACCGCCTCCACGCCCGCCATCCAGGCGCTGCAGCAGGCGGGCCAGCTGGGGAAGATCAAGCTGGCGACGTTCGACCTGTCGACGGACGTGCTGAATGCCATCGACAAGGGCGACATGCTGTTCGCCATCGATCAGGCCCAGTACCTGCAGGGGTATCTCGCGATCGTGTTCATGACCCAGTACCTCGCGACCGGCGCCGTGGCGCTGGGGAGCGCGGACCGGGTCGTGCTGACCGGGCCTCAGTTCGTGACCAAGGACAACGCGGCCGACGTGATCAAGTTCACCGACGAGGGAGTACGGTAAGCCAATCCGGTCATGGGGCCCGCCGTTTCGGCGGGCCCCATGACCGGTCCACGTGATCGGAGGAGAGGGAGTTGGCAGCGGAGACGATCCCACCGGCCGCCGCTCCGGCGGACGAGCGGGTCCGGGAGAAGAGCACGCTGTCGAAGGTGTTGTCCCGGCCCGAGGTGGGCGCGCTGGCCGGGGTGGTGATCGTGTGGGTCCTCTTCGCTATCGTGGCCAGCCGACACAACTTCATCAGCTGGGCCACCACGGCCTCCATCCTCAACAGGGCGGCGCCGCTCGGCATCCTGGCCGTGGCCGTGGCGCTGCTCATGATCGCCGGCGAGTTCGACCTGTCGGTCGGCTCGATCATCGGGTTCTCCGGGATGGTGATCATGGTCCTGGTCACGCCGACGACCGGCGGTGGGTTCGGGTGGACCCTGTGGCCGGCGGTCGGGATCTCCCTGCTGTTCGCCCTGACCACCGGCCTGTTCAACGGCGCGATCGTGATCGCGACGAAGCTCCCGTCGTTCATCGTCACCCTCGGCACGCTGTTCGCGTTCCGAGGGGTCAGCATCGCCGTGACCCGACTGCTCACGGATCGGACCCAGTTGGGCCAGCTGGACATCGTCGCTGGCTACGGACTGGCCCAGAAGATCTTCGCCAGCAACCTGAACCTGTTCGGCAGCCAGTTCAACGTCGCGATCCTGTGGTGGTTCGTCCTCACGGCGCTCGCGACGTGGGTCCTGCTCCGGACCCGCGCGGGGAACTGGATCTTCGGCACCGGGGGCGCCGTGGATGCCGCTCGGAACGTCGGCGTGCCCACGCGGCGGGTCAAGATCGCACTGTTCATGACCACCGCGTTCGCCGCGTGGCTGGTCGCGGTGATCCAGGTCGTCCAGTTCACCGGCGCCGACACGCTTCGGGGGACCGGCCAGGAGTTCCAGGCCATCATCGCCGCCGTCGTGGGGGGGTGCCTCCTGACCGGCGGCTACGGGTCCGCGATCGGCGCTTCGCTCGGCGCTTTGATCTTCGCACTGGTACAGCAAGGCATCGTCATCACCGGCGTGGAAGGCGACTGGTTCCAGGTGTTCATCGGCGGCATCCTGCTCGGAGCGGTGATCTTCAATAACTTCATCCGGACGAGGGCGGCGCTGCGATGAGCACGAACGGGACGGCGCTCCTGGACGTCCGGGAGATCTCGAAGTATTTCGGCAGCGTCATCGCGTTGAAGGACGTTTCCATGACGTGCGAGGCGGGCCAGGTGACCTGCCTGCTCGGCGACAACGGCGCCGGGAAGTCGACCCTCATCAAGACCCTGTCCGGGGTGTACCGGCCCGACGAGGGCGAGTACCTGTTCGACGGCAGGCCCCGGGAGTTCGCGTCGCCTCGCGACGCGCTCGAGCTGGGGATCGCCACCGTGTACCAGGACCTGGCGATGATCCCACTCCTCTCGATCTGGCGGAACTTCTTCCTCGGCTCCGAGCCCACGAAAGGATGGGGACCGTTCCGACGGTACGACGTGCGGTTCGCCAAAGACACCACGCGGCAGGAGCTGGCCAAGATGGGCATCGACATCCGCGATCCCGAGCAACCGGTCGGAACGCTGTCCGGAGGGGAGCGGCAGTCGGTCGCCATCGCCCGGGCGGTGTATTTCGGGGCGAAGGTCCTGATCCTGGACGAGCCAACGGCGGCGCTCGGGGTGAAGCAGGCGGGCGTGGTGCTCCGGTACATCGTCCAGGCCAGGCAGCGAGGGGTGGGGGTCATCTTCATCACGCACAACCCGCACCACGCCTACCCCGTAGGCGATCACCACGTGATCCTGCGCCGGGGTCGCGTGTACGGCGACTACTCGAAGGAGGAGCTCGGCCTGGATCGCCTGGTCCAGATGATGGCCGGGGGCGAGGAGCTCGAGAACCTCGCGCACGAGCTCGAGCGCGCCGCCGGGAAGGCCAGCGGCGAGGCGGGCGACGACCTGGCCCGTGCGGCCGAGGCGCTCGAGCGCGAGGCCAAGGATCCCGGCGCCTGATCGTGGGGGCGGCTCCGTACGACGTCCTGACCATGGGGCGTGTCGGGGTCGACCTCTACCCATTGCAGAGCAGCGTTCATCTTGCCGACGTCCGAACGTTCGCCAAGTCACTGGGCGGGAGCCCGACGAACGTGGCCGTGGGGACCGCGCGCTACGGGCACCGCGCCGCGGTGATCACGAAGGTCGGCGACGACGGCTTCGGCGCCTACGTGAGGGCGGCGCTTCGATCCTTCGGCGTCGACGACCAGTACGTGGGTACCGACCCGAACCTTCGAACCCCCATCGTGTTCTGCGAGCTCTTCCCGCCGGACTCCTTCCCGCTGCTGTTCTACCGTGAGCCGAAGGCGCCCGACATGAACGTGACGGCGGACGAACTCGACCTCGACGCCATCCGGGAGGCACGCATCTTCTGGACCACCGGGACCGGCCTCTCGGACGAGCCCAGCCGGACCGCGACGACCGCGGCGCTGGAGGCCCGGGGAGATTCGGAGATCACGGTTCACGACCTGGATTTCCGTCCCTCGTTCTGGCCGATGCCGGGGGAGGCCGGGGACCGGCAGCGCCGCGCCTTGGAGCACGCGACGGTGGCCGTGGGCAACCGGGAGGAAGCTGCGATCGTGGTCGGTGAGGGCGAGCCGGAGGTCCAGGCCGAGCGGCTGCTCGGCCTGGGCCTCGAGTTGGCGGTGGTGAAGCTGGGAGCCGATGGTGTGCTCGTGGCGTGGGAAGGGGGGATGGAGCGCATCCCGCCGGTGCCGGTCGACGTGGTGAACGGGCTCGGCGCGGGCGACGCGTTCGGCGCAGCGCTCTGCCATGGCCTCCTGGAGGGATGGGAGATCGCCACGACGATCCGGTTCGCCAACGCGGCGGGGGCCTACGTGGCTACCCAGCTCGCCTGCGCGGACGCCATGCCGAACGAGGACCAGGTGCGCGCGCTCATGAGCCATGCCTGACGTCGCCGCGACCCCACGCCCGAAGGAGCTCAACGGATCTCGGATGGATCAACACCGCCTGATGTGCCGGCCGTCCCAGCACCACCTGGACGATGGCCTCGGCGAACTGCTCGGACGGGGTGGTCTCCCACGACCTTCCCTCGAACCAGGTCGCGGAGAGTGGAAGACCCTGAGCCGCCAGGAAGGGGACTCGAACGTCACGCTGTTCGGGGCAGGTGAACTCCATGTGATGGGCGAACTCGTGGACCAGCGAGGCCCGCAGGTTCGGAGCGGTGCCAGGGATGCGGACCGTGACCAGCCGCCGGACGGGGTCGTACGATCCTCGGCCGTCGAGCGACCAGGCGCCCTGGACCGTGACCGGAGCGAGGCAGCCCCGGCGGGCCGGGAACGCCTCGACGAACCGATCCCAGGTGTCCACGATCAGCACCCGGAGGTCGGCGGGGGAGGCCCCCGTGATCGACAGCTCCGCGGGCCGGGGGACGCTGCCCGGCATCGCCAGGGCGAACAGGACCAGGACCGCCGGGAGCCGCCTCACCGCTGCCCGAGCGTACCGGCACGGTCACGGCCCCGCAGGCGAGGGGTGCCGTGGTGAGCGAGCTGTTCCGCCCCGCCGGAACGCTGGCCGACGGCCCGGACCCGGTGAGCCTCAGGCCGGACGCCGCCGGATGGAGCTTCGCCGCGTTGCGGGTGATCGCTCTGGCGCCGGGTGAACGGCGCGCCGTCCCCTTGGAGGGGTTCGAGGCCGCGGTCCTCCCGCTCTCGGGCTCGTGCGGCGTCGAGGTCGGGTCGCACGCCTTCGAGCTCGAGGGCCGGACCGACGTGTTCTCCCGCGTCACTGATTTCGCCTACATCCCGCAGGGGAGCGAGGCCGTCCTCACCAGCGACGGTGGCGGCGAGTTCGCGCTGCCCACGGCGCGCGCCGAGCGGCGGCTGGAGCCCGCGTACGTGCCGGCCCGAGCCGTGGCCGTCGAGGTTCGGGGGGGTGGGGCGGCCACCCGGCAGGTCAACAACTTCATGTCGGCGGACGCGTTCGAGGCGGAGCGGCTCATCGCGGTCGAAGTGCTCACCCCGGACGGGAACTGGTCGTCGTTCCCACCGCACAAGCACGACGAGCACACCGAGCGCGAGGTCCCGTTGGAGGAGATCTACTACTTCCGGATCCGGGGTGACGGCGGGTTCGGCCTGCACCGGACGTACACCGCCGACGGAGACATCGACGTCACCGAAACGGTCCATGACGGGGACGTGTTCCTGATCCCCAGGGGCTATCACGGTCCCAGTGTGGCCCCACCGGGCCACACGATGTATTACCTGAACGTGATGGCCGGGCCGGCCGAACGAGCCTGGCGCGTGTGCACGGATCCCACGCATGAGTGGTTGTGGGAGCTCTTCGCCGAGCTCGGCCCGGACCCCCGGTGCCCGCTCACCACGGCCGACGGCCCTCGACCCTCCCGCCCGTAGGGCTCGCGGGC
>VAYX01000080.1:0-481 GCA_005885325.1 Actinomycetota bacterium
GGTCGCCGAGCGTGCGCCGGATCGCGCTGACGACCGCCGGGTTCCTCCCGATCTCCTTCGTGTTGCTCCTGGTTCTGTTCGCGGGCCAGACGGTTCTCTATCCGTGGGTCACGACGCCCATCCCGGCCAAAGCGGGATGGCTCAACCCTCCGTTCTTCTGGCTGCGGACCTACGTATGCGCGGCCGTGCTGTTCGGCGTGTGCTTTGCCTTCGTCCGGGCGCTGCTCCGCGACGCCATCCCGCCCGAGGACGGGCGCGAGCAGGCGCGGCGGAACCGGATCGCGGTCATCCTGCTCATGCTGTGGCTGGTGACGGTGTCACTCTGGGGCTTCGACCTCGTGATGTCCCTCGACCCGAAGTGGTACAGCGGCCTCTTCGGCGGCTACTTCGCGGTCAGCACCCTCTACACGGCGTTCTGCCTCCTGTCGATTTTCACCATCCGGGCCAACGCGCGCGGGCGGGCCTCGATCCCGCCGGCCGC
>VAYX01000080.1:636-2039 GCA_005885325.1 Actinomycetota bacterium
ACCTCCTCAAGCGGCTGACCGGCCGGCCTCCGCAGCGGCGCGCGCCGCTCTTCGTGGTCGCCATCTTCGGGCTGGTCGCGATCTTCCTGGAGCGCGTGTTCGTGGTGTTCCCGTCGGTCTCCGCCACGGCGCGGCTGCCGTTCGGGTTGCGCGACTTCGCGATCACCGCCGGGTTCCTGGCGCTCTTCATGCTGAGCCGCCGCTGGTTCTTCGCGCGCTTCAAGCCCGTTCTCAATCTTCCGCACACCGGCCACTGATACCTCGCGCGGCGGTCTGCCGGCCGCGAGGTCGGTGGCGGTGTCCCCCAGAACCCGCTAGCGAACATCCCTCAAGACGATCCGGGTTGGTAGCAGGTGAGATCAACCCTGACTACACGGGTTGCGGGGGACACCGCCACCGACCCCACGGCCGGCGTACAGCCGGTGTAGTACAGTATTCTGCGTGTTGACGGTCGAAGAGGCGCTTGCAGCGATTGTTTCACGCGTGGGGCCGCTCGCGGTGGAGCGCGTCGACGTCATGTCGGCGCTCGGCCGGGTGCTCGCCGAGTCTGTTGTCTCGCCGTCCACGATTCCGCCGTGGCCGAACTCGTCGATGGATGGCTACGCCGTCCGCTCTCACGACACGGGCCGGGCACCGGTCGAGCTCGCCGTCGTCGGCCGGATCATCGCCGGATCGATGCCGTCCCGGCCGCTCCACGCGGGTGAGGCGATGCGGATCTTCACCGGCGCGCCCCTTCCCGAGGGCGCCGACGCGGTGGTGCCCCAGGAGGACGTGGCCGCCGACAACGGGCGGATCACGATCGCCGCGAGCGTTTCGTCCGGGGCGTACGTGCGCCCGGCCGGAGAGGACGTCCGGGCCGGCGACGTCGTCGTCCAGCCCGGAGGCTCGATCGGCGCCGCCGAGGTCGGGCTGCTGGCGACTCTCGGATATTCCCAGGTGCGCGTCTTCCGCCGACCGCGGGTCGGGATCCTCTCGACCGGCAACGAGCTGGCCGACCTGGGGACGGAGCCGGGTCCGGGCCAGATCCCGAACACCAACACCTACTCGCTGATGGCGCAGGTGATCGAGGCGGGCGCCGAGCCGATCAACCTCGGCGTCGCGCCCGACCAGCTCGACGCGATCACCGAGCGGATTCGCTGGGGCTTCGACGCGGCCGACGTCCTGGTGACCTCCGCGGGCGTGTCGGTCGGCGAGCTCGACCTGGTACGCGACGCGCTCGAGCGCGCCGGCGCCGAGCTCCACCTCTGGAAGGTGTCGATGCGACCGGGCAAGCCCATCACGTTCGGCACGCGCGGTGGGCGGCCCGTGTTCGGCCTGCCCGGCAATCCGGTCTCCGCGATGGTGACGTTCGAGCTGTTCGTTCGCCCGGCGCTCCGCCGGATGGCGGGCGCGCGATCGCTCCA
>VAYX01000080.1:2074-9141 GCA_005885325.1 Actinomycetota bacterium
CGCGACGATCGAGAATCCCGGATCGCGTCGCGGCTATCTGCGGGTCACGCTGACGCCCGACGCCAAGGGCTTCGGCGCGCGCCTCACCGGCGACCAGGGCTCGGCCATTCTCCGCTCGATGGTGCTGGCCGACGGCCTTGCGGTGGTCGCGCCCGACACGACGATCGCCGAGGGTCAGGCCGTCGACGTCATCGTTCTCCGCTCGCTCGAGCCGAGATCCCGCTGAGCCGTTGACATCATTTTCAACCGCGTGCTACGGTCGGCGCGGATGACCCGAGCCCTCGGCGCGCTCGCAGCGGTGGCGATCCTCGCTGGCGGTTGCGCAAGTCAGGGCAGCGTGGCCGAGCTCGGCTCCGAGGTCAGCAAGCTCCGATCGGAGCTGGCCGAGCTCCGCGTCGCTCAGGAAGTCACCGGCCGCGATCTCGCCCGTGTCGGTCCACAGATCGAAGCGCTCGACGTTCGAACCAGCGAGACTCAGGCAACCGTTCGGACCATGTCCGGCGAGCTTCAGCGTTTCTACAAGCGTGCCGAGGCGGTCGACAACGTGGTGGGCGAGACGCGGGCGCGCGTGGAAGCGCTGACTCCGGCGCCGCCTCCTCCGGCTCCTCCAGGGCCGCCGCCGACGTCGTCGGCAACCGCAGCGGTCGAGCGACCGCGCGTCCCGCCCGTGCCGTCACCGGCGGTGCCGCCGTCGCAGGTCGCACCACCCGCGCCGCTGGTCCCGCAGGCGGTGCCGGCCGAGCCCATGCCGCCGATCCAGCCCGTCCAGCCCCAGGTCGCACCGCCGGCGCCGGCGGCGTCGCGCGCCGCCAATCCCGAGCAGGAGTACAACGCGGCGCTGGCGACGTTTCGATCGCGTGAGCACGGGCAGGCCGTGCTGGACTTCATCGACTTCATCGCGAAGTATCCCAAGCACACGCTGGCGGGAAACGCCCAGTACTGGATCGGCGAGGCGTACTGGGCGCAGCGCGACTACCGTCAGGCGCTGGTCGAGTTCGACAAGGTGTCGGAATACGGCCCGGGCAAGGCGCCGGACGCGCTGGTCAAGATCGGACTCTGTCACGCGCGACTGCGGAACGCGTCCCGCGCCGAGCAGGCGTGGCACCGGGTCATTCGCGAGTATCCGAAGTCGGAGGCGGCGGCCCTGGCGCAGTCGCTCCTGAGAGCGAACGCCGCCTCGCGACAGTAGGGAACCGGGCACCGTATCTGTTCAGATTCTTTGGCGGCTCGGGCCGCTTCTGTATACTGAAACCCCGCTGACGCGACTCCGATGATCGAGCTTCGACCTGGAGACACTCGCTACCCCGCGTTGCTCGGCGCGATTCCCGCGCCGCCGCCCCTGTTCGTGCGCGGCGAGCTGGTGGACGACGACACGCTCGCGCTCGCGATCGTCGGGTCACGCCGTCCGACGCCCTACGGTCTCGCGGTCGCGGAGCGCCTGGCCTCCGATCTCGCCGCTCGCGGCGTGACGATCGTGAGCGGCCTGGCCCGCGGCATCGATGCCGCGGCGCATCGCGGCGCGCTCGCCGCGGGCGGGCGCACGATCGCGGTGCTCGGCTGCGGCCTCGACGTCGTCTACCCGCCGGAGAACGTCGCGCTCGCGCGCACGATCGAGGCGCACGGGGCGGTCGTGTCGCAGTTCGCGGCGGGGGTGCCCGCGCTGCCCGGCCACTTTCCCGCGCGCAACCGAACGCTGGCAGGGCTCGCCCTCGGGGTCGTCGTGGTCGAAGCCGCGGAGAAGAGCGGTGCCCTGATCACTGCCGGATTTGCCGGCGATCTCGGCCGCGAAACCTTCGCCGTTCCTGGCCGAATCACGTCGCCGTCGAGTGCCGGCGCGAACCGTCTCATACAGGACGGTGCTAAACTCGTTACATGCTGGCAGGACATCGTGTCAGAATTGCCAGAGCCGTGGCGCCGCGCCGTGCGCGGCCCTCTGGCGTCGACGGACGGGCCGCCGCGACCCGAGATCGGGAGTGACGAGGGCCGCATGTTCCGGTTGCTGGCTCCGGACGAGCCGCAGCACATCGAGGAGCTCATCGCACGCGCGGGACTGGAGCCGGCGCGGGCGGCGACGACGTTGATGACGCTCGAGCTGGGCGGTTGGGCCCGGCAGCTGACGGGACAGCGGTGGGTCTCGGTCGACACACGCGCGAGGAGAGTGTAGGTGGCGACGAAACGGGCTCTAGTGATCGTGGAATCACCCACGAAGGTGAAGACGATCCAGAAGTACCTGGACTCGAAGTACATCGTCAAAGCCTCCATGGGCCACGTGCGCGACCTGCCGAAGTCGCAGCTCGGCGTCGACCCGAAGAAGAACTTCAAGCCCAAGTACGTCGTGACCCCGGCCAAGAAGAAGGTGCTCGACGAGCTCAAGAAGGCGGCCGAGCGGGCCGACACGCTCTACGTCGCCACCGACCCCGACCGCGAGGGCGAGGCGATCGGGTGGCATCTCGCCGAGGAGCTCGACGTCGCCAAGAAGAACGTCTTTCGGATCACCTTCAACGAGATCACCGAGCGCGCCGTCAAGGCGGCGTTCAAGAACCCCGGCAAGATCGATCTGAAGAAGGTCGACGCCCAGCAGGCGCGGCGCGTGCTCGACCGCCTGGTCGGCTACAGCCTCTCGCCGCTGCTCTGGGAGAAGGTCCAGCGGGGCCTCTCCGCCGGCCGCGTGCAGTCGGTCACGGTGCGGCTCATCGTCGACCGGGAGCGCGAGATCCAGGCGTTCGTCCCCGTCGAGTACTGGTCGCTCCACGCGCGGCTCAACGCGTCGCGGCCGCCCGAGTTCGTCGCGACCCTGAAGGAGGTCGCGGGCGAGAAGGCGTCGCTCCCGAACGAGGAGACGACGCGCGCCGTCATGGCCTCGCTCGACGGCGCGCGCTTCGTCGTCAAGTCGGTCACGCGCGGCGAGCGGCGCCGGAACCCCTTGCCGCCGTTCATCACCTCCACCCTGCAGCAGGAAGCGGGGCGGAAGCTCGGCTTCACGGCGCGCAAGACGATGACGATCGCCCAGCAGCTCTACGAGGGCATCGATCTCGGGTCGGAAGGCGCCGAGGGCCTCATCACCTACATGCGAACCGACTCGGTCCGCGTGGCGCGCGAGGCGCAGGCCGCGGCCCGCGGCTGGGTCATCGCGCGCATCGGCACGGAGTACGTGCCGGAGGCGCCGCCGACGTACCGGTCGCGGGGGAGCGCCCAGGAAGCGCACGAGGCGATCCGGCCCTCCGAGCTTCGGAACGAGCCCAGAGTCGTGGAGCAGCACCTGTCGCCGGACCAGATAAAGCTCTATCGGCTCATCTGGGAGCGGTTCCTGGCGAGCCAGATGATGCCCGCGGTCTACGACACGGTGGGAGCGGACATCGAGGCCGGACAGTGCCTCTTCCGCGCCCAGGGGGCGACGCTCAAGTTCAAGGGCTTCACCGCCGTGTACGAGGAGAGCCGCGAGGAAGGCGAGGCCCCGGCCGAGCAGGACCAGGAAGGCGCCATGCCGCTGCTCGAGGAGGGCGAGGTCCTGACGCTCGTCGCGCTCGACCCGAAGCAGCACTTCACCCAGCCGCCGCCCCGCTTCACGGAGGCCTCGCTGATCAAGGTGCTCGAGGAGCTCGGGATCGGCCGGCCGTCGACCTACGCGTCGATCCTGGGGACGATCATCAACGATCGCGGCTACGTGCATCGCGAGCGGCGCACGCTGACCCCGACCGAGCTGGGCATGGCGGTGACCGACAAGCTCATCCCGTACTTCCAGGACATCATGAACGTCGAGTTCACGGCGCAGATGGAAGACAACCTCGACAAGATCGAGGAGGGTCAGCGCAAGTGGGTCGACACGGTCAAGGAGTTCTACGAGCCCTTCAAGCGTGATCTCGCCCGCGCCAAGCGCGAGATGCGGAGCGAGAAGGTCGGCGAGCCCACCGGCGAGCTGTGCCCGGAGTGCGGGAGCGAGCTCCTGGAGAAGCGCGGGCGGTTCGGGAAGTTCCTGGCGTGCTCCGCCTATCCCGACTGCCGGTACACGCGCAACCTCGACGGGAGCGGACGCGCCGAGGACGAGCCGGCGAACGAGAATTGCCCCACCTGCGGGCGGCCCATGGTGATCAAGCACGGGCGCTTCGGGAAGTTCATCGCATGCTCCGGCTACCCGGAGTGCAAGACCACCAAACCGGTCACCCTCGGGATCGCGTGCCCGGAGCCGGGCTGCACGGGCCAGCTCGTCGAGCGCCGCTCGCGCCGCGGACGCACCTTCTTCGGCTGCTCGGCGTATCCGAACTGCAAGTTCGCGGTCTGGCGGCGCCCGGTGCCCGAGCCCTGCCCGAAGTGCGGCGCCGCGTTCGTCACCGAGCGCGCGCTGAAGAACCGCACCGTCCGCAGCTGCGCGCGCGAGGGGTGCGACTTCGAACGGGAGGTCGAGCTCCCGGTGGCATGAAGGATCCGCTGGTCGCGTTTCTCCGCCACCTCGCCTCGGAACAAGACGCCTCACCGCATACGCTGCGCAGTTACCGGGCTGATCTGCTCGAGTTCGTTCAGCACGCCGGTCACGGCGAGAGGGGGGAATGGCTCGCCGCGGTCGACACCCGGACCGTGCGCGCCTTCCTGGTGCGCCTGCACGAGCGCGGGCTCGACGCGGTGACGATCGCCCGCAAGCTCGCCGCGGTGCGCAGCTGGTTCCGGTTCCTGGTGCGACGGGGTGTCCTCGAGCGCAACGTGGCCCGCGAGGTGAGGGGACCGCGGACGCCGAAGAAGCTCGTCTCCTTCCTGCCGGTCGACGAGGCAGCGGTCTTGATGGACGCCAGGCCGGCCGGTAGCCCCGAGCGCCCGCGCGACGCCGCCGTCCTGGAGCTGCTCTACGCCAGCGGGCTCCGCGTTTCCGAGCTCGCCGGTCTCGACCTCGACGACGTCGACCGCGCCCGGCAGACGGTGCGGGTGCTCGGCAAGGGCCGCAAGGAGCGCATCGTCCCGTATGGCGGCCGCGCGGCGAGCGCGCTCGCCGCCCACCTGGCTTCGCGCGGGGACGACCGCGGGCCGCTCTTCGCCAATCGCCGCGGCGGCCGGCTCACCGTGCGCTCGATCCACTCGATCGTGCGGCGTCGCGCCCTCGCGTGCGGGATCACGCGGCGGGTGAGTCCGCACACGCTGCGCCACACGTTCGCGACGCACCTGCTGGACGCCGGCGCCGATCTGCGGATGATCCAGGAGCTGCTGGGCCACAGCCGGCTCTCGACGACGCAGCGGTACACGCACGTCGGCACCGACCAGCTCATGCGCGCCTACGACGCCGCCCATCCCCGCGCGCGCGCGAAATGACTCCGGGCGCGCCCGCGTGGAGCTTCTCGGCCACCACGGTCGTCGCGATCCGTCACCGGGGGCAGGTGGCGATCGCCGGCGACGGCCAGGTCTCGATCGGCGCGACCATCGTCAAGGCCGGAGCGCGGAAGGTCCGTAAGCTCTACCAGGACCGCGTGGTGGCCGGGTTCGCCGGGACCGCAGCCGACGCGTTCACCCTCTTCGCCCGCTTCGAGGCGAAGCTCGAGGAGCATCGGGGCAACCTGTCGCGGGCGGCGGTGGAGCTGGCCAAGGACTGGCGCACCGACCGCGTCCTGCGGCGGCTGGAGGCGCTCCTGGCGGTGGCCGACCGCGAGCACTCGTTCATCATCTCCGGGACGGGCGACGTCATCGAGCCGGACGACGGCCTGATCGGCATCGGGTCGGGCGGCCCCTACGCGCTGGCCGCCGCCCGCGCGCTCGTCGCCCACTCCGATCTGGACGCCAAGTCCATCGCGGCCGAAGCGATGCGCGTCGCCGCGTCGATCTGCGTCTACACGAACGACCACGTGAGTGTGGAAGTCCTGTGACGCCGGGCCGGGAGGCGTCGGCTCGAACAGATCGGCCGTGTCGGAGCCACGCCGCTTTGGCACGGAAGGTTCGGGCGTGTCGGAGCCGGGTCGCTTTGACGGAGGTTCGGGCGTGTCGGAGCCGGGTCGCATCTCTGTCAGGCCACCCTCGGTCAAAGCCGGCCTCGAGGCCCCCGCTACAATGACCTCCGACCTCACGCTGACACCCGCGGAGATCGTCGCCGAGCTGGACCGCTACATCGTCGGCCAGGAGAAGGCCAAGCGCGCCGTCGCCATTGCCCTCCGCAACCGCTGGCGGCGTCAGAACCTGCCGCCCGAGCTGCGCGACGAGGTGGCGCCGAAGAACATCATCATGATCGGCCCCACCGGCGTCGGAAAGACGGAGGTGGCCCGACGCCTGGCGAAGCTCTCCCAGGCTCCGTTCCTGAAGGTGGAGGCCTCCAAGTACACCGAGGTCGGCTACGTCGGCCGCGACGTCGAGTCGATGATCCGGGATCTCACCGAGCTGTCGGTCAACATGGTCAAGGCGGAGATGACGGCCCGGGTGCAGGAGCGAGCCGAGCAGCTGGCCGAGGAGCGTCTGCTCGACGTCCTCTTGCCGCGGCGACCGCAGGAGCCGTACTCGTCGAGCTCGCTCGAGGAGGTCACCCCGGACGCCTCGCGCGAGACGACGAAGGACAAGCTCCGCGCACAGCTCAGGGCCGGACGGCTCGACGATCGGCTCGTGGAGCTCGAGACGCAGCACCAGGCGACGCCGATGATCGAGGTCCTGTCCGGTCAGGGGCTCGAGGAGATGGGCATCAACCTCAAGGACATGCTCTCGAACGTGATGCCCACGCGGACGAAGCGCCGCAAGGTCACGGTGGCCGAGGCGAAGCGGCTTCTGGCGCAGGAAGAGGCGCAGAAGCTCATCGACATGGACGAGGTGGTGACGCAGGCCATCAGCCGCGCCGAGAACTCGGGCATCGTCTTCCTCGACGAGCTCGACAAGGTGGCCGGACGGGAAGGGGGGCACGGGCCCGACGTCAGCCGTCAGGGCGTGCAGCGCGACCTCCTTCCCATCGTCGAGGGGTCCTCGGTCACGACCAAGTACGGGGTCGTCCGCACCGACCACATCCTGTTCATCGCCGCCGGCGCCTTCCATGTGGCCAAGCCGTCGGACCTCATTCCGGAGCTCCAGGGACGCTTCCCGATCCGGGTCGAGCTCGACCCCTTGACGCGCGA
>VAYX01000080.1:9152-19747 GCA_005885325.1 Actinomycetota bacterium
GTACGTGGAATTGCTGAAAACGGAGCAGGTCGTCCTCCGGTTCACGCCGGAGTCGGTGGAGGCGATCGCGGAGACCGCGATGCAGGTGAACGCGAGCACGGAGAACATCGGCGCCCGGCGCCTGTACACGGTCATGGAAAAGCTGCTGGAGGAGATCTCCTTCAACGCGCCGGCCCTGCCGGGCAAGGAGCTGACCATCGACGCCGGCTACGTGCACCAGCGGCTCGCCGAGATCACTCGGGACCAGGACCTCTCGAGGTTCATCCTTTGACGGCGGTGCGCAGCCGCAGCCCGAAGGGCGAGGCGCGCCTGTGACAGATCCCCGGCGCGCCGAAATCCTATTGGAGTCCCTGCCCTACATCCGGGAGTTCCGCGGCAAGACGATCGTCATCAAGTACGGCGGCGCGGCGATGGAAAGGGCGGATCTCAAGGAACCCTTCGCCCTGGACGTGATCCTGCTGCGTCTGGTCGGCATCAACCCGGTCATCGTGCACGGCGGCGGCCCGCAGATCGGCGCGCTCATGAAGCGTCTCGGCAAGGAGCCGCGCTTCGTCGGCGGCATGCGCGTGACCGACGAGGAGACGATCGAGATCGTCGAGATGGTGCTGGTCGGCAAGATCAACAAGGAGATCGTGGGCCGCATCAATCACCATGGCGGCCGCGCGATCGGCCTCTCGGGCAAGGACGCCGGCCTCCTGCGGGCGCGGCGCCGGCCCCACCGCATGCCGAACGGCGACGAGATCGACATCGGGCTCGTCGGTGAGGTCGAGGCGGTGAACACCGAGGCCCTCCGGCTCCTCACCAACGACGGGTTCATTCCGGTCATCGCGCCGATCGGGGTGGGAAGCAAGGGCGAGACGTACAACATCAACGCGGACCTCGTCGCCGGCGACATCGCGGCCGCCCTCGGCGCCGAGAAGCTGATCCATCTCACCGACGTCCAGGGCATCCTCGACTCCGACCGGAAGCTGGTGAGCACGCTCGCGCGCAAGGACGCGGAGCGGCTCGTCCAGGACGGCGTGATCGACGGCGGCATGCTCCCCAAGGTGGAGTCCTCGCTCCGGGCCCTCGAGGGCGGCATCGCCAAGGCGCACATCATCGACGGCAGCCAGCCGCACGCGATTCTCCTCGAGCTCTTCACGCGCGAAGGCATCGGAACGGAAATCGTCCTGTGAGGTCGACGGCGATGGACACCAAGACGCTCCTGGAATGGTCGGCGAAGTACCACACCCCGAACTACGGCAGCCGCGCCCCGATCGTGCTCGTCCGGGGAGACGGCGTGCGCGTCTGGGACTCGGACGGGCGCGAATACCTGGACTTCGGCGCGGGGATCGCCGTCACCTCGCTGGGGCACTGCCATCCCCGGGTGACCGGCGCCATCCAGGAAGCGGCGGCAACGCTCCTGCACGTCTCCAACCTCTACCACGCGGCGCCGCAGATCCATCTGGACAAGCTCCTCATCGAGCACTCGTTCGCCGATCGCGTGTTCTTCTCGAACTCCGGCGCCGAGGCGAACGAGGCGGCCCTCAAGGTTGCCCGCAAGTACGCGCGCGAGCGGATCTCCTCCGACCGCGTCGAGTTCGTGGCAACCCGCAATTCGTTCCACGGACGCACGTTCGCGACGGTGGCGGCGACCGGCCAGGAGAAATACCAGCACGGCTTCGAGCCCCTGGTGCCCGGCTTCAAGCACGTGGCCTACAACGACCTGCGCGCCATGGAGCGCGCGATCGACAACCGCACGGCGGGCGTCATCGTGGAATGCATCCAGGGCGAGGGCGGCGTGCACGTCGCCGACCAGGACTACCTGCGCGGGCTCCGCCAGCTCTGCGATCGGTCGGGCACGCTCCTCATCCTCGATGAGATCCAGACCGGCGTCGCAAGGACCGGGCGGCTCTGGGCCTACCAGCACTACGGGATCGAGCCCGACATCATGACGCTCGCGAAGGCGCTCGCCAACGGGGTGCCGATCGGCGCCATGCTGACGCGTGAGGACATCGCGAGCGTCCTGATCGCCGGAACCCACGGGTCGACCTTCGGCGGGACGCCGTTCGTCACCTCGGTGGCGCTGGCGACCATGACGACGATCCTCGACGGCAAGCTCTGGGAGCAGGCCGCGCAGCGGGGCCGATATCTGATGGACGGGCTCCGGGCGATCCAGGCGTCGAACCCGAAGGTGCAGGTCGTGCGAGGCCGCGGGCTCCTGATCGGTGCCGAGCTGTCGGTGCCGGCCGGGCCGATCGTCGACGCCTGCCGCGAGTCCGGGCTGCTCGTGCTGTCGGCGGGGGAGCGCGTCCTGAGACTGACGCCGGCCCTCATCGTCGAGGAGCGCGAGTGCGAGCAGGCGCTGGAGATCATCAAGACCGTGCTCGGACGCGCCTGACGATGCGGCACTTCCTGTCGGCCGCCGACCTGACGCGTGACGCCGCCCTCGAGCTGTTCGCCCTCGCCGCGGACCTCAAGCAGCGTCGCAAGTCCGGGCGCCTGGGCGCGCCGCTCGCCGGCAAGACCTTCGCCCTCATCTTCGAGAAGGCCTCGCTCCGGACGCGCGTCACCTTCGAGGTCGGCATCATCCAGCTCGGCGGCCGCGCGGTCCACCTGGTGGGCCGCGAGATCGGGCTGGGCACGCGCGAGTCGGTGCCCGACGTCGCGCGCAACCTTTCCTTGTGGGTCGACGGCATCATGGCGCGGGTCAATTCCCACGCGACCATCACGGGGCTCGCGCGCCACGCGAGCGTCCCGGTGATCAACGGGCTCTCGGATTTCGAGCACCCGTGCCAGGCGCTCGCCGACTTCTTCACCCTGTGGGAGCGCGGCATCGACTTCCGCGCCATGCGGCTGGCGTGGATCGGCGACGGCAACAACGTCTGCCACTCGATCATGATCCTCGGCGCCCTCCTGGGCGCCGAGATCGTCGTCGCCTGTCCGCCCGGGTACGAGCCGGACGCGGGGGTGGTGGCGACGGTGCGCCGCGGCGGCGGGCGGCTCGAGGTCACCGAGGACGCGCGCGCCGCCGCCCGGGGCGCCGACGTGATCTACACGGACGTCTGGACGAGCATGGGGCAGGAGGCCGAGCACGAGCAGCGGCTCGAGGCCTTCAGTCGCTACCAGATCAACGAGACGCTGGTCGGCTTCGCCAAGCCGTCCGCGCTCGTCATGCACTGTCTGCCGGCCCATCGCGGCGAGGAGATCACCGACGCCGTGCTCGACGGCAAGCAGAGCATCGCCCTGCAGCAGTCGGAGAACCGGCTCCACGCGCAGAAGGCGATCATGCTCCGCCTGCTGGGAGGCTCGCTCGATGACGCCTGATCCCAAGCGGGTCGTCCTGGCCTACTCGGGCGGCCTCGACACCTCGGTGATCCTTCGCTGGCTGATCGAGCGCTATCGCTGCGACGTCGTGGCGTTCTGCGCCGATCTCGGCCAGGGCGAGGAGCTGATCCCCGTGCGCGACAAGGCGACGCGCACCGGCGCCGTCGCCGTGCACATCGTGGACTTGCGCGAGGAGTTCGTCCGCGACTTCATCTTTCCGATGCTCCGGGCCAACGCGGTGTACGAGGGCGCCTACCTCCTGGGCACGTCGATCGCGCGCCCGCTCATCGCCCGCGCGCAGGTCGAAGTCGCGGCGAAGGAGGGCGCGGACGCCGTCGCCCACGGCGCGACCGGCAAGGGCAACGACCAGGTTCGCTTCGAGCTCACCTACGCGGCCCTGGCGCCGCAGCTGCGGGTGATCGCGCCGTGGCGGGAATGGGAGCTCGACTCCCGCACCTCGCTCATCGAGTTCGCGCGGCGGCACGACATCCCGGTCCCGGTGACGGTGGAGCGGCCTTACAGCACCGATCGCAACCTCTTCCACATCTCTTACGAGGGCGGCGTGCTGGAGGACCCGTGGGCCGAGCCGCCCGCCAAGATGTTCCAGCTCACCAGCGACCCGGAGGCCGCGCCGGACGTGCCGCTGATCCTCGAGATCGCGTTCGAGCGCGGCGACCCGATCGCCGTCGACGGCGAGCGACTCGGGCCGGCGGCGCTCCTGACCCGGCTGAACCGGCTCGGCGGCGAGCACGGCATCGGCCGCGTCGACCTGGTCGAGAACCGCTTCGTCGGCATGAAGTCGCGCGGCGTCTACGAGACCCCGGGCGGCACCATCCTGCACGCGGCGCGGCGGGCCCTGGAGTCGATCACCCTCGACCGCGAGGTGCTCCACCTGCGCGACTCGCTGGTGACCCGCTACGCGGAGATGATCTACTACGGCTTCTGGTTCTCGCCGGAGCGCCTAATCCTACAGTCGCTCATGGACGACTGCGCGCGCGACGTCACCGGCACCGCGCGGGTCAAGCTGTACAAGGGCGCCGTCACGGTCACCGGCCGCCGGGCGCCGCGATCTCTCTACCGGACGGACTTCGCCACCTTCGAGGCCGACACCGTCTACCGGCAGCGCGACGCCGAGGGTTTCATCAACCTGAACGCCCTTCGTCTCAAGATCCGGGCGCTCAGGGACAAGAACGCCTGATCCGTGCGGATCGACGTCGCGCCGACCGCCGAAGCGGTTGTCCCGGACGCACTCCGCGGCGTCACCGCGCTGGTCATCGACGTCCTCCGCGCCACCACCACGATCATCACCGCGCTCGCCCACGGCTGCCGCGCGATCGTGCCGGTGGCCGATCCCGTCGACGCTCGCCGGCGCGCCGGCGAGGGATGGGGCGACGGCGCCCTGGTGGCGGGCGAGCGCCACGGCGAGCCGATTCCGGGGTTCGACCTCAGCAACTCGCCGGTCGAGTTCGGCACCGTCGGGGTGCGCGGCAAGACGGTCTTCTTCACCACCAGCAACGGGACGCGGGCGCTCCTGGCGGCGCGGGCGGCGGCGGCCATCGGCGTGGCGGCGCTGGTCAACGTGAGCGCGGCCGCGGCGTGGGCCGCGGGCGCCGGGCGGGACGTCGCCATCCTCTGCGCTGTATCGCGGGGCGCGCAATCGCTCGAGGACTGGACGTGCGCCGGGCTCCTGATCGATCGCATCCTCGCGACGACTCCCGCCGCCGCGCTCACCGAGGCCGCCCGCGACGCGCTGGACACGGGGCGGCGCTACGTCGGCGACGTCGGCCGTCTCAAGCGGGACGCGCCGTGGGCGCGCCGGCTCATCGCCGCGGGGCGGGGCGCCGACGTGGACGCGTGCCTGCGCCTGGACACGACGACGCTCGTGCCCCGCTACGTGCCGAACATTGACAAGATCGTGGGCGACCTCGGATAATGACGAGGCTGATTCGTCCCGGCGACGGAGCTCCAGCGTGAACTTGCCGATCGGCCTCACCCTGACCCGCATCGTCGCAGTACCCCTCCTGATCGTGTTCCTGATCTCGTCCTCGCGGGTCCACGCGGTAATCGCGGCCGCCATCTTCATTCTCGCGGCCATCACCGACTGGGCGGACGGGATGCTCGCGCGACGGCGAAACCAGGTCACGACGCTCGGCACGCTGCTCGATCCGATCGCCGACAAGCTGCTGGTGGCGGCGGCGCTGGTGTCGCTCCTGGCCATCGACAAGATCGACGCGTGGATCGTCGTGGTGATCGTCGGGCGAGAGCTGGCGGTGACCGGCCTTCGCGCCGTCGCGGCGTCGATCGGCACCATCGTGCCGGCCTCGCGGCTGGCGAAGTGGAAGACCGTGAGCCAGTACATCGCGATCACCATGCTGATCGTCGAGAAGGGCTTCGCGCCACCGGGGTTCCACGTGGCGGCCACCGCGGTCTTGTGGGCGGCGCTCGTCCTCACGGTCTTCTCGGCGGTCGACTACTTCTACCGATTCTTCCGGAAGGCCGACTACCGCGCGATCGTGCCCGGCGAAGACCGCTGGTCGTGAGCGCCGTCGCGATCGTCGCCGCCTATCTGATCGGCGCGGTGCCGATCGGCTACCTGGTGGGTCGCGCCTTCGGCGTCGCCGACATCCGGCGTCACGGTAGCGGCAACATCGGCGCCACCAATGTGCTACGGACCGCCGGCCGCCTGCCGGCGCTCCTCACGCTCGCGGGCGACATCGCCAAGGGCTTCGCGGCGGTGACGCTCGCAGGCGCGCTGGTGAACAGCCCGGCCGGCCCCGACCTCGGCGCCACGGCCGCGTGCGCGGTCGCGGCGGTGATCGGGAACTGCTGGTCGATCTTCCTCGGCTTCCGCGGCGGCAAGGGCGTCGCGACGGGGCTCGGGGCCCTTCTGCGGCTGGTGCCGTGGGCCGTGCTGCCGGCCGCCGCCGTGTGGCTCGGCGTCACCCTCAGCTTCCGCTACATCTCGCTCGGCTCCATCCTCGGCGCCCTCGGCGTCGCGCTCGGCGCGGCGCTCCTCGGCTATCCGGGCCCCTTCGTGCTCGCCGCGTTCGGCGTCGCGACGATCGTGGTGGCGCGCCACCACGCCAACATCGCGCGGCTCCTGGCCGGCCACGAGCCGAAGGTGGGACAAGGGCGGCCATCGGCGTGAGCGTCGCGGTCATCGGCGGCGGAAGCTGGGGCACGGCGCTGGCGATCCACGCCGCGCGGAGCGGGGCGCCGGTACGTCTCTGGGCGCGCGAGCGCGAGGTCGTGGAGGGAATCCGGACGCGACGCCGGAGCCCCTGGTACCTCACCGATATCGACGTTCCGCCCGCGGTCGAGCCGACGCTGGATCAGGCCGAGGCGCTGGCCGGGGCCACGGTCGTGATCGTCGCCGTGCCGTCCGAGTTCGTGGGTGCGTCGCTCAAGGCGCTGCCGCCCATCCCTGCGGATGTGCCGCTCGTGTCGGCCACGAAGGGGCTCGATCCCGAGCGCCACCTGCGCATGAGCGAGCTGATCGCCGAGCGGTTCCCGGAGGCCCGCGTCGCGGTACTGTCGGGCCCGACCTTCGCGCGCGAGGTGGCGCTCGGCCGTCCCACGGCCGCCGTGATCGCGTCGCGCGACGACACGCTGGCCGCCTTGCTGCAGCGCCGCCTCGGCGCGCGCGAATTCCGTCTCTACGCGAACCGCGACGTGACCGGAGTGGAGCTGGGCGGGGCGCTGAAGAACGTCATGGCGATCGCCACCGGCATCGCGGACGGGCTCGGCCTCGGCGAGAACGCGCGCGCGGCGCTCATCACGCGCGGGCTCGCCGAGATGACGCGCCTGGCGGTCGCCCTGGGCGCGGTCTCGGGGACGCTCGCGGGCCTCGCCGGCATGGGCGACCTCGTCCTCACCTGCACGGGCAGTCTCTCCCGCAACCGTCAGCTCGGCATGGCGCTCGCCAAGGGCGAGAGCGCGGCGTCGGTCGAGCGCGAGACGCGCATGATCGCCGAGGGCGCACGCACGGTCACTTCCGCGCTCGCGCTGGCCCGGCGGTACACCGTCAGCATGCCGATCTGCCACGAGGTGGGCGCCGTGCTCTTCGAGGGCAAGGCGCCGGCGGAGGCGCTGGCCTCCCTCCTGGAGCGGCCCGTCAAGCGGGAAGATCGCTAGCGGATGCCGGAGCTGCGAAAGGACCCGGTCGTCGGACGCTGGGTCATCATCGCGACGGAGCGCGCGCGGCGACCGTCCGACTTCGCCGCCGAGCCCGTCCGACCGCGCGGCTCGGTCTGCGCGTTCTGCGAGGGCCAGGAGGCGCAGACCCCGCCCGAGGTTCTGGCGGGCCGCCGGCCGAACACCGAGCCGAACGGCCCGGGCTGGACGTATCGCGTGGTGCCGAACAAGTTCCCGGCGCTCAGGATCGAAGGCGACCTCGACCCGGCCGGCGAGGGCCTCTTCGACAAGATGACGGGAGTCGGCGCTCACGAGGTGGTGATCGAGACGCCCGACCACGGCGCGTCCCTCGCCACGCTGCCGGTCGACGCTGTCGCCGACGTGCTGCTGGCGTTCCGCGAGCGCGTGCTCGATCTCAAGAAGGACCCGCGGTTCGCCTACGTGCTCGTCTTCAAGAACCATGGCGAGGCGGCCGGCGCGTCGCTCGAGCATACGCACTCCCAGCTGATCGCCACGCCCATCATTCCGATCATGGTCTCGGAGGAGCTCGCCGGTTCGGCCCAGTACTACGCGCTCAAGGAGCGCTGCGTCTGGTGCGACCTGCTCCGGCAGGAGCGCCGCGACGGCCGGCGCCTCATCCTGGAATCGCAGGGCTTCGTAACGGTGGCGCCGTTCGCACCGCGGTTTCCGTTCGAGACGTGGATCCTGCCGGTGCGGCATCGGGCGGCCTTCGAGGACTCCAGCGAGGAGGAGCTGCGCGGCCTGGCCGGCGTGCTCGGCGACTTCCTCCACCGCATGAACCGGTTGCTCGGCGACCCGCCCTTCAACTTCATGCTGCACACGGCGCCCTTCCGCGAGGTCCAGCTCGAGTCCTTCCACTGGCACCTCGAGATCATTCCCAAGCTCACGCGAGTGGCCGGCTTCGAGTGGGGGAGCGGCTTCTTCATCAACCCGGTGCCGCCCGAGGGGGCCGCGGAAGCCCTGAAGGCGACCGCGGGCCGATCGTGATAACATCACCGGCTGTGGCGCGGGAATAGCTCAGTGGTAGAGCACGACCTTGCCAAGGTCGGGGTCGCGGGTTCGAATCCCCTTTCCCGCTCCAGCTCTTTTTCGATCCTCCCTCGGGGCGGCGTAGCCAAGTGGCTAAGGCGGAGGTCTGCAAAACCTCTACTCAGCGGTTCGAATCCGCTCGCCGCCTCCATCTCATCAAACTCCATTAAGGTCCGCGGAGAACCTACATGGCCGAGGTCATCAAGCGGGTAGGGCCCCCGAAGGCGACCGACCTCAAGGGTGACGAGTTCACGTGGACGATCCAGCTCAGCGCGGCGCCGTCGCGCGAGTGGTCGCGCCTCTTCTCGGAGCCGGCGGAGTCCACCGTTCTCTGTCATCCCCGGCGCCTCGGCATGATGCACCAGGCCCTCGTGTTCAAGTCCGACGAGGGGCACCTCCCGACCTGGGTCCAGTACGTGGACAAGTGGATCGGCGGCGCGAACCAGGGCATGGCGGCGCAGGAGGAGGCCGAGAGGCAGCGCAAGACCAAGGCGCTCGCCGAAGAGGAAGACAAGCAGCGCCGCATCCGCGAGGTCAACGAGAAGATCAAGAATCTGTAATGGGGGCCTGCGGGGGCGTGGCGAAACGGCAACCGCCGAGGACTTAAAATCCTCTGTCCGCAAGGACTTGCAGGTTCGACTCCTGCCGCCCCCACCATCGTCCCGGCCCACCTGGACGTCGCGCAGCACGCGTCCTACAGCTACTTGCTCGGGATGTATCTGGGCGACGGGTACATCGGACGCGCGCGCCGAACCTACCGATTGCAGGTCTCGTTGCACCAGCGGCAGGAGCATGTCATAGCGCGCGTCGCTCGGGCGATCAACGTGCTCCGTCCTGGCCGGCCAGTTGGGTTTCGCCGTCGTGGACCCGTCACGAGCGTCAATGCCTACGCCAACAGCTGGCCGGTCCTGTTTCCGCAGCGCGGCGCCGGACGAAAACATCAGCGGCCGATCGTCCTGGAGCCCTGGCAGCAAGCTATCGTGGAGCAGCATCCCGTCGAGTTCCTTCAGGGGTGTGTCGAGTCCGACGGTTGCCGACATCGACGCATCGTAGCGGGTCGTAACTATCCCGCCTACGCTTTCACGAATCACTCGCCGGATATCCTGCGACTATTCACCTGGGCGTGCGGACTGCTCGGGTTGCGTCCACGCAGGGCGAATCGGGTAACCGTGTCGCTGGCGCGGCGCGCAGACGTCGCCACGCTCGACCGCCTCTTCGGTGTCACCGATATCCGCGAGCAGAGCGCGGGCGACCACGGCCCTTCGGGACGCCCGTGATATCCTGGCCGGCGTGCTTGCTCTCGCCATGAGCTCTCCGGGCGCCATCGCCTTCCAGATCGGTCCCATCGTCATCCGCTGGTACGGCATTCTCATGGCAACGTCGATCGTCGTCGGGCTCTGGCTCGGCTACCGCCAGGCCAAGCGCGAAGGGCTGCCGGCCGACGACATCGTCAGCGTCGGGCAGTGGGCCATCCTGGCGGGCCTCGGCGGCGCAAGGGTCTACGAGGTCGTCTTCAACTGGGATTACTACGGCCGCTATCCGTCCAAGATCGTCGCCGTCTGGGAGGGCGGGCTCGCCATGCACGGCGGACTGATCGTGGGCCCGCTGGTCGGCGTGTGGCTGGCGCGGCGCTGGAACGTGCCGATCCTCCGCGGGCTCGACGTGACGGCGCCCCCGATGGTGCTGGGCCAGGCGATCGGCCGCTGGGGGAACTTCTTCAACGAGGAAGCCTTCGGCCGGCCCACCGATCTGCCGTGGAAGCTCTACATCTCGCCGGAGCATCGCCCCCTCGGCTACGCCCAGTACGAGTTCTTTCACCCGACGTTTCTCTACGAGTCTCTCTGGGACCTCGCGGTCTTTCTGATGCTGATCGGGTGGCTGCGTCCGCGGCTCCGCGGGCGCCCGGGTTCGCTGTTCTTCGCCTACATCGGTCTCTACTCGATCGGCCGCTTCGCGATCGAGGCACTCCGCCTCGACAGCTTCTGGCTCGGCTCGTTCCGCGTTCCCCAGCTCGCGAGCGTCGTGGGTATGCTCGTCGCGGTGGTCGGGATGGCGTGGACGAACCGCCGTTCCGCTTCGCCGGTCACCGGCTGAGCTCGAAGGCC
>VAYX01000215.1 GCA_005885325.1 Actinomycetota bacterium
CCATGAACATCCAGGCGGGTTCGAGCAGCCGGCCCGCCGCGGTGCGGCGGAACTGCACCAGTGCCTCCTGCATCTCCTCGGGGCTCGGCCCAATCAGCCACAGCATGAGGTCCGAGTCGGCTCGGAACCCGACCGTCGAGTAGACACCCCGAACGGCGATCCGGCCGTCCCACTCCTTGAACAGGTTGTCGATCTCCTGGGCGGCATCGTCGGCGTCGATGTCTCGCAACGAGGCCTGCGCCTTGAACACGGGGTAGAGGGCGTACAGCGCTTCGGTCATCTCACGTGCTCCCCTTCGATCGGTTGGAGCCGGCCGGCCAGATGCGACCGGACCGCGTCCGCGACCTCGTTCGCCCCGCGGACGCAGTCGGCGATCCCGGGCCCACGGTACGCCGGTCCCACCAGGAACGTCCCAGGGGGAAGGGCCCGCTCGATGGCGGCCACCCGATCCAGGTGTCCCACCTCGTACTGCGGCATCGATCGCGGCCACCTGACCAGGCGCCAGGCCTTCGGCTCGGGCGGAAGCGGGAGGATGGCCGCCAGCTGGCGGGCCACACCGTCCGCGATCGCGTCGTCGGGTTGGTCCAGGAGGTCCTCCGCGCCCGAACCGCCCACGAAGCAGCGGACGACGGCCCGGTCCCCGAATACTGGGTCGGGCCATTTCCGGGAGACCAGCGTGCAGGCCGACATGGCCAACTTCCCCTTCGGGACCACGAACCCAGAACTGTCCGGCAACCGGGTGCCCGTCCCCTCGGGGTAGACGAACAGGAGGACGCCCGTGGAGACGTGCGGGATGCCTCGAAGTGCCGCCGCCACCTCGGGCGCGAGGTGGTCGAGCAGGTCGGCCGAGGCGAGCGCAGGTGTCGCGAGCACCACCGCGTCCGCGGAGAACTCGCTCTCCCCGGCGCGGACCACGTAGCCGCGCCCCTCCCGGTCCACAGAGACCACTCGTGCGTCGCAGCGGACCCGGTCGCCGAGGGCCGCCGCCAAGGCGTCGGTGAGCCGCCGCATCCCTCCGCGCGGCCGCAGGAACATCGGTGGCGCCACTGCGTCCGCGGCCGTCCGGGCCGCGGCCCGGGCGCCGCGGATCAGGCTGCCCTGCCGACGCTCCCACTCGGCCAGCTCCGGGAACGTGGCGAGGGCGCTCAGGCGGTCGACGTCGCCGGCGAACAGGCCGCCGAGCAGCGGCGCCACGAGCGAGTCGGTTGCTTCGTCGCCGATCCGGCGACGAAGCAACGCGCCGAGTGACTCGTCCCCCTCCTCCTTGCGAGGCTTCCTCACCAGATCGCGAAGCGCGTCGATCCGTCCACGTCTGGACATCCCGTCCCAGCCCCACAGCTCCCGCAGGTCGGTGGGGATCCCGAACGGCCCGCTCGGGAAACGGCGGAGCCCATCGTCGGTCCAGACGAACGTGACGCCGGTCGCCGGAGCCACGAGCTCGCGCCCCAGGTCGAGCTCCCGCGCGAGCCGGACCGCCCAGGGCTTCCGAGCGATCAGCGAGTCCGGGCCCCCGTCGAGCAGCAGATCGCCAACGTCCACCGAGCTGACCTTCCCCCCAGGTTCGGGTCCGGCTTCCAGGACGGTGACGTCGAGGTCCTTCGACGAGACCAGGCGGAACGCCGTGGCCAGACCGGCCACGCCCCCGCCGACGACCACGATGCGTCCGCTCACGCCGCGGCCACCGCGCCCAGGTGCTCGCGCACGATCACGGCGAGCGCCCGCACGAACGCGGGATCAGCGTTCGGCATCTCGGTCCTGGCGAACTCGATCCCGGCGTCCTCGGCCACCGCCTTCGCCTCGATGTCGAGGTCGTACAGGATCTCGAGGTGATCGGCGGTGAACCCGGCCGAGCACACGACGACGGCGGGATGGCCCCGTCCGGCCAGGTCCCGGATCACGTCGTCGACCGGCGGGCCCCACCATGGATCGGACGTGCGGCCCGCGCTCTGCCAGCCGATGGCGAAGGAGTCCAGCCCCAGCCGACCCGCGACCAGCTCCGCTGTTTCCCGGAGGCCGTCCCGGTACCGGCACGACGGATCGCACTCGCAGTCCCTGCATCGAAGGGACCCTGCCTCCGTCGAGCGGACGGGGAGCGAATGCGCCGAGAACACGACCGCCGCCTTCTCCCGGTTGTCCCCGGACAGCGAAGCGATCGCGTCGCGGACCCGGCTCGCCAGGAGGTCCACGAACAACGGGTGGTCGTGATAGCTGCGGACGAACGTGAAGCGCGGGCCGCCCCGCTCCGCGACCGCCCGTTCCACGCGCTCGACGTAGGTCTCGACCGACATCCCCGACCAGTGCGGCGCCATGACGATGCCGATGGCGCGGTCGATCCCGTCGGCTCGCATCCGCTCGACCGCCTCGGCGATCGAGGGCCGCGAGTGCTTCATTCCGATGTACGCCCGAAACACTCCGTCGTGGCCGGCGTTCAGCCGGGCCTCCAGCCCGGCTGCCTGCCGGCCCGTGATGTCGAGGAGGGGGAACCGGTTGCCGATCGCGGCGTATCGCTCGCGCAGCGCATCCAGATGCTCCGCCGAGGGGGCGCGGCCGCCGCGGATATCGGTGTAGTAGCGCTCGACGTCCTCGGGCCCGCTCGCACTGCCGTACGCCATCACCAGGACGCCGACGGGCCCGGTCACGTGGTCGCCCGTTCCGTCGTCCGGTGCACCAGGTCGACCAGGCGCTCGAGGTTCTCGACCGGCGAACCGGGAAGGACCCCGTGGCCCAGGTTGAACACGTGGCCGTCACGTCCCGCGGCGCGGCGCAGCACGCCGAGCGCCTTGGGCCGCAGCGCCTCCCACGAGGCAAGGCACGCCGCCGGGTCCAGGTTGCCCTGGATGGATCGGTCGGGTCCGATCCGATCCCACGCCGTGTCGAGCGCCACGCGCCAATCCACCCCGATCACATCGCCCCCGGCCTGGGCCATCAACCCCAACAGCTCGCCGGTCCCCACACCGAAATGGATCGACGGGGTCTCGAGGTCGCTTAGCCCGGCGAAGAGACGGCGTGCGGCGGGGAGCACGAACCGCCCGTAGTCATCCGGATCGAGCGCACCCGCCCAGCTGTCGAACACCTGGATTGCCTGGACCCCCGCTTCGACCTGTGCCCGCAGATGCGCGAGCGCGAGGTCCGCGAGACGCTCGGTCAGGCGCGCCCACAGCGGAGGGTCCTCGTGCATCAGCGCCTTCGTCCGCGCATGGTCGCGCGACGGGCCGCCCTCCACCAGGTAACTCGCGAGGGTGAAGGGACCCCCCGCGAAGCCGATCAGTGGAACCGTCAGCTCCTTTCGAAGCAGCCTGATGGCCTCGAGGACGTGCGGCTCGTCCGACTCGGGCTCGAGCGGCCGGAGCCGGTCGAGGTCGCGCGCGGTCCTGATGGGCTGCTCGACGACCGGGCCCGTCCCCGGCTCTAGCCGGACGCCGATCCCCACGGCGGCCAGGGGGACCATGATGTCGGAGAACAAGATCGCGGCGTCGAGGTCCATGCGCCGGAGCGGCTGAAGCGTGAGCTCGACGGCGAGATCGGGGGATCGGACCGCTTCCAGCACGTCTCGGTCGCCGCGCAGCTCGCGATACTCGGGGAGGTATCGGCCGGCCTGGCGCATGAACCACACGGGGGTCCTGTCCACGGGCAGGCGCCGGCAGGCGCGGAGGAACCGGTCGCTGGTCGTGCCGGGGGCCATGTACCCCAAGGATACGGATGTCCCGCGAGCCTCAGCTCGCGCTCGCCGTCTCCCGGTGGAGGGAACCCTCGCTCGGCGGACAGGCCGGCAGCACGACCTTGAACGCGCACCCTCCCGTGGGAGCGTCCTCCACCGTCACCGAGCCGCCGAAGGACTCTGCGAGGCCGCGGACGATGGGCAGGCCGAGTCCCAGCCCGGGCTGGCCCCGGTGCGGACCGAGGCGGGAGAACCGCTGAAAGATCCGCTGCCGATTGTCCGGAGCGATGCCCGGCCCGGAGTCGACGACCCAGATCGTGACGCCGCCCAGGCTGGGCTCGACCTCCACGCGAACCGGCGGCCGGCCGTACTTGTGGGCGTTGTCGACGAGGTTTTCCAGGATCCGGCGCACCGAGTCGGCGTTCGCCAGGATCGGGGCGGAGTGCGGCGCCTGCACCAACACCGGCCGTTCGCTGACCTCGAAGTCGGCCGCCACCATTCGCGCGACCTCCGACACGTCGACCGGGCCGAGCGAGGTGGCCGTCCGCCCTCGCTCCAGCCGGGTCGAGATCACCAGATCCTCGATCATCGAAGCGAGGTATCGGGCGTTTCGATCGATGATCTGCAGGAGCTCCGCATGGTTCTCGCGGAGCTCGGGGC
>VAYX01000016.1 GCA_005885325.1 Actinomycetota bacterium
CTGCCGAACGCCGAAATGCAGGTGCGGCGGCTCCACGCCGGGATGGCCGGTCCCGGTGAGCGCCAAGGTCGAACCCCGGGACACGGCGTCGCCCTTGCGGACCAGGATCGCTGAGACCCACGAGTACGTCGATGACAGCCCTCCGCCGTGATCCACCGTGACGAACAGGTGGCCGGCGACGGCGCCGGCGAAGGCCACGACACCCGGCGCCGGTGCACGAACGGGCGTCCCGACGGCGACCGCGATGTCGATCCCGCGATGTCCCGCGCCGAACGGTGTGGACGGTGGGTCGAAGCCCCGGATGACCGGGCCGACGACCGGCCACGCCCAGTCACCGGTGGGGCCTGCCCCCGCAGATGGGCCGACCGATGCGAGGAGCACCAACGTGAGGGGGAGGACGACGAGCCGCGGACGAAGCGGCATCTGACCTCCTGTTCTCCTTCTTCTCGAGCCCGTCCGTTTCCGATCGGCCGGTGATCGAGCCCCTGAACGCTAGCCCCGCACGGCCTGGATCGCAGTGAAGGAGGTCACGTTTCGGGGAGGGTGGGTCTACTCGGTCTCGACGAGCTGCAGCCGCAGCTGGTTCACGGCCTTCGTGTGGATCTGGCACACCCGGGACTCGGTGACACCGAGGATCTCGCCGATCTCCGCCAGGGTCAGTCCCTCGAAGTAATACAGGGTGACCACGATCTTCTCCCGCTCCGAGAGCGAGTTGATGGCCGCGGCAAGCAGGCCCCGTGTCTCCTGCCCCTCCAGCCCCATCGAGACGTCGCTCCCCCGGTCGGCCAGCGTGTCGAGCAGCGACACCTGCTCACCGCGGTCGCTCCCCACCGACAGCAGCTCGTCCAGTGCCAGGACCGACACGAAGGAGATCTGCGTGATCACGTCGTGGAGCTCCTTGAGCGTGACGCCGAGGCGCGCCGCGACCTCCTTCTCGCTGGGGGCCCGTTTCATCATCGACTCGAGGTCGGAGTAGGCCTTCTCGATCTCGCGGGCCTTGAACCGAACGGACCGCGGGACCCAGTCCATGGCCCGCAGCTCGTCGATGATCGCGCCCTTGATGCGAGGGATGGCGTACGTCTCGAACTTGTTCCCCCGGGCCGGCTCGAACTTCTCGAGCGCGTCGATCAGCCCGAACATCCCGTACGAGACGAGGTCGGCCTGCTCGACGCTCGCCGGAAGGCCCGTGGCGACCCGGCTGGCCACGTACTTCACGAGCGGCGCGTAGTGCAGGATGAGCCGCTCGCGGGCCTGGGGCGACGCGGTCTCCTTGAACTCGGCCCACAGCGCCATGAGCTCGTCCATCGGTGGCTTGGCCGGCTCCGGGAGGACCGTGACGGACCGCCCGGCCTCCCTGGCCGACGGCTTGAGGGGTGAGACGGCCTTGATGGCGGGTGCGGCCTTGAGCGATCCGGACGACTTCACCGCCGGCGCGGGCTTCGCGGGCTTCGCCCCCTTCGCGGGGAGAGCCGCCTTCCCGTTCGCGCTCGCCTTGGCCCCCATCATGCCCTCGGGTGACTCTGCCGGTAGGCGGCGAACAGCCGGGTCCGCGACACGTGCGTGTACCGCTGGGTCGTGGCCACGCTCGAGTGGCCGAGCAGCTCCTGGACCGCGCGGATGTCCGCTCCCCCTTCGAGGAGGTGCGTGGCGAACGAGTGCCTGAGCGTGTGCGGGGTCACCCGCCGTCCGGACAGCTTCCCGGACCCGTATCGCCCCACGAGGGCTCGGATGTCGCGTACCCCGAGCGGCCGTCCCCGTCGGTTGAAGAACAGCGCGGCCGACCCGTCGGCGGCCAGCACTCCACGTCCCCGGCGGAGATGGTCCCGGATGGCCTCGACCGCGAAGTCCGACAGCGGGACGTCGCGTTCCTTGGATCCCTTGCCCATCACCCGAACCCGGCCCTGCTCCAGGTCGATCCGGTCCAGGGTGAGTGCGCTCACCTCCCCGACCCGAAGGCCCGACCCGTACAACAGCTCCAGGACGGCCCGGTCCCGGAGGGCCACCGCCCGGCCCACCTCGTCCTGCGAACCCGGTTGCGGGGCCTCGACCAGTCCGGCGGCCTCGGCCGGCCTGAGCACCGTGGGCAGCCGGTTGGCCACCTTCGGCCGCCCCAGCATGGCGGCCGGGTCGGTCCTCACGAACCCCCTGGCCGCTGCCCACCGGTAGAAGGTGTGGATGGCCCCCACCCGACGGGCGATCGACGCCCGCGCGTAGCCCAGGGTGACCTGCTGGGCCAGGAACCGCCGGAGCAGCGGGGTCGTCGCGGAGGCGAGCGAGCGCCGCTGGCGCGACAGGAACACGGCCAGCTGCTCGAGGTCCCGGCGGTAGGCGGCCACCGTGTGCTCCGATAGGTGGCGCTCGAGCGCCAAGTGATCGGCGAACCCGCCGATCAGCTTCGCCTCGGGATGGGGAAGGTCCTCCCGCGCTTGCATCCGTCCTTCCAAGTCGTCGTCGTCGAGTGCCCTTGTATCAACGGGGGAAAGAGCATTCAAGCTTCCCACGAACGTCGGGCACTTTCTGTCCCCCCAACGGCCGTCGGACGGACGATGCCCCACACCACCCCGGATGGGCCATGGGTGCCTAGCGCTGAGATGGCCCGCCGATCCTACGTCGACGCGGCCTTCAGCCGAGGTTCGAACCGGCCGCCGACGCTTCGGATCAGTCCTTTCAGCTCCAGGCCGAGGAGCAGCGGGAGCACTTCCGGCACCGAGACGCCCAACCCCTTCGCCACGTTCTCGGGCAAGACCGGTGCGATCACCAGATCGAGCGCCGCCCGCTCCGCCAGGGTGAGGTCCAGCCGCACGGGAGCACCGCCCAGCCGCTCGCCAAGCTTCAGGTCCCGCATCAGGTCGTCGACGCCGCGGATCAGCGTCGCCCCTTCACGGATGAGGACGTGCGGCACGTGAGCCAGTGGACTGGTGATGGCGCCCGGGACGGCGAACACGTCCCGGCCCAGGTCCAGCGCGTGTTCGGCCGAGATCAACGAGCCGCTTCCTTCGGCGCCCTCCACGACCACCAGGCCCGTGCACATGGCCGCCACGATCCGGTTGCGGGCCGGGAAGTGGTACGGCTCCGGGGGGACCCCCGGCGGATACTCGCTCACCAACGTGCCGGTCTCCGCGATCCGCCGAATCAGTCGCTCGCTCCACTTCGGATAGGCCTGGTCGATCCCGCACCCGAGCACCGCGACGGTGTGACCGCCGGCGTCGAGCGCGCCCTGGTGGCCGGCGGCGTCGATACCGCGGGCCGCCCCGCTGATGACGCACACGCCCGACATCGCGAGGTCGTGACCGATGTCGGTGGCCAGCTCCCTGCCGAGCTCCGAGCAGTTCCGAGCCCCGACGATCGCCACGGCTCGCTCGCGTGAGGGAAGCGGGCGGCCCTTGACGAAGAGGGCAGCCGGTGGATCCTCGAGGTTCTCGAGCTGGGGCGGGTAGCCGGCACTTCCGAAAGGCACGAGGCTGGCACCGCACGCCACGAGGGCGCGATCGATGTCGTCGGGGTCGACCACCAGTGCGAACTCGCGATCCGCGTCGCTGCCGGCGCGTCCCCTTCGAACCGCCTCGAGGGTGGCGACGGCCGTACGCTCTCGATCCGCCACTTCCAGCAGCTTGATCGGCGAGATCCCCCGCAGGGCCATCAGGACGAGGAGCGCCCTTCGATCCGCCTCCACCTCGACGAAGCTCGGCGGCCACCGGGACGGCCGGTTCCCCGCCCGCCTCCGGCCGTTTGTCCGCCGGTCACCTCGGTCGGCCGCACGGTCAGCCCGCACGGGCCAGGCTTCCCTCGGACAGGTTCATCCGATACGTCAGCGCTTCGGCCATGTGCCCGGCGGCGATCTCCTCGGCGCCCGCGAGGTCGGCCACGGTCCGAGCAACCTTGATGGCTCGATCGAATCCTCGGCCGGTGAGGCCGAGGGCATCCACCGCGCCCGCCAGGACGTCGTGTCCGCCGGAGGACATCCTGGCCAGTCGCCGGGCCACCGGGCCCGGAAGCTGGGCGTTGCACGGGAAGCCGAGGGCCGAGTACCGGTGCCGCTGGCGCGCCCGGGCCTCCTCCACACGAGCCCGGATGGGTGTCGATGCCTCGCCGGCGGTCTCGCCCAGCAGCTCCCTCTTGGAGAGCCGCGGCACCACGAGCCTGATGTCGATCCGATCGAGCAGCGGCCCCGACAGCTTCTGTCGGTACAGCTCCACGCGGTGCGGAGGACACCGGCACTGACGTTTGGGATCCCCTTCGTAGCCACACGGGCACGGGTTGGTGGCAGCGATGAGCGTGAACCCCGCAGGGAACTCAACCGACCCGGCCACCCTCGTCACCACGACGCGGCCGTCCTCGAGCGGCTGGCGGAGGGCCTCCACCGCATCGCGCCGGAACTCCGTCAACTCGTCGAGGAACAGGACCCCGTGATGCGCGAGCGAGACCTCCCCCGGCCTGACGAAGCCGGTCCCCCCACCGAGGAGCGCCGACAGGGAGATGGAGTGATGCGGCGACCGGAATGGCCGCGACCCCACCAACCCTCCCGCGTCCAACATGCCGGCCACGGAATGAAGTTGCGTGACCTCCAGGGCCTCCCCGCGAGAAAGGCCGGGGAGGATGGTGGCGAGGCGCCGCGCCAGCATGGTCTTGCCCGCGCCCGGTGAACCGACGAGCAGGACGTTGTGCCCGCCGGCCGCCGCCACCTCCAGTGCCCGCCTGGCCTGCGCCTGCCCCCTGACCTCGGCGAAGTCCACCCCGTGCTTCGGTGCCTCGGCCGCGCCGCTGGCCCGAGGCGTTGGCGGATCCCACGTGCCGCGGAGGAACCCGGCAACCTCGGCGAGGCCCGGGGCCCCGACGACCCGCACTCCGTCCACGAGGGCGGCCTCCCCGGCGTTCGGGGCAGGCACCACGACACCGTCCAGGCCGGCGCGCGCGGCCGCGATGGCCACCGAGAGCACGCCCGGGGTGGCCACCAGGCCACCCTTCAAGGAGAGCTCCCCGAAGAACGAGAACCGGGCCAGCCTGTCACCGGGGACCTGAGCCGACGCCGCAAGCACTCCCATGGCGATGGGCAGGTCGAGGCCGGGCCCTTCCTTTCGGAGATTCCCGGGGGACAGATTCACGACGATCCTCCGGAGCGGCCATTCCAGGCCCGAGCTTTCCACGGCGGGCCGGATTCGATCCCTCGCGTCCTGCACGGGCGCGCCGGGCAGGCCGGTCAATGTCAGCGATGGAAGCCCTCGCCCGATGTGCGCCTCGACCGCGACCGGGTGGCCGCGTACCCCGACGATGGTGATCCCGATGACCCGCCCGTACACCGGGCGACCCTAGCGCGCGGTGATGACACTCAGAACGCGTCCTCGAACAGCTCGACGCTCGTGCCACTCGTGCCGACGTGAACGCTCGCGACGTCGAATCGCAGGTTCCCGTGGGGAACGGGCACGGTGGCGACGAAGACCTCCGCCAGCTGCCGGAGCTTCCGCTGCTTGCGGGCCGTCACCGCCTCGTAGCCACCGCCGAAGCCGTCGCCACGGCGCGCCTTGACCTCACAGAAGATGAATGTCCCCTCGCGTTCGACGATGAGGTCGAGCTCGCCGAGAGCGCACCGCCAATTCCGAGCGACGATGCGGAACCCGCGACGCGCGTACAGGGCGGCAGCGGCATCCTCGCCCGCGCGGCCGAGCGAGGCGCGCGCGGCATGTGGAGCGATCCGGTCCACGGCCGTCCGACCCTAGGACGGCCCACCGACATTCAGGCGTCGAGCGTCGGATCGCCCGGCATGGCCTCGTCGCGGCGGAGCTCCTCGACGTTCACGTCGCGGCGGGTCATCACCCGGACGTTGGAGACGAACCGGGCCGGGCGGAACATGTCCCAGACCCACGCGTCGGACAGGCGCACCTCCACCCACCCGTCCTCCCGCTGCTGCACGTCGACGACGTTCGCGAGATAGAAGCGGCGCTCGGTCTCCACGACGAAGGTGAACATCGGGACGACGTCGCGGTACTCCCGGTACAGCTCGAGCTCGCGCTCCTCCTCGAACCGCTCGATGTCGTCGCCCTCGTTCACGGGTCCTCCACGGTCTCGACGTCCACCGTGCCGTTCTCGCCCACGCCCTTGAAGGAGAGCCGGTGGATCGGCGTGGGGCCCAGGCGGTCCAGCACGTTCCAGTGCTCGCGCGTGCCGTAGCCCTTGTTGTGGTCGAACCCATACCGTCGGAACCGGCGGTGGTAGCGCTGCATCATCCGGTCCCGCGTGACCTTGGCGACGATCGACGCCGCGGCGACGCAGGCGGTCACGGCGTCGCCCTTCTTGATGGCCAGGCTGGTCGCGGGGAGCCGGCGGACGGGGAAGCCGTCGATCAGCACGTAGTCCGGCGGCAGCGGAAGGGCGCACACCGCCCGGCGGAGGAGCCACAGGTTGGACTTGTGCAAGCCTCGGCGGTCGATGCGCGACGGAGTGGCCTTGCACCATGCGTAGGCCAGTGCCCCGGACACGATCCGGGCGTAGGCCTCGTCCCGCTGGAGCGGCGTGAGCACCTTCGAGTCGTTCACCCCGTCGAGGTCGAAGTCCTCCGGCAGGATCACGGCGGCGGCGACGAGCGGCCCGGCCAGGGCCCCGCGCCCCGCCTCGTCCACGCCGGCCACGGCGCGAAAGCCCTGCTCGCGCAGCCGGCGCTCGTAGCGCCCGAGGTCGAGGTCTAGTGCAGCCACCCGATCCGGGAGGGCGGCCAGATGGTGACGAACGCCTTGCCCACGACCTTGTCCATTGGGACGAACCCCAACCCGAACCGCGAGTCGTTGGAATAGAGGCGGTTGTCGCCCAGGACGAACAAGCTGTCCGGCGGGACCTTCTTCGGCCCGTACGGGCGCGTGTCCGGAGGGCCCTTCAGGTACGGCTGGGGAACCCGCTTGCCGTTCACGTAGAGGTTGCCGTCCCGAAGCTCGACGGTCTCGCCCGGGAGCCCGATCACCCGCTTGATGAAGTCCTCGTTCGGGGGCCGGGCGAAGCCCAGGCCCTCCGACAGCCAGTGCAGGAACCCACCGACGACACCTCGGTCCGGCTGCTGTCCGGAGGGATCCTCGAACACCACGATGTCGCCCCGGTGCGGGTGGTACAGCACCTTGTTCACCAGCACGCGGTCTCCCGGCATGAGGGTGGGCTCCATGGAGCCCGAGGGGATGTAGAACGCCTGGACCACGAACGTCTTGAGGACGAGGGCCAGGGCGAAGGCCAGCAGGATCAGGACGGGGAGCTCACGGAGGAAGGCAAGGAGGCCGCGATCCACGCGGCCGGTCTGTTTGGGCGGGGCGGGCGGCCTCTCGTCGGGAGCCTTGGGGCCCAGCACGAACGCGTCCCCCGGCAAGGGAGTCGCGGTGGAGGGGGGAGGATCGGCCGGGGCCGGATCGGCCGAGTCCGGCTGCGGCTCGGACACGCCTAGCCCTTGCTCTCGGCGTCGACCGCGGCGGTCTCGGGGACCTCCACCGGCTCCGCCTCGGCCGCTTCGGGCGCCTCCTCCGCGGGCTGCGGCTCGGCCGCGTCCGCCCCATCGGCGGTTACCTCGGCGAGGTCGGGCTCGGCAGTCGTCTCCCGGATCTCTGCCTCGACCGCGGTGGTCTGCGCGGCCGCAAGCTCCTCCGGGCCGACCCGGCGCTCGCGGATCCGGGCCTTCTTGCCCCGCAGCTCCCGCAGGTAGTACAGCTTGGCCCGGCGCACCTTCCCTCGGGTCACCACCTCGAGCTTGCCGATGGATGGCGAATGGACGGGGAACGTTCGCTCCACGCCGACGCCGAAGGACACCTTGCGGACGGTGAACGTCTCCTGGAGGCCGCCGCCCTGGCGGCGGATCACGACGCCCTGGAACACCTGGATGCGCTCGCGGCCGGCCTCGACGACGCGCACGTGCACACGCACGGTGTCGCCCGGTCGAAAGGGTGGGATGTCCGCGCGCAGGTAGGCCTTGTCGACGAGATCGGTCTTGTTCATGGCGGGAGCCTGATGCTACCAGGACGGCGAGCCTGGGTCGCTCGAAACGGTCCGGATGTGACCGGCGGGCTCGCGGGCGGGACTCAGGTCACCACGAACGTGCCGTGCATGAAGGGATGGATATCGCACTGGAAGTAGTAGAGGCCTCGAGGAAGGGCGTGCAGATGGTAGACGAACCCGCTATCAGCGTTCCAGCAGATCCGGACGGTTGCGGCGGGTCTTCTCCTCGGCGGCCTCGCGTCGCCACCGCTCGACCTCGGCGTGGTTTCCCGAGAGCAGCACGTCCGGAACCGCCATCCCCCGGAACTCGCTCGGGCGGGTGTAGTGGGGGTGGTCCAGGTGACCGTCCTCGAACGACTCCCGCTCGAGCGACTCCTCCTTGCCCACGACGCCCGGGATCAGGCGGGTCACCGCCTCGAGCACGACGAGTGCCGGGATCTCGCCTCCCGACAGCACGTAGTCGCCGATGGAGACCTCTTCGGCCGGGAGGCCCTCGACGACGCGTTCGTCGACGCCCTCGTACCGGCCGCTGATCAGCACCAGCCGGGGCTCCTTCGCCAGGTCACGGACGAGGGCCTGGTCCAGCCGGCGCCCGGCAGGCGACAGCACGATCACGCGCTTGGTTCCCTCTCCCAGCGATTCCACCGCGGCGAACACCGGCTCGGGCTTCAGCACCATGCCCGGTCCGCCGCCGTAGGGTTCGTCGTCCACCTGGCGATGCCTGTCGGTGGCGAAATCGCGGATGTCGTGGACCCTCACGTCGATGATGCCGGCCTCGATGGCCTTGCCCAGCAGGCTCTCGCGCAGCGGGCCCTCGACGATGGTGGGGAAGATGGTGAACACGTCGATCCGCACACGCGCAGGCTAGCAGCGCCCGATCAAGCGGCGGGGCGGGCATGGCAGGCGCGCGTTCGGCGACGTCTATGGCGATCGGCTGCGGATACCCCGCCGGCGCATCGAAACATCACGCGTCCCCGTTCGGTTCCCGCAACGGTCCCTCATCAGCTGGCCTCCGGGACGGTGAGGCCGGGGACCTCGCGGACCACGATGCGCTTGCCCGCCGTGTCCACTGCGACGATCACGTCCTTCAGGGCCGGGATCAGCGTCTCGCGGTCATCCGATACCGCGCTCCACACATCGTTCGCCGCCGTATGGATGACCTCTCGCACCGTTCCCAGCGATCGGCCCGACTCGGTGACGACCTCGCAGCCCACCAGCTGGTGATCCCACCAGGAGCCGTCGGGAAGCTCCGGGGAGGCTGACTCGGGCACCATGAGGACGCTTCGGGCCAGCCGTTCGGCCGCGGTCCGGTCGGGGACCTCGCGGAACTTCACCAGCAGGCCACTGCGATGGCGCCGCGCGGACTCGACGGTGAGCACCCGTCCGTCCTCCAGGTAGACCACCGCCCCGTCGGCGAATCGCCCTTCGACCTCCGACAGCACCAGGACGGAGAGCTCGCCCTTCAGGCCGTGGGGCCGGGTGATGCGGCCGACCACGACGGTCGGCTCGCGGTTCATCCCGGGTCGACGATCTCGACCGCGGCGTGGACCCCTTCGCGGATGGCCGCCGCCTTCACCACCTGGCGAATGGCTCGGGCCGTTCGTCCGCCCTTGCCGATGACCTTGCCCATGTCCTCGGGATCCACGGTGAGCTGGAGGAGGATCCCGCGATCGTCGTGAACCTCGTTCACCTCGACCGCGTCGGGGTTCTCGACGAGCTCCCTCGCGATGTACTCGAGGAGCTCCTTCACGAAGCCGCCTTGCTCTCCTTCTTCTCCGACTGGAACTTCTCCCAGATGCCCGCCTTGGTCAGCAGCACCTGGACCGCTTGGCTCGGCTGCGCGCCCTTTCGGAGCCACTCCATGGCCCGGGCCTCGTCGATGTCGATCAGCGACGGATCCTCGAGCGGGTGGTACTTCCCGATGTTCTCGATGAACCGGCCATCGCGCGGGCTCCGCTGGTCGGCCACCACCACCCGAAAGAAGGGACGCTTCTTGGCCCCCATCCGCCGCAACCTGATCCTCGTCGTCATCCCGTTCCTTCTCTACGAGATCCCCGGCAGGCCCGGGATCTTCAGACCCCGCTTGCCCCCGAGCATCGTCCGCATCATCTTCCGGGCCCCGTCGAACTCCTTCAGCAGGGAGTTCACGTCGGCCGTGGTGGTCCCGGAGCCGCGGGCGATCCTCAGGCGCCGGGACCCACCGATGATAGCGGGGTTGCGGCGCTCCTCGGGGGTCATGGAGCAGATGACGGCCTCCGCCCGGGCCATCTGGCGCTCGTCCACCTGGCCGGCCAGGTCCTTCAGCGCGTCCTTGCCCCCGGGGATCCCGGGAAGCATGGCCAGCAGATCCTGGAGCGGCCCGAGCTTTCGCATCTCGCGCATCTGCACCAGGAAGTCCTCCAACGTGAACTGGGCCGTGGCCATCTTCTCCGCGGCCTCCTTGGCCTTGTCGGCGTCGAGGTTCTCCTGGGCCCGGTCGATGAGCGTGAGCACGTCGCCCATCCCCAGGATCCTGGAGGCCATGCGGTCCGGATAGAACGGCTCGAGGTCGGCGGGGCGCTCCCCCGTCCCGGCGAAGAAGACCGGGCGTCCGGTGACGGCGGTGATCGAGAGCGCCGCCCCGCCCCGAGCATCGCCGTCGAGCTTGGTGAGGATGAACCCGGTCGTGTCGACCTCGCGCATGAACGCGCGGGCCTGGACCACGGCGTCCTGGCCGGTCATGGCGTCGGAGGCCATCAGCACGTGATGGGGCTTGATCGCGTCCTTCACCCGCCGGGCCTCCTTCATCATCTCCTCGTCCACGTGAAGCCGGCCCGCCGTGTCGACGATGACCACGTCGAGCCCCTCCCGCTCGGCCTGCTTCAGGCCCGCCTTGGCCACCTTGACGGGATCCGCGCCGTCGGAGGCCACCGGGACGCCGACCTCTGCCCCCAAGGTGAACAGCTGCTCGACGGCCGCGGGCCGCTGGAGGTCCGCGGCGACGAGCAGCGGGTGCTTGCCCTTCTCCTTCAGCATCCGGGCGAGCTTGGCGGAGGCCGTGGTCTTGCCCGAGCCCTGAACCCCGGCCATCATCACCACCGCGGGCTTGGCCGAGGGAAGGGTGAACGCGGATTGCGTCCCTCCCATCGTTGCCTGGAGCTCCTCCCGCACCACCTTGATGACCTGCTGTGCTGGGGTCAGGCTCTTCATCACCTCTTCGGAGAGCGCTCGCTTCCTGACCCTTGCCAGGAGCTCGTCGGCCACCTCGACCGACACGTCCGCGTCCAGCAGGGCGGTCCGCATGTCGGCCAGCGCGTTGTCCACCTGCTTGGGATGCAGCTTGCCCCGCGACCGAAGCTTCTTGAAGATCCCGTCCAGCTGTTGTGTCAGCGTGTCGAACACCTAGCCGCTCCCCTCCGTGGGGGCCAACACCTTCTCCACCGTCCGAAGGAGCGCCAGCGGGCTGAACGGTTTGGTGAAGTACTCGTCGGCGCCGAGCGAGAGGACGTATTCACGGCCTTCCTCGCCCACCGCGGTCACGATGATCACGCGGACGTCCGCCGTCTCGGGCGCCGACTTCAGCTCCTTCAGTACCTCCGCGCCGCTCGGGCCGGGGATGTTGAGGTCCAGGAACATGAGGTCCGGTGGCCGGTCCCGGGCCATGGCCAGGGCGGCCTGCCCGTCACTCGCCTCACGGATGTCGAACCCCTCGTGCTCCAGGACCATCCGCATCGCTTCCCGCATCGTCGGATGGTCCTCCACGATGAGGATGTCCGCCTTCGCCACGCCCTCAGCCACGTCAGCCCCCAAGGATCCGTTCGGCGAAGGCCCGGGAGTCGAACGCCTGGAGATCGTCGATCCGCTCGCCCGTCCCCACCAGCTTGACCGGGACCCCCAACCCCTCGCGAACAGCGAGCACGATACCGCCCTTCGCCGTCCCGTCGAGCTTCGCCAGGGCCACGCCGGTCACGTCCACCGCGCTGGCGAAGGCTTCGGCCTGTGCGATGCCGTTCTGTCCGGTAGTCGCGTCCAGGACCAGCAGCACCTCGTCCACGGTTCCGGCGGCCTTCTCCAGCACGCGTTTGACCTTCTGGAGCTCGTCCATCAGTGGCGTGCGGGTGTGCAGCCGTCCCGCCGTGTCCACGAGCAGGACGTCGACGTCGCGGGCCCGAGCGGACTCCACGGCGTCGAAGGCAACCGCGCCGGGGTCGGCCCCCCGCTGCTGCGCGATCAACTGAACGTTCGCTCGTCTGGCCCAGGCATCGAGTTGCTCGGCGGCGGCTGCCCGGAACGTGTCGGTGTTCGCCACGCTCACCTTGCGGCCCTCCCGGGCCAGGCGGGCGGCGAGCTTGCCGATGGTCGTGGTCTTCCCGGCGCCGTTGACCCCGACGACGAGGACCACCCCCAGGCGACCCGAGGGAAGGCGGAGGGCCCCGTCCTCCCCCAGGAGGCCCACGATCTCCTCCCGAAGCAGGTCCTCGGGGTCGGCGCCCACCTCGTAGCGGTCACGGATGTCCCGCACCATCCGAGAGGCCGCAGCCGGGCCGACGTCGGCCTTCAGCAGGAGGTCCTCGAGCCGGTTCCACTCGTCCCCGCCGGGCGTCCCACCGGTCAGGAGGGCTCGGGCCCTCGCCCCCAGGCCGTCGCTCCGGCGGCGAGCCGGCGACGGCGCCTCCGCCGCCGGCATCGATGACGGTGGAGCTGCGGCCGGGGCACGGCCGCGTCGCGACACGGCCGTGACGATGCCCGCGACGACGATCGCGACGACGGCGACGATGAACAGGCCGACGATCAGGACGTCCACGGGGATACAGGCTACTCGGTGGCCGCGTCCGGACCGTGCAACACGGCGACAGCATCGCCGGGTTCGGCCGTAGGCCCTTCGCCCGGCATCTCCAGGCGCTGCCCCACCACCCTCGAGGTCCCCTCCTTGCTCATCGAGACCCCGTACATCATCTGCGCGACCTCCATCGTCCGCTTCTGGTGCGTCACGATCAGCACCTGGGAGTCGTCGACGAATCCCCTGATCAGCTGGAGGAACCGGTGCAGGTTCACGTCGTCGAGAGCCGGCTCGACCTCGTCCATCAGGTAGAACGGGCTCGGCCTGGCCTTGAAGATGGCGAACAGGAAGGCGAGCGCGGTGAGCGCCCGCTCACCGCCGGACAGGAGCGAGATGCGCTTCACCCGCTTACGGCCCGGGCGAGCCTCGATCTCGATCCCGGTGGCCAGGATGTCCTCCGGCTCGGTGGCCACGAGCCGTCCCTCTCCTCCGGGGAAGAGCTCCTGGAACAACGCCTCGAAGGAGGACGCCACGTCACGGTAGGCGGCGGCAAACGTGGTGGCGATCTCCTCGTCGATCCGGGCGACGACCTGCATCAGGTCTCGCCGGGCCTTCCGGACGTCGTCGAGCTCCCTGGCCATGAAGTCGTGACGCTCCGAAAGGGCCTCGAACTCCCCGCCGGCGAGCAGGTTCACCCGGCCCAGGAGGGCCAGCCGGCGCTGCACGAGCTCGGCGCGCCGCTCGATGGACTGGGCCGACTCGTCCGTTCCCAAGCTCGCGACCGCCTGCTCCGGTTCCGCCTGGTGCCCCTCCCGTAGCAACCGCTCCGCGTCGCGGACCCTGCGCTCCAGATCGCCGCGAACCCGGTCCTCTTCCTCGTACTCCTCTCGGAGCCGTTCCAGCTCCTGGGAAGCCTCCCGCCAGGCTCGGTTGACCCCGGCTTCGCCTTCGGTCGCCTCGCGCTCGGCCTCGGCTGCCTCGTCCCGCCGAGCCCCAGCCGATTCCATTGCGGCCTCGGCGGCGACGAGGCGTTGGTCGGCGTGGCCCCGTTCGATGCCCGCGGCGTCGAGCGCCGCCGAAAGCGCGTCCGGGTCCTGCGCTGCGAGCGTCGCGCGCTCGGCGCGAACCGAGGTCAGCCGAGCGGAGATCCCGGCCCGGTCTCGCCGCAGGGTCTCCACCGCGACCCGGTGCTGGATCGGCGGCTCCGGGGCCCTCGGGAGGTTCGGCAGCACATGGGTGGCAGGCTCGGCCGCGGACAGCCGGTCTCGCCAGGCCGCGGCCGCGTCCTCCACCCCGGCCAGGCGTTGGCCCTGGCTCTCCTCCTCCCGGGCCAGCGCGTTCGCCTCGGTCTCCAGACGAGCCATGGCCTCGGCGGCGCGCGTGATCTCGGCGTCGGACTGCTCGAGCCGGGCGGCGAGCCGCTCGAACTCCGCCGCCGCCTGTCCCAGCCGGTGGCGCGCGGGCCGGGCCGCCGACAGGGTCCGCGCCAGGTCGTGTTCGACCCTTGCCAGCTCGCGCGCGATCTCGTCCCCCCGGGACGTTGATGCGGCGGTTCGGATGAACGCCGGACCGATCAGCACACCGTCGGCGGTGACGAACGCGCATTTGGGATGGGTTTGGTGCTTCGCCACGGCCTCCTCGAGCGAGTCCGCGATGTAGATGTCCTTCAGGACCGTCGAAACGAGCCCGCGAGCGGCGGGATCGGCCGACACGATCGAGAGCAGGGTGCGTTCCTCGGGCAGCACGAAGGACGCGGGGCCTCCGCCGGCGACGGCGAGCGTCGCGCCCTCGCCGTTCGGAGCCTCCTCGATCGCGACGTCCATGTCCGCGTAGACGACCGCGTCGGCGAAGGGGCCGAGGCCCGCGACGAGCGCGCGCTCCCAGCCATCCTCGACCTCGACCAGTCTGCCCAGCAGCCCCACGGCCCGGTTGGCACGCGACGCGAGGAACCGGGACCCGGGGGTCTCCTCCAGGTCGGCCTTCCGCGCCTCCAGCAGCTCCCGCCGCGCGAGGAACCGCCGCTCGGCCTCTTCGAGCTCCGCCACCCGCCGGGCGAGCTCCGTCCGTTCCCCATCCAGCGCTGCTTTGCGTTCGGAGACCGGCGCGCTCTCCCCGTCGAGCCGCTCGATCTCCTCGCCCAGCCGGGCCCGCTCGGCTTCCACCGCCGCGCGTCGTTCGCGTACCTGCCCCAGGTGCTCCTCCAGGCGCGCCCGCTCGCGTTCGTGCGAGGCCAGCGAGGCTCTGAGCGTCTCCATCTCCGCCCGGTGGGCCGCGGCTTCCTCGGAGATCCGGCGGCGCTCCTCCTCCACGAGCCGCCGCGTCTCGATGGCCTCGCGGAATCCCCGCTCCGCCTCGTCGAGCTCGCGCTCGCGCTGCTCGAGCTCCACGGCCACCTCACCCAACCGCGCCTCCATGCGGGCCGAGTCCTCGTCCATCGCCGTCAGGCGGGCGTGCCGCGAGGCTTCGGCGGCCAGCTGCGTGCGCGCCATGGACTCGGCTTCCACGGCCGTGCGAAGCGCGCGCTCAGCGGAGGATTTCTCCTCCTGGGTCTGCCGGAGCACGGCCTCGGCCTCCTGGAGCGCCCACACCGCCCTGGCCCGCGCGTCCGCCGCGCTCGCCACGTCCTGGTCGAGCGAGTCCAGCAGCTCTCGAGCCCCCTTCCGCCGCTCGAGACCCTCGTCCCACCCTCCGGTTCGCCGATCACGCTCCGCCAGGAGGTCCCGCAGCCGTGCCGCAGCGAGCTTCACGGCCACCGCGTCCGCTTCGGCCGTCAGCTCCTCATGGCGGTGCGCCATCTCGGCCTGCTGCTTCAGCGGCTTCAGCTGGCGCCGGAGCTCGGCCAGGACGTCGGACAGCCGGACCAGGTCCTGCTCCAGGCCGGCCAGCTTGCGCTCGGCGCGCTCGCGCCGCCGCCGGTGCTTGGCGATGCCCGCGGCCTCCTCGATGTACTGACGGCGCTCCTCCGGCCGGACCGTGAGCACCTCCTCGAGCTGCCCCTGGCTGACGATGGTGTGCAGCGCGCGCCCGATGCCGCTCTCCGACAGCAGCTCCTGCACGTCGAGGAGCCGGCACACCCGCCCCCCGATCCGGTACTCGCTGTCGCCGCTCCTGAAGATCGTCCGGCTGACCTCGATCTCGCTCATCGGAACGGGGATCAGGCCGGCCGAGTTGTCGATCACGAGCTTGACCTCGGCCATCCCGAGCGCCGGACGCTGCGGGCTCCCTGCGAAGATGACGTCCGCCATCTGATTGCCCCGCAAGGCTCTTGGGCCCTGCTCTCCCAGCACCCAGCTGATGGCGTCGACCAGGTTGGACTTGCCCGACCCGTTTGGGCCCACGATGACGCTGATCCCCGGGGCGAACTCGAGGATCGTCTTGTCGGCGAAGGACTTGAAGCCTCGGATCTGGAGGGAGCGAAGGAACATGTCTGGAGGCCGATGCTAGCAGCGCCCGAGCGGTCGTTTCCCCGGTTTGACCAGGAACTTCAGTCAGCCGGTGATCCGGAAATCTCGGTCCCCCCGAACCTCTTCGGGAAGGACGTCGACCCGCTCCACGCGGGCGTGGTCCGGTCCCACCCCGCACCACGCCACCAACGCGTCCACGTCGTCGTCGATCCCTTCGAAGGCCGCCTCCACCCCCCCGTTCGGGAGATTGCGGACGAAGCCGCCGAGCCCGCGCTGTCGGGCCAACGTGGCGCACGTCGAGCGGAAGAAGACCCCCTGGACTCGGCCCTCGACCACCACGCGAACCCGCTTCACTGCGGGATTCTTACCGGATCGGGCCGACGCCAACCCCAGGCGGCAACCAGGGCACGCTGAGACGACGGCCGTCCCTACAATCCTCCTCGGAGGCAAAGCAAACAGTGGACCTCGGCCCGAAAGCCGCTCTGATCGTCGTGGACGTCCAGAACGACTTCGCCGACCCCAAGGGGAGCCTCTACGTGAAGGGGGGCGAGATGGTGGTCCCGGTGATCAACGAGCAGGTGGAGGCGGCGAGGGCGGCCGGAGCTCTCGTCGTGTACACGCAGGACTGGCACCCGACGTCGACGCCCCACTTCCAGAAGGACGGCGGCATCTGGCCCGTGCACTGTGTCAAGGAGACGTGGGGCGCCGAGCTCCACCCGGATCTCTAGGTCGTGGGCCAGTCGGTGAAGAAAGGGACCGACGGCGAGGACGGCTACTCCGCGTTCAGCGTGCGGGATCCGAGGACCGGGGAGACGGCCTCCACCCAGCTCGAGGCCATGCTCCGGGAACGAGGCGTCCAGGCCGTCACGGTGTGCGGCCTGGCCACCGACTATTGCGTGGTCGAGACGGTCCTCGACGCGCGGCGGCTGCGGTTCGAGACCGAGGTGCTTTCCCCGGCCGTCCGGGCGGTCGACCTCCACCCCGGCGACGGTGACCGCGCGCTCGAGCGCATGCGCGAGGCAGGGGCGGTCGTCGGTTAGCGGTCGCCGCCGAGGTCAGCTCTGGCATTGCGGGCAGAAGTAGGCGCTCCGGCCGGAGACCTTCACGGTCTGGATCGGGGTGCGGCAGCGCCGGCAGGGCAGGCTCTGGCGGCCGTAGACCTTGAGCTCGTTCTGGAACTCGCCTGGCTTGCCGAACAGGTCGAGGTACGCCTCGTCCTCCAGCGTCGTCCCCCGGTACCGGATGGCCTCCTGCAAGACCTCCTGGAGCGAGCGATAGAGACGGCGCACCTCCTGCGAGGAGAGTGTGTCCGACAACCGGTCGTGCCGCAGCCCCGCGGCGAACAGAACCTCGTCGGAGTAGATGTTGCCCAGCCCGGAGATGAACTTCTGGTCCATGAGGAGCTGCTTCAGCTTCGACCCCCGTTGGGCCATCTGCCCCCCAAACGACTGCCACGTGAAGACGTGGTCGAGGGGGTCGATGGCGATGTGCTGGAGCTCCTTCACCTTCCCCAGGTCATCGCCGGCCGCGACGAACATCTCCCCGAAGGTGCGCGGGTCGACGAACCGGAGGTCGCCCCCCTGCTGGAAGGTGATCACGACGTGGGTATGGGGCGGGAGCGGCACCCGCTTGTTGCCTCGGACGAACTGGCCGCTCATGCCGAAATGGACCACAAGCACGTCACCGTTGTCCAGGAACAGCAGGACGTACTTCCCACGGCGGTCGGCCTTCAGGATCTTGCGGCCGACGAGCCTGTCGACGAACTCCTTGCGCCTGCCGTGCCGGCGGATGACCCGCATGGCATTCTTCGACGGTCGGACCTCGGCCGCGGCGATCTTGCGGCCCACGACGTCCTTTTCGAGGTCTCGCCGCATCACCTCGACTTCGGGAAGCTCCACCTACGCTCCCTTCGACCCCGTCTCGACGGGGCGCTCCGAGAGCTTCACGTAGGCTTCGTGGGCGGCCTGCTGCTCGGCCTCTTTCTTGGAGCGGCCGATCCCGGTGCCGTAGGGCCTCCCGGCCAGGAAGACGGTGGCCGTGAACTCCTTCTCATGGTCGGGGCCCCGTTCGTCGATGCGGTACTCCGGGAGCGCCCGCAGGTCCTGCGAGGCCAGCTCCTGGAGGATCGTCTTGTAATCGCGTTCTCCCTCGCCCCGGACGTACGCAACCATGCGCGGGCGGAACAACCGCTCGATGATCGGTCGCGCGGCGTCGAGCCCGAGGTCGAGGTAGACAGCGCCCAGGACGGCCTCCAAGGCGTCGGCCAGGATGCTGGACTTGTCCCTTCCCCCGGAGAGCTCCTCCCCCTTGCCCAGGCGGATCACCGAACCGAGCCCGAGGTCGCGGGCCACCTCGGCCAGGGCTCCCATGTTCACGATGGCCGCACGCAGCTTGGCCAGCTCACCCTCGGAGAGGTCGGGGAACTCCCGGTACGCCAGATCGGTGACCACCAGACCGAGGACGGCATCGCCCAGGAACTCGAGGCGCTCGTTGTTGAACGCGAGCTCCTGCTCGAACGCGAACGACCGGTGGGTCAACGACTGGTCACGAAGGTCGGCGTCCGCGAAGCGGACGCCGAGCGCCCGCTCCAAGGCCACGGTCGTCGCGTCGTCGGCACCGGTCGAGCTCACGCGGTCCCTCACGACCTCGCTACTCGACCTCGATGGCCTGGCGACCCCCGTAGTAGCCGCAATTGGCGCAGACACGATGGGGGAGCTTGGGTTGATGGCACTGGGGGCAGGTGGAGTACGTCGCGGCCTGCGCCTTCCAGTTGGCACGCCGCTTGGCCCCCCGGGCCTGGGTCTGTCTCCTCTTCGGTACCGGCATCGGTCCTTCCTTTCTCGCCTGTCGCGCCCTACGGGTCGCGGAACAGCTGCTCGAGCCCGGCCCACCGTGGATCGACGACCTCCTCGGAGCACGTGCACTCGCCGAGGTTGCGGTCGCCACCGCAACGCGGGCACAGCCCCAGACAATCGGGCCGGCACAAGGGGGAGAACGGCATCGACAGGACGACGGAGTCCCGGACCATCTGCTCCGGGTCCAGCGTCAGGTCCTCACCGAGCTCGTAATCGTCCTCCGGACCCGGCCGGAGAGGGAACAGCTCGTGCATCTCGACGTCGAACGGCTGCGTGAACTCCTTCAGGCATCGGGCGCAGCGGAGCGCCATCGTGCCCCGGATGGTCCCGGTCGCGTACACCCCGTCGACCACGCTCTCCAATGTGAGATCGCCCGAGAGGCGCTGGTCCCCCGAAACCTCGGCAAGCTCCGTGTGCAACCCCTCGACGGCCTCGTCCACGCGCACCGTCTTGGTCGAGCCTGGGCTGTCGACCAGGTCGCGGACGTCGATCGCGCGCATCACCATCACTCCTCTTCCTCCAACTCCTCCGGGCCGAACTCCTGCTGGGCCGGCGCCGTCCCCCGCAGGCGGTCCCTTCCCCCCTCCACCTGCTCGAGCGTGCGGCCCAGGGCGGCCTTGGTGGCAGCCAGCTCCTCACCGCTTCGCTGCAGCGCGATCTCGAATTGGGCCAGCTTGGCGTCCACGTAGTCTTCGGCCTCCAGGCGCATCCGCCGGGCCTCCTCGCGGGCCTCGGCCAGGATCCGGTCGGCTTCGGCCTCCGCTCGCTTCATCACCTCTTCGCGGGTGGCCATGCGGAGCTGCTCCTGCTCTGCCTCCTCCACGATCCGCTGCGAGTCGCGGCGGGCCTTGGTCAGGAGCTCCTCACGATCCTTCACCACCCACCGGGCCTGCTTGATCTCCTCGGGCAAGGCCTCCCGCATCTGGGCCACCAGCTCCAGGATCTCCTCCCGGTTCAGCAGGGCCGACGAGGAGAGCGGCATGGACTTCGCCTCCCTGATCATGTCCTCCATCTGTTGCAGGCGGGCCGCAAGGTCCACTACCGGGGACCCCCGAGCTTCTCCGCCAGCCGCTCGGCCACGACCGCCGGCACCAGCCCCGAGACGTCGCCTCCGTACCTGGCGACCTCCCTGACCAAAGACGAGGACAGGAACGACCAGTTCGGCGCGGTGGTCATGAACAGGGTCTCCACGCCCGACAGGCTCCGGTTCATCTGGGCCATCTGGATCTCGTACTCGAAGTCCGTCACCGCCCGGAGGCCCTTGACAATGACGCTGGAGCCCCGGAGCCTTGCGTAGTCCACGAGCAATCCGGAGAACGGATCGACCTCCACGTTCCCCAGCTCGCTCGTTGCCTCCTTGAGCATCGAGACCCGCTCCTCCACACTGAACAATGGTTGCTTGGCCGGGTTCTCCAGCACCGCGACCACCACCGTGTCGAAGTGCCGCCCAGCCCGTTCGATGATGTCGAGATGACCGTTCGTCACGGGGTCGAACGTCCCCGGACACAGGGCGGTCAAGCCCAACTCAGACCTCCCGGTAGACCAGGACGAGGGTGTCGCCGTACTCCAGGCGCCTCGCGACGTGCCAGTGTACTGGAATGACAGGCATGGAACCCCTGACCGGACGGGTCAGGACGACCGTCCACCCGTGCTCGGGGAGCCATCCCGATCCGAGCTCGGCGAGCACGGCGTCCACCTCCGCCTCGGGCGCCTCGTAGGGGGGATCGGCCACCACCAGGTCGAACGGTCCTGCCGATCTGTCATGCCTGGTGACGAACGCGGTCACCGCCGAAGCGATCACGGCCCCCCGCTCGGCCAGCGCCGTACGGTCGAGGTTCCGGCGGATGGTGGTCAGTGCCGGGCGGCTCCGGTCCACGAAGGCGGCCCGCTCCGCCCCCCGCGAGAGGGCCTCGATGCCCAATGCGCCCGTCCCCGCGTACAGGTCCAGCACCGCCGCGCCGGGGACGTCGGAGGCGATGCTGGAGAACAGGCCCTCCCTCGCCATGTCGGAGACCGGGCGAACCCCCCGCGGGACGGGCGCCAGGCGGACGCCTTTCGCCGTCCCGGCGATGATCCGCATGGAAACGACTGTAACGGCGTCGGCAGACCGCTAGGAGTGGAACAGCCAGTCGATCGAGCGCTCGAACCGACTCCGAAGCTCGTCGAGGAGGCCCGGGTGTCGCTCGAGATCGGGATCCTCCTCGATCGCGGCGAACGCCCGTGCTCGCGCCCGCTTCACCAGCTCGAGGTCGTCGGCGAGGCGCGCGAGCTTCAGGTCCGGAAGCCCCGATTGGCGAACGTCGAACAGCGTGCCCTCGCCCCGCAGGCGCAGGTCCTCGTCGGCCAGCTCGAACCCGTCCGTGGTCCGAACCATGGCCGCGAGTCGAGCCCTGGCCTCCTCGTTCTCCGGGGTGCTCTCGTCGAACAGGACGCAGTACGACCGGTACTCGCCACGCCCGATCCTCCCCCGGAGCTGGTGGAGCTGCGCCAGGCCGAACCGCTCGGCGTTCTCCACCATCATCACGGTCGCGTTGGGGACGTCGACGCCGACCTCGATCACGGTGGTGGAGATCAGCAGGTGGTGCTTGCCCGCCCGGAACTCCTCCATCACCCGCTCCTTGGCCGTCGGCCGGAGCCGCCCGTGCAGGACCTCCACGGAGAGGTCCGGGAACACCTGGGTCGCCAGCCGCTCGGCCTCCTTCTCGGCGGCCCGGACCTCGGCCCGATTGGCCTCGTCGATCGCCGCGCAGACCACGAAGGCCTGCCGGCCGGCCTGAACCTCCCGGCGGACCAGGTCGTAGGCCGCCGTACGCTCCGCGGCGGTCTTGGCGATCCGGGTCTCGACGGGCTGGCGACCCGAGGGCATCTCGTCCAGCAGGACCACGTCGAGGTCCCCGTAGTACGTGAGCGCGAGTGTCCGGGGGATGGGGGTGGCCGTCATGATCAGCACATCCGGTGAGCCGCCCTTCCCCTTCAGTGCCATCCTCTGGTGGACGCCGAACCGATGCTGCTCGTCGATCACGGCGAGGGACAGGTCCAGGAACGAGACGCCCTCCTGGACCAGCGCGTGGGTCCCCACGACGAGGTCCACGTCACCGCCGGCGATGCCGTCCAGGATCCTGGTCCGGTCCTTGCCGGTCACCGACGCCGACAACAGCGCGTAGGTGACGCCGGGCCCGCCCGTCGATGTCTGGGACTCGAGCAACGACGCCTGGCCATCGGTAGGTCCGTCCGCCAGCTCGAGGTAGGAAACGGCCCCGAACGGCCCCAGCAGCTCGGTCATCGACCGGAAATGCTGCCCGGCGAGGACTTCGGTCGGGGCCATGATCGCCGCCTGGTGGCCCGACTGGATCGCGACCAGCGCCGCATAGAGCGCGACCAGGGTCTTGCCCGAGCCCACGTCCCCCTGCAGGAGCGCGTTCATGGGTCGGGGACGGGCCATGGCGTCCCCCACCTGTTGCATGGCCCGGCGCTGTGCCCGGGTGGGCTCGAACGGCACGCCGGTGAGCAGCCGCTCCACCAGCGGACCGCTCGTTTCGTGCGCGACTCCTCGCTGGCCCGCCTCCACCCGATGCTTGCGGAACGCCACGCCGAGCTCCAGCGTGAACAGTTCGTCGAACTTCAGCCGTTCACGGGCACTCGCCAGATCCTCCTGTGACTCGGGGAAGTGGACGGCGCGGATGGCCGGATCGAAGGATGGGAGGGACTCGGCCGCGACGATGTCCTCGGGGAGTGGGTCGGGGATCCGCGGAAGGCGTTCGAGCGCTCGGAACACGAGCTCGCGGATGGTCCGGGTGGTCACGCCCTCCGTGGCCCGGTGGACCGGCGTGATCCGGCCGGTGTGCACCATGTCCGCCTCGGCCCCCCGGAGGATCTCCACCTCGAAGTTGACCATCTGCAACTTGCCCCGGTACAGGGCTGGGGTGCCGGACACGGCGAGCTCCTGCCCTTCCTTGTACAGCGTCGCCGCCCACGGCTGATTGAAGAACGTGAGGTCGAGGTAGCCAGAGCCGTCGTACAGGGTGACCGTCACCATGCTCTGGCGCCTGCGGGTCTGGCGCTTCGTGGTCCGCTTCACCCGGGCGATGACCGTCCCCTCCTGCCCCACCCGGAGATCCCGGATCGAGGCCACCTGCGATCGGTCGATGTAGCGCCGCGGGTAGTGATGGAGCAGGTCCCGCACCGTGCGGATGTCCAGCGCCTCAGCCAGGACGTCGGCGGCCGGCGGGCCCTTGTCTTTGAACCCGGCCCGGCGCGCCGCCAGGGCGCGGTCGATGGCCGTGATCGGCGACGAGAGCGTGAGCGTCACGGGGAGCCGGTCGGTTCGGTCGGCGGCGCGGAACCCACACCGTGGTTCTACCATGCACCTCATGCCGCTCCGCCGGATCGCCTTCGCGTCCGCCCTCATCGCGATGGCGGCGGCGGCGTGCACGGGTGGTGCCTCGGACGTCGGCGGGGGCGATCGGACGCCGGTTCCGGCGCGGAACGCCACGCAGGCCCCCCTCCTGCCGACCGACGCTTCGGCCCTTCCCGGGTTCGACTTCGGAACCTTCCAGGAGCTGCTGGGTCAGCTGAAGGGAACCCCCGTGGTCGTGAACGTCTGGGCGGCATGGTGCGGGCCGTGCCGGGTGGAGGCCCCGGACCTGGCGTCCGCCTCGCACTCCTACGGCTCCCGCGTCCAGTTCTTGGGGGTGGACATCTTGGACTCGCGATCATCGGCCAGGTCCTTCATGGTCGAGTACGGGTGGAACTACCCGAGCGTCTTCGACCCCACGGCCGCGATCCGAAACGGTTTGGGGTTCGTGGGGCAGCCGGACACCATCTTCTACGACGCCGGGGGCCGCATCGCGATGACCTGGCAGGGGCCGCTCACCCCCGCTGCCCTCCAGAAGGGATTGAACAGGATCCTTCCTTCGGTCTGAGCGTCAATGGTCGATGGGCGAAAGGATCGACGATCGGTTCCGTGCCGGCGTCTTCAACTCGTCGAGGACGGCCTCGGCCCTGCGATACAGCCTGCCGGCCATCCGCCGATCTCCACGCCGCTTCTCGGCCGCAGCGTGGAGCGAAAGGGACCGCGCAAGCCACGCAGTCCGACCCATGGTGCTCCACGTTTCGACGGCTCGCTCGAATGCCTTCGCCGCGCCCTCGTCGTCCCCCGCGCGGAGCGCGTGCAGACCCTCGTTCTCCAGGACGACCGCCGCGATCTCCGCTTCCTCGATCGCAACGTCAGGTCTGCCCTCGACGTCCGCTCCCGCCAGCAACGCGGACTGCCGCTCCAACGCCACGGCCAGGCCCAGGAAGCCGCCCGAGCCCAGGGACCGAGCGAGCGAGGCGGCTCGAGCCAGGTGGCGCCGCGCCTCATCCGGCCGGCCGGCGCCAAGGGAGGCTCGTCCACGAAGGAGCGGAACGAGCGGCTCGAGGATGAGCCAGTCGCTGGCTCGCACCGCGGTACCGAGGCGAACGCCGAGGCCCGAGACCTTGTCCCAGACCCCTCGGTCAAGCGCCAGCCACGCTTCGAACAGGAGGGCCTCGCAACGCATCACGCGGATCCTCTTCTGCTCGATGATCAGCCGGGCCGCCCGGAGCCGGCTCTGTGCAAGCGACGGCGAACCGGACCTGAGCGCCGCGCGGGCTCCCGCCAGGAGCCCGGTGGCTCGAACCCGCGCCGAGCGCAGCTCACGGGCGAGCTCGAGGGCCTCGAGGCTCAGGCGTTCAGCCTCGTCGGGAGGGCCAACAGCGGCCGCGGCCATGGCACCGATGAGGACGGTGTCGGCCTCCGCATAGCGATCACCTGACTGAGCCGCCAGCGGTCTCGCTTCGCGCATGATCCGGATGGCCTCCCCGAACTCGCCGCAGAAATACGCGAAGTAGCCGCGTGTCCTGGCCACCGCGGCCCGCGATCGAAGGTCGCGGTCGTCCTCCGCGAGCCGGTTCGCCTCCTCCAACCACCGATGGAACTCCCGGCCCCCTTGCGTGGTGAGCAGGTACGCGAGGTCCTGGGCGGCGACCGAACGGCCCCAGCGATCCCTCGAGCGCGTGAACAGGCGATGGGCCTTGCGGAGTTCCAGCAACTCGCGCGAGTAATCGTCTCTGCTCCACGTCTCGGAAAGATGGTGGAGCGCCCACGCCTGCCCCCGGACATCACCGAGGATCGCGAACTCCCCTCGTGCCTCCTCCAGGAGCGTTCGAGCTCGACGCATGCGACCCGCGTCGCTCTCGGCTCGTCCCAGCGCGAGCAACGCCCGGGCCGCTAGGCGCCGGTCGCCAAGCTCATGGCCGATGGCCCTGGCCTGGGTGGCGTGCGTGATTGCCTCGCGGTGCCGCCCCATCTCGATCAAGCTCTCCGCCCGGCCCGTGAGGAGCGTGGCGGTGGTCCGAGGGTCGATGCCTTCCTCATCTTCCTGGACGATGCGAAGGGCCCGCTCGTACAGAGCCTCGGCGGAGCGCGCCTGGTAGGCGAAGGTCTGCGCCGCAGACCGACCGAGATACCGAACCGCGAGCCGAGCGGTTCCGATCGGTGGACGCCGGCCCGTCGTCGAGCGCCCGAGCTCCCACGCCCGCTCGTAATGATGGGCGAGCGCGGCGATGGGCTCCTCGGACGCCGACGGGGCACGTCCCCGCAACCACTCCGCGATCTGCCGATGACGGCGGGCCCGTTCCAATCGCGGCAACGACTCGTAGGCCACCTCGCGGATCAGCGGGTGCTTGAACCCGTACTCCACCGACCCCGGGACGGCGCTCGTGGCGCGACGCCGCAGCAGGTCGCGTCCCTCCAGCGACAGCAGGGCCCGGTGAGGATCGGGGACCTCGGACAGGTGTTCCTCGAGCCCGTCCCACGTCGCATCACCCGCGACCGACGCGTCCTGGAGCACCTGTTTCTCGTCCGGTGGAAGCCCGTCCAGCCGAGCGGCGATCAACGACCGGATCGTCGGGGGCACGGCCTGCAGGAGGTTCGGCTGGGCCACTCGCCAGCCGGTGGCTCCGGACACCAGCGCACCCGTCTCGACCAGCATCCCCAGGCTCTCCTCGAGGAACAACGGGTTGCCTGCGGCCAACCCCACCGGGGCCTGGACCACTGCACGGGGGGCCGCTTCTCCCAGGACGCTGTGAGCGAGCTCCAGCATCGCGGGGTCCGGCAGCGACCCCAGCTCGAGCTGGGGGAGTTTCGCGATCAGCTTGTCGGGCCGGGAGAGACCGAGGAACAGCACAGGGCAGTTCCACGGCTGGCGGCTCACGTCCTCGAGGGCCTTCACCAGGTCCGGGTCCGCCCACTGCAGGTCGTCGAGAACGACGGTGACCGGCTGCTTCATCCTGGCCAGCCCCTCCACGACCGTGCGGACCGCCGCAAGTGCGTCATGCACCGATCCGGGTGCTTGCCCCGGTGCGACCCGTCCGGCCAGCAACAGGCTCATCTCCCTGACCAGGGTCCTTCGGTCCACGCCGGCGATGCGCTCCGCGAGTCGCGTCGCCCCGGCCTCGATCTCCTTGATCGGCGCTCCCGGGGAGACGCCGGCGGCCCCGCCGATCGCTTCGGCCATGGCATGCAGGGGGTGCTGTGGGCCGAAGGGCACGCACCGGCCGGCCAAGACGGAACCGCGCCGCAGGCGTTTGCGGAACTCCGCCGCGGCCCGCGACTTGCCCAGTCCGGGTTCGCCGGTGACGACGAGGACCCGGGATCGGGCTTCGCGTTCGGTGGCGAGCGTCTCGTCTCGAAGGCGATGCATCACGTCCGCCCGGTCGACGAATGCTCTCGTCGGCGTCCGGCCCTGTCGCGTGGCCGGGCGGGCCGACCGGACGCCCACGGCCTCATAGGTCGCGAGATCGGGCTTGCCCTTCGCTTGCCGGGTGTATCGGGGGCCGTACCGGATGGCGCCGGAGGTCCGGGCCCTCGTGCGCTCGTCGACCAACACCCGCCCGCCCGGTGCGAGATCCGCGAGCCTCGACGCGGTGTTCACCGTGTCGCCGATCACGGTGAACCCCGCCGGCTCATCGGAAGGGGCGACCATGACTTCCCCTGAGTTCACGCCCGCGTGGACTTCGGGGAACGGGAGGCCTTCGCTCCTCGCGTTCAGTTCGCGGACGTGATCCCGTACGGCCAGCGCGGCCCGGACCGCCCGTTCGGCGTCGTCCTCGTGGACGATCGGGACCCCGAAGACGGCCATGAACCCGTCCCCCATGATCTGGGGCACCGTGCCGCCGAAGGTCTCGGCGATCCGCTGGAGCGCGTGCAGCTGGGGACGGAGGAAGCGATAGACCTCCTCGGCATCCATGGAGGCTGCGAGCGCCGTGTACCCGGCGAGGTCAGCGAAGAGGACCGAGACGAGCTTGCGTTCGCCTCGCTCGGCGACGGGCGCCCTCGACCCAACGGTCCGCCTATCCGGCATCCTCCCCGCCGCGGATCGCGTTGCCGGGCAGATAGGCGAACGACGAGTCCGTTCCCCCGATCCCCTCCACGGTCAGGAGGTCATGGGCGATCGCCGTCCACAGCTCCTCGAAGCTCGGCCTTCCCAAGTCCACGAGGACGTCGAACCCCCGGCCCGAGACGACGGCTGCGCCATACCAATATGTGTTCTCGTCGAACTTGTCCTTGAAGGCCTCGTCCAGGGCGTCCAGGAGGTCGAACGGACTTCCGGCGGCGCGAACCCGTACGAGTGCGCAGTACGGCGGGCTTGCCCGCTTGGGCCCCCTGATGCTCGAGACCTTGAGCTCGGTGGACGTCTCGGAATGAACGCCCGCGTCCCAGAGAGGTCCGGCGATGAACGTCTGGGCGTCCTCAAGGCTCCGGCTCTCCATGCGCGTGTACACGGCGAAGGAGCCGATGAAGTGCGCCACGAACTTGACCTGATCGCGATTGGCCCCCACGGACTCGACGACCTGCCGGATGGACCTCCCTGCCTCGATCGTCTGGGAGAAGACATGATGGACGATCGGACCCTCCGCTGATTGCATGATTCCCCCTCAGGATTCGTTCCTCGACAACTCTGCTCTCCGGACGGCCCGACCGCAAGGCGACGGGAAGCCGGAGGCCGTCTGTTACCCTTGCTCGCGCCATGGCAGCCGTGTGCGAGATCTGCGGGAAGAAGCCGTTCTTCGGCAAGCGGGTGTCCCACTCCCACCACCGGACCAACCGAAGGTTCGATCCGAACGTCCAGCGGGTCCGGGCCCTGGTGAATGGGTCGCCGCGGCGGATCTACGCCTGCACCAGTTGCCTGAAGGCCGGCAAGGTTCAGCGAGCCGGCTAGATCCCGCCCCCCGCTGTGGCACGCTACGGCGGAAGGATCCCCCACGCCGGATCGACCGGTCCGATGCCCTGCCCGATGGCCAGCCCGTGGCGCATGGCCTCCGCGACGAAGACCTTCCCCTTTCGCACCGCGACGAGCAGGTCGTCCCCACAGGCGAGGTAGGCCGCGATGGCCGAGGACAGGACGCACCCCGTCCCGTGGGTGTTCGGGGTATCGATGCGCTCCCCCTCCACCCAGAGCAGTCGGATCCCGTCGAAGAACAGGTCGTCCGAGCGCTCACCGGAGAGATGGCCTCCCTTCACCAGGACGGCCGTGGGGCCGAACGACCGGATCGCTTCAGCCGCCTCCTTCATGGACGCCGCCGAGTCCACCCGGAAGCCCGCCAGGCCGCTCGCCTCCGGAAGGTTCGGCGTGACCAGGATGGCCAAGGGCAGGAGGCGCTCCCGAAGGGCCTCCACGGCATCGTCCGCGAGCAGCGGGTGACCGTGCTTGGACATGAACACCGGGTCGACCACCAGGTTCGGCACCCGGGTCTCGGCCACCGCGTCGGCAACCGCCTCCACGATGACCGCGGATGCAAGCATCCCGGTTTTCGCAGCGTCGACGCCGATATCGGTCACAACCGCCCGGATCTGGTCGGCCACCAATTGCGGCGACAGCTCCTCGTAGCCGCTGACGCCCTTGGTGTTCTGCACGGTGACCGCGGTGATGGCGGTCATCCCGTACACGCCGAGGGCGGCGAACGTCTTCAGGTCGGCCTGGATCCCCGCCCCGCCGCCGGAGTCCGACCCTGCGATCGTCAGGGCCCTGGGCCGTTCGCCGTCATGCCGTGGCAAAGTGATCCCACCCCGTGGGCTCGAGCGGTGACTGCCGGCCTTCGGCGTCCACCGCGACGAGCCCCTCATCGATGATGACGCCGACATCGCTGAGCGTCACCCCGAACCGCTCGCGCAGGTCGCCCCGCGCCCGCGCCAGGTTCGTGAGATCGATGGTGGCCAGCAGCTCGTAATCCTCGCCGCCCGTCAGCGCGAGCTCCGCGGGATCGACCTCCAGGAACCCTGCGGCGAGGCGGAGCGCCTCCGCCACCGGCACGCGAGGCAGGTCCACCCGGGCCCCCACACCGCTCGCCGAGCACAGGCGGGACAGATCCTTGGCCAGCCCGTCGGACAGGTCCATCATGGCCGTCGCCCCTGCCTGGGCCAGCGTCTGTCCCTCGCCCACCCGGGCCACCGGCCGGGCCTGGGCATCCAGCAGCTCCCGGCCCCACGGCTCGGCCAGCGCCTGTGGCAGCTTCGAGGGGTGGATCCGCGAGAGCAGGAACCCCCCCGCCGCCGCACCGAGGGACCCCGTGACCACCACGATGTCGCCGGGCCGAGCCCCTGAGCGCGAGACGGCGTGCCCCGACCCGACCTCGCCAACGACCGCGACGGCGATGACGACGGCGTCGGCGCGGTTGGTGTCGCCGCCGACGAGCGCCAGCGCGTACTCGTCGCACGCGGCCCGCATCCCCCCGAAGAGCTCCATCACCCAAGCGGCGTCGACGTCGACCGGGATCCCGAGCGACACCATCGCGTACCGGGGACTGGCGGCCATGGCGGCGATGTCGGACACGTTCACCACGATCGACTTTGCTCCGAGATCCCTGGCCGAGATCGACGAGCGCTCGAAGTGCACGCCCTCGATCAGCATGTCAGTCGAAAGGACCATGGACCCGGTCCCGGACCCCACGACCGCTGCGTCGTCTCCGATCCCCACCTGGACCCCAGGGAACTCCCCGGAGAGCACCTTGCGGATGGCCTCGATCAGCTGGTCCTCGGTCAGCTCCATGGCATCGGTTCCGGCCCCACCCGGCGTCTGCTCCCCATCCGCGGTGGCCGAACGGGCAAGCCCCTCGGGTAGAATCTAGCCTCTCATCAGGCACCGGCTCCGTCCTAGGCGCCGATCGTCGAGTGGTCGAAGGAGCACCTGTTGCTGGTCGAGGCGCGAACCGTGCACCAGAACCCCTCACCGGAGGAGCTGCGGAGCTTCACCGAGGAGATGCCGCAGTGCCGGATCACAGAGTTCGGCAACCTGAACGTGCAGACCCGCGTGACGTCCCGCTCCTCCGGCAGCACGTTCGTGGTCACCGACGATCCGGCGGCGGCAAGCGGCAAGACCATGACGCGGCAGGAGTACGAGCGGATCGCCTCGCTGCAGGACGCGTACCTGGCCAAGCAGGACGTCGTGGTGATCGACGGTTACATCGGCAACGACGAGGGATTCCGGACACCGGCCCGCCTCACGATCGAGAAGGCCAACGCGAACATCGCCGGCATGCAGCAGAAGCTGTACTTCCCCCGCGACGGCGGCGAGCCGAACGTCGAGGTCATCTACACGCCGAACCTCGCCGCACCGGGCTACCCGGACGACCGCGTCATCGCGGTCGACCTGGTGAACGGGGTGACCCGGATCCTGAACTCCGATTACTTCGGCGAGTCGAAGAAGGGCGGCCTTCGGATGTGGAACACGATCGTCTACGACCGCGGCGGCCTGGGGCTGCATGCCGGATGCAAGGTGATCCCCACGGACGCCGGCGAGAAGGTGTTCCTCATCATCGGGCTCTCGGGGACGGGCAAGACCACCACCACGTTCACCACCCAGAACGACTCGCTACCCGTCCAGGACGACTTCGTGGCGCTCATGCCCGGCGGGAAGGTGTACGGCACCGAGAACGGATGCTTCGCCAAGACCTTCAGCCTCGACCCCGACTTCGAACCGAACATCTTCAGGGCGGTCACCCAACCCACCGCCTACCTGGAGAACGTGTACCAGGACGAGCGGGGGACGGTGAACTTCTTCGAGACCTCGTACACGAAGAACGGCCGGGCCGTGTTCGGCATGGACGATCTGGGCAACTACCGAGACGCGCGCACGGTGGGCACGGTCGATCGCCTGCTGATCCTGAACTGGAACGAGAACATCATCCCTGCGGTGGCCAAACTGTCGCAGGAGCAGGCCGCGGCGTACTTCATGCTCGGCGAGACCACCGGCACCTCAGCCGGAGGCAAGGCCGAGGAGGGCAAGTTCCTCCGGGTGCCGGGGACCAACCCGTTCTTCCCCCTGCCGCACGGGCTCCAGGGCAACCGCATCCTGGAGCTGCTGGCGTCCCATCCCATCGAGGTGTTCCTGCTGAACACCGGCCGAGTGGGAGGCAGAGAGGACGACGAACGATCGAAGAAGGTGAAGATCCCGCACTCCTCGGCCGTGGTGAAGGCCATCGCCGAGGGGACCATCTCCTGGATCGAGGACCTCGACTTCGGCTACCTCATCGCCGAGGCAGTCCCCGGGATCGATGACCCCGAGCTGCTCCAGCCCCGTTGGCTGTACGAGCGACAGGGACGACAGGCGGAGTACGCCGGCATGGTCTCGAGGTTCAAGGCCGAGCGGCGCGCCCACCTGATGGGTTTTCCCGAGCTCTCGAAAGAGATCGTCGCCGCCGCCGGCTGAGCCCGCTCACGCGACCACGTCGCGGCGCGAGAACGACACCAGGGCCACGGTCAGGAACACCGCCGTGTACGCGGCCGAGATGAGGACCCCCCCGCGCATGCCGCCCCACTCGACGGGGAACCGGAAGAGGTCCGTGAACGCCAGCCACCCGTGGGTGGGCAGGTACGGGTGGATGACCCGCAGGTTCGGGATCTGGTCGACGATCTCGCTGGTGATGCCGAGGATCACCGTGGCCACGATCGCCCCCGGCCCCGAGTCCGTGAGCGTCGAGATGCACACGCCGATGGCGGCGATCCCCGACACCCCGAGGAGGATGTACCCGGCCGCCGCGAGGATCCGCAGCGATGCCTGGGCCACCGAAAGTGTCGTTCCCGACAGCGTGGGCAGCGGCTTGAACCCGAACACCACGCCGCCCCAGAACGCGCCGCATCCCACGACCCACAGGAGGAGGAGGCCGAGGAGCGCCATGGCCGCTCCGTACTTGCCGAGGACCAGTCGCGTCCGGGCCACCGGCCGGACCAGGAGGTAGCGCAGCGTTCCCGCTTGGGCCTCGCCGGCCACCGCGTCACCGGCCAGAAGTCCGGCGGCGAGCGGTAGGAAGAACGGCTGGATGACTGCCAGGCCGGTGAGCGGGGCGAACAACCCGTTGCGCAGGATCTGGAACAGGAAGGGCGGCGCGTCCCCGGAGTCCGCTGACGTCGGTGGTGACAGCTTCACGGCGATGACGATCAGCACCGGGATGCCACCGAGGGCCGCGGCCAGCAGATACGTCCGCCATCGGCGCCACGCTTTCATCAGCTCAACCCTGAACACCGGAGCCCTCCACGAGCGACATGAAGACGTCTTCCAGCGTGTCCCGTTCCGACACCAGGGCGCTGACGGCCACCCCGCCCGAGACCAGGGCCGCGTTCACCTGAGCGGGGTTCGCTCCGTCGAGATGGACCCGGAGCACGCGCCCCTCACCTTCGATGCCGGCCACGCCGGCCAGGGCTCGAAGGATGGCCGCCGCGCGTTCGGGATCGCCGACCTCGATCCGCAGGTGCTCGGCGCCCCCCCGAAGGTTCCCCGGCGGACCTTCGGCCACCAGGCGGCCCCGCGAGAGGACGCCGACGCGGTCGCACATCACCTCGACCTCCGCGAGCAGGTGGCTCGACACGAACACGGTGGTGCCGCCGTCGGCCAGGCGCCGCAGGAGCAACCTGACCTCGCGCATCCCCGCCGGGTCGAGCCCGTTCGTCGGCTCGTCGAGCACGAGCACCTCGGGCCGGCCGAGGAGCGCGAGCGCGATCCCCAGGCGCTGCCGCATGCCCTGGCTGTACGCCTTCACCCGCTTGTCCCCCGCCGGCGACAGGCCGACCTGCTCCAGGACCTCATCGATGCGGGACAGGCGCCGCCGGGCCTCCTCGCCGTCCCCACCGGCCCGGGCGAAGGCCTCGAGGTTCCTTCGGCCCGACAGGAATCGGTAGAACGCGGGCTCCTCGATCAACGCACCGGTTCGGCGAAGCGCATGGTCTCGGCCCCGGCGGAACATGGGCTCCCCCAACAGTTCCACCTCGCCACCGGAGGGGAAGATCAGCCCCAGGGCCATCCGGATCGTCGTGGTCTTCCCCGCGCCGTTCGGCCCCAGGAACCCGTAGAGCTCGCCGTGGTTCACGGTGAGATCCAAGCTGTCGACGACGTTCACCCCGTCGTAGCGTTTCGTCAGCCCGCGCGTGACCAACGCGGTCACGGGAGCTTCGGCTCCACCTCCGCGAGCGCTGCGGTCCGCACCAAGCCGACCACGAGCCAGGAATGGTCGACTCGGTCCACCACGTCGGCCGAGCCGAGCGGACCCGCGTACGGGAACAGGCTGCGGATGTCGGCCGGCACGTCGGACACGCGGACCGCGAGGATCATCTCGAATCCCCGGCCGAACACGCGCACGCCCTGGACCGGCAGCTGGCCCGGAGAGCCGGGAGCCCCCGGGCCCTCGTCGCTCACCTGCTTCACCATTGCGTCCTGTGGGGCGTTGAACGTGAACATGGAGGCATCCACCGGTTCGAACGCGACCGACGCGTACCTCACGCTAACCACGGCCGTCGAGCTCCCTCGGGGGAACACCTGGAGTGAAAGGGGCATCCTCGTCTCGGCGTCGATCGCGACATCGATCCTCCCGAGCAAGGTGTCGGCGGTGGCCGGCGTGAGGCGAATCACGTACGCGTCCCGGCCGGCGACCACCTCCGAGCCGGCGACGGAGGCCGCGACGTACGACCGATCGTCGCGTAGGAAATCCGAGAC